>DASWFN010000173.1:0-16142 GCA_036394215.1 Candidatus Limnocylindria bacterium
GGATCGAACAGGTCGGCGTCGGGATGCGAGCCGGTGCGTACCAGGGCGCTGATGAGCTCGCTCGCGGCCATCGCGTATCCCTGCCCGTGTCCGGTGAACCCACCGCAGCGATAGACGCCATCGGCCGCCTTGCCGATGTACGGCAGGCCATCGTGCGAAAAGCCCATTGTGCCGCCCCAGCGATGCGTGACCGGTGCATCGATCCCGTGCTCGCCGAGGAACGCGTCGAGCTGACCTTGGATCCGGTCACTCGTGCCGTCATCCTCGCCGACTTCCTCGTCGACCGCGGTGTCGCGCCACCCGCCGACGAGCACGTTGCCCGCGTCGAGCTGACGCCAGTAGCGGTAGCCGCGATGCGCGTACGCCGGGCGCGCGAAGACCCGCCGCGCGAGCGGCGCGGTCGCGGCGATCTGCCCGCGGACCGGGCGGACGCGCGTCGCCGCGAGGTGCCGCGTGTACGCGTTCGTGCACAGCACGACCGCGCCGGCGCGCACGGTCGCGCTCGGCGTTCGCACCTCGGTCGGCGTCACGGACACCGCGCTCGTGCTCGTGTGGATCCGCACGCCGAGCTTCTCGACGGCGTCGGCGAGGCCGCGGACGAAACGGACCGGGTGGATCTCGCCGTCGTCGTCGTAGACCGCCTTCCGCTCGGCGGGCTCGAGGCGCACCCGCACGCCGTGACTCGCGAGCTGCCGCGCGCTCTCGGTGATGTCGTGCCACTCGGCGTCATCCCCGGCCACCTGATCGGAGCCGTTCCACGCCGCGTCGCAGGCGATCGCGTTCGTGCGGATCGCCGAGCGGAACAGGACGCGGTTCGCGAACGTGAAGCGGAACACCCGCGTCGCGCGCTCCGCGCCGTACAGCCGGCAGGCGGCGACGTAGTTCTCGGCCACGCCGCCCAGGACGAAGCCGGCGTTGCGCCCGCTCGCGCCCTCCGCGATCTCCCCGCGCTCCAGCACCGCGACCGTGGCGCTCTCCCGCACGAGCGCGTACGCGGTCGCGATGCCGGCGATGCCGCCACCCACGATCGCGACGTCGACGGTGAGATCCGCGGCCAGCGGCGATCGCGGCGTGACCGGGGCGCCGTCGAGCCACAGGCTGGTCACCGGGCCTGCTGCGCGATCCTCCCGAGCGCGTTCTCGAGCTCTCCGGCCATGCGTTCGGCGTTGGCCGCGCCGAGCCGCATCCGCTCGGCCGCCTGGGCGACGGTCTCCTTGATGTCGGGTGATTGCTTCGCCTGGAGGAGCGCGCCGGCCTCGTCCACGAGCGCGCGTGGCGTCAGGGAGCCGAGTGCTATCACCGCGCGCTGCTTGCCGGCCGGATCCATCTTCGCGATGAACTCGTCCCAGCCATCGCGGATCGTGCGCAGGGCGGCCCCGCGTGCGTGGGCCAGCGCGGCCATCTTCAGCAGGAGGAGCGTGCGGTCCTGATCCCGGATGAGGTCGGTGAAGATCACGCTCGAGAAGCGGTCGACGATGGCGGGATCGCGGAAGTCGGCCAGCGCGCTGCGGAAGCGATTCTCCTCCTGCGGGTCGGTCTTCTGGCTCTCCTTCATTCGCGCGACGTAGCGGTCGTAGAGCGCGACGTCACCCTCGATCGCCGCGACCGACGCGATCGGTCCGGCGACATCCGGCTGGAGCCTCGTGCGGCCGTCGAGGTGTGCCGCGATCCGTCGACGGGCCTCGGCCCGCACGTCCGCCGCGGCGGCGGTATGTCCGAGCGCGCCGATGACGAGCTGGCGCTTCTCGCGCTCGTCGGGGGAATCGTCCTCGCGATTCTCCCAGCCGAGCGCCTCGAGCTGCGGCCGGAAGATCGCGTCGGCGAGCTCGCGGAATGCGTGTTCCGTCGACGGCCGGACCGCGTTGTGGCTGAGCCAGGCGAGGATCTCGGCGAGCGTGCGCAGCACATAGAGGTCGTCCTCGCCCGTGAGTCCGGCGACGAGCCCAAGCACCTGGCCTACGGTGGCCTTGCGCGCGCGAGCGAGGGCCCACTGGTCGTCGATGAGCGAGAGCCGCTCCTCCGGAGTGAGCTCGCTCGTGTGGCCCGCGAGGAGCGCGATCGATCGGTCGTCGAGCGCGTAGCGGTAGAAGCCGGCGCCCCCGCCATTCGGGAAGTACCAGGTCGCGCCCGGCAGCTCGACGGAACCGGTGGCCGTGTCCAGGAGGAAGCGCGACTCGCGGACCGATCCGTCGCGCGTCCCATAGCGCAAAACGAGCGGCACGGGCCAGACCTGAGCCGTCGGCGCGACGCCCGGGTCGGCGAAGAACCGCTGCTGCGCGAGGTCGACCGTCAGGCCGCCGCCCATCTCACGGACCGTGCAGGTCACGAGCGGATGGCCCGGCTCGGTGATCCAGGCCGTCGCGAGCCCGGTCACGTCGCGGCCCGACGCCTCATCGAGAGCGCGCCAGAAATCGAAGGCGGTCGCGTTCGCCCACTTGTGGCGATCGAGGTAGATGCGAACGCCCGAGCGGAAGTCGTCCTCGCCGAGATAGTTCTCGATCATCCGCAGGACGCCCTGGCCCTTGAGGTAGGTGACCGCATCGAAGCGCTCGTTCGCCTCGTCGACGTTCTTCGCCTCCATCGAGATCGGGTGTGTCGACGCGAGCGAGTCGAGGCTGAACGCGCCGGCATTCTGCGACACCACGTCGCGCCAGTAGCGCCATTCCGGATTGAGGCTCGCGGTGCACTTTTCGCCGACGAAGCTCGCGAACGATTCGTTGAGCCAGAGGTCGTTCCACCAGGCCATCGTCACGAGATCTCCCCACCACATGTGGGTGACCTCGTGCGCCGCGACGCTGAACGCGAGCTTGAACGTCGCCATCGACGCGGTCTTCTGGTCGGCGGCGAGGTAGGTCGTGCGATAGGTGATCGCGCCGGGGTTCTCCATCGCGCCGGCCTCGAAGTCCGGGATCCCGATCGCATCGACCTTCGGCGGGAAGGGATAGGGGATGCTCGTGTAGCGCTCCAGCCATTCGACCACCCGCACGTGCGCGTCGCGGGCGTACAGCGCCTGGTCGGCGGTGCCGACCGGCAGCCAGACCCGCGCCTCGACGTTCGTCGCGGTCTTCGCGGGGGGCGTGGATTCGTAGGGGCCGACCGTGAAACACACCAGATAGGAGGAGATCGGGCGCGTCTCGGCGAACACGGTGAGGCGCCGCCCCCCGGGGAGATCGTCGGTCCGCTCGACCGGCGTGTTCGCGATCGCGGCGAGCGAGGCGTCGTGGACGAGCTCGATCGCGAACGTCGCCTTGAACTCGGGCTCGTCGAAGCAGGGGAACGCCCGGCGCGCGTCGGCGGCCTCGAACTGCGTGACCGCGTAGCGCTCGCCCGGCCGGGTCGACCGGTACAAGCCACGGAGCTTCTCCGCGATCGTGCCGGACCATGCGAGGCGCAGGTCGCTGCGACCGGCCGGCAGCTCCCTGGCCAGGGTGAGCGTCGCGGTCTGCGCTTCCTCGTCGTACGTGACGCCGGTCACGTCGCCGCCGGTCTTGATGTCGAGATCGACGCTGTGGAGGGTGATCTCGCGCGCCGCGGTGGCGAGGGTGAGCGCGATGGTCGCGTCGCCGGCGAACGTCCACCGCTCGAGGTCGAGATCGAAGCGCATCGCGTAGCGCAGCGGCCGGACGTCCTTCGCGAGCCGGAAATCGTTCACGTGTCCTCCCCGGGCGGCTGCGCGGAAGCCTAATCAATTACCGTGATAGGGCCCATGCCGCCACAGTTCATCTTCACCATGCGCGATCTCAAGAAGATCGCTCCCGGGACGCAGCGCGAGATCCTCAAGGGGATCTACCTGTCGTTCTACCCGGGGGCCAAGATCGGCGTGCTCGGAGCCAACGGCGCCGGCAAGAGCACCCTCCTCCGGATCATGGCCGGCGTCGATCAGGAGTACCTCGGCGACGCCCGCCTCACCGAAGGCTTCACCGTCGGCTTCCTGCCGCAGGAGCCGCAGCTGGACCCGGCGAAGGACGTCCGCGGCAACGTCGAAGAAGGTGTGGCGAAGCAGAAGGCCGTCCTCCAGCGCTTCAACGACCTCTCCGCGCGGTTCGCCGAGGAGCTCGACGAAGCGGCGATGGAGAAGCTGAGCGACGACTTCCAGAAGACCCAGAACGAGATCGAGGCCAAGGGCCTCTGGGATCTCGACTCGACGATCGACTTCGCGATGGACTCGCTCCGCCTCCCGCCCGGCGACCAGGACGTGACGACGCTGTCGGGCGGCGAGCGCCGCCGTGTCGCGCTCTGCCGGCTGCTCCTCCAGAAGCCCGACCTCCTGCTCCTCGACGAGCCGACGAACCACCTCGACGCGGAGTCCGTCGGCTGGCTCGAGCGATTCCTGAAGGACTACCCCGGCACCGTCGTCGCCGTCACCCATGACCGCTACTTCCTCGACAACGTCGCGGGCTGGATCCTCGAGCTCGACCGCGGGCAGGGGATCCCGTGGGAGGGCAACTACAGCTCGTGGCTCGGCCAGAAGCGCAAGCGGCTCGCCGACGAGGAGAAGCAGGAGAGCGCGCGCCAGCGCACGCTCAGCCGCGAGGCCGAGTGGGTCGCCCTCTCGCCGCGGGCGCGGCATGCGAAGAGCAAGGCGCGCATCGCCGCGTACGAGAAGCTGCTCGCCGAGAACCCCGACGAGCGCGAGCGCGAGCTCGAGATCAGCATCCCGCCCGGCCCGCGGCTCGGCGACATCGTCGTGCAGGCCGACGGCCTGAAGAAAGCCTACGGCGACAAGCTGCTCTTCGACGATCTCACGTTCGACCTGCCGCGCGGCGGCATCGTCGGCGTGATCGGCCCGAACGGCGCCGGCAAGACGACGCTCTTCCGCCTCATCACCGGCGAGGAGCAGCCCGACGGCGGCGCGCTCCGCATCGGCGAGCAGGTGCAGGCCGCGTACGTTTCCCAGTCGCGGGACGCGCTCGACCCGGCCAAGACGGTCTGGACCGAGATCGCCGGTGGCGAGGACACGATCATGGTCGGCGGCCGGCCCCGGAACGCCCGGAGCTACGTCGCCTCGTTCAACTTCAAGGGCACCGATCAGCAGAAGCGGGTCGGCGACCTCTCCGGCGGCGAGCGGAACCGCGTCCACCTGGCGAAACTGCTGCGCCGCGGCGGCAACCTGCTCCTCCTCGACGAGCCGACGAACGACCTGGACGTCGATACATTGCGCGCCTTGGAAGAGGCGCTCCTCGACTTCGCCGGATGCGCCGTCGTCATCAGCCACGACCGCTGGTTCCTCGACCGCATCGCCACGCACATGCTCGCCTTCGAGGGCGACTCCAAGGTCCGCTGGTTCGACGGTAACTACGCCGAGTACGAGGAGCTCCGTCACAAGGAGCTCGGCGCCGAGGCCGACCGGCCGCACCGGATCAAGTACCGGCCGCTCATCCGCGCGTAGCGGCGAACTTCCCGTCCCGCCTGGCGGTATCTTCTTCCGATGGCCGAAGCCACCCACACCGCCGCGTACCGCCGAGGCGTCGTCGGCCGGACCTTCGGGCACCTCCTCGACAGCGAGAAGGTCTTCGGCTACGCCCTCGTGGCCCCCGCGATCATCTACATCGTCCTGCTGATCGCGTACCCGTTCGCCATCGCCCTCTGGTTCACGGTCACCGACGCCACCGTCGGTGACCCGCTCGGCAAGTTCATCGGCCTCGGCAACCTCATGGCGATCCTCGACGACGACATCTTCAAGCGGGCCCTCGTCAACACGTTCATCTTCACGCTGACGTCGCAGGCGCTGCAGATGGTCCTCGGGACGACGCTCGCCTTCCTGCTGCTGCGCAAGTTCCGCGGCCGTCGCATCATCCGCGGCCTCATCCTCCTGCCGTTCACCATCCCGGTCGCGATCGGCGCGATGGCCTGGAACTGGATGCTCAACCCGACGTACAGCGTCATCAACTGGGTCGGCACCCATCTCGGCCTGTTCCAATACGGCCCGAACTGGCTCGGTGAGGAGACCTACGCGATGGCGTCGATCATCCTCGTGAACGTGTGGCGCAACCTCCCGTTCACCGCCATCGTCCTCACCGCCGGCATCAACGCCGTGCCGCAGGAGATCATCGAGGCGGCCAGCCTCGACGGCGCGCGATTCCTCACGCGCTGGCGGAAGATCATGGTCCCGATCATCGCCCCGATCCTGTACATCGCCCTGCTCTTCTCGCTCGTGTTCACGTTCACCGACATGACCGTCGTCTGGCTGCTCACGCGCGGCAATCCGGTCAACTCGACCCACGTGCTCGCGTCGTACGCGTTCCTCCAGGGCGTCGTGGCCGGCTCGCTCGGACGCGGCGCCACGATCTCGTTGTTCCTGTTCCCGGTGCTGCTCATCGGTGCCCTCGTGATGCTGCGCGCGCTCAAAGCGCGGCAGCTGGACTGAGCGAGAGATGGCTTCGATCGCCGCCGCGCCGCACGCCGCACGGCACTCGACCGCCTACCGCCGCCGGAAGATCGGCAAGGAGATCGCGTTCTGGCTCCTGCTGTCGCTGTTCATCATCTTCGCCGCGTTCCCGGTCTACTGGATGGTCGTCACGGCGTTCAAGCAGGTGAACGACCTGTACAACCTGAACAACAACCCGTTCGTCTTCAACCTCGCGCCGACCCTCGAGCAGGTCCAGTACCTCTTCGAGCACACGCCGTACGCGAAGTGGCTGGCGAATACGGCCGAGGTGGGGATCCTCGTCGTGCTCATCACCCTCGTCATCTGCGTTCCGGCCGCCTACGTGCTGGCGCGGACGAAGTTCCCGGGCTCCGGTGCGCTCGGGATCGGCATCTTCCTGACCTACCTGGTGCCGCCGACGCTGCTCTTCCTGCCGTTGTCGCAGCTCGTGGTCGGGCTCGGGCTGGTGAACACAAAGTGGGCGCTCGTGGTCGTGTATCCGACGTTCACGATCCCGTTCTGCACCTGGCTGCTCATGGGCTTCTTCAAGAACGTCCCCCGCGAGATCACCGAAGCGGCGCGGGTCGACGGCTGCAGCCGGCTGGGCGCGATGTTCCGGATCGTGCTCCCGGTCAGCATCCCCGGCATGCTCACCGTCGCGATCTTCGCCTTCACGCTCGTCATGCAGGAATACGTGTACGCGCTCACGTTCGTATCCGACTCCGACCAGAAGATGGTGACGCTCGGGGTGGTCACGGATCTCGTGCGCGGCGACGTGTTCTTCTGGGGCTCGCTGATGGCGGGTGCGCTGTTCATCGCCGTCCCCGTGGCCATCGCCTACAACTTCATGATGGACACGTTCGTGCGCGGCATCACCGGCGGCGCGCTCAAGTAACGAAAGGGCCGGGGTTCATCGCCCCGGCCCTCAGCAGCAGCGCGTACGTCGGGCCCGGCTTCGCCGGCCCCGACGAGCCCCCGTTAAACGGGGAACTTCTTGAGGCTGTCGTCGAGGCGCTTGGCGGCCTCGGCGATCGCGTCGTTCGCCGACTTCTTGCCGGTGCAGTAGTTCGTGAACATGTCGGTCACGATGTGCGTGTTGAGGGAGTCGTACGCGGCCTGCGACGACGGGCCCGGGTAGCCGACCGGCTGGAAGAAGTTGAAGATCTCCTGCAGGTGGCTGAGCTTCGGGTCCGAACCGAGCGCGGGCATCGGCTTCGTCGTGTGGCCCTTGAGGAACGGGTTGTTGTAGCCCTTGCTGGCGGTCATCTGGTTCGGCCAGTCGTCGCTGTAGTCGGTGAGGAACTGCCGGGCGGCATCGATGTTCTTCGAGAAGTTCCAGATGCCGTAGACCGTGAACTGCATCGAGCAGACGCCGGCCACCGGACCCTTCAGCGGGTTGTCGACCGTGATCTTCTTCGCGAGGTCGGGGTTCTGGGCCTCGATCGTGCGGTAGGCGCTGATCGGGTTGTAGATCCAGGCGCCCTTGCCTGACTGCAGGTAGGTGTTGTTGTCCACGTCGGCCCATGACAGGACCGCCGGCTCCTCGCTCGCGTAGAGGGTCTTCGCGAGATCGAGGACCTGCCGCGTCTCCTTGCTGTCGATCGCGACCTTCGTGCCGTCCTTGGTGAACTCCGCGGCGCCGTAGGACCACATGAGCGAACGCCAGGTGTGCTCGCCGTCCGAGGTCTGGGACATCGCGGTACCGATGGGGTTGCCCGCGGCCTTCAGCTTCGGCGCGAACTCGAAGAGCTCGGTCCAGTCGGTGAGATGGTCCTTCGTGAAGCCCGCGGCCTTCCAGAAGTCGGTCCGCCACGAGCTGAGGAACGGCACCGCGAAGTCCGGGAAGCCGTACCACTTGCCCTTGACCTTGCCGATCGCCTCGCCGGCCGGGAGCCAGCCGCCGTACTTGTTCGCCGCGCGGTCGCAGATGTCGGTGATGTCGACCAGGCTCGAGGTGAAGAGGGCCGGGAGCCCGTTCGCGAAGTGCGCGACCAGGTCGTGCCCGCTCTTCGCGGCGACCTCGGATGCGAACCGCGCCGGGAGGTCGGCCTGGGGGATGCGGTCGATCTTCACGGTGACGCCGTTCTTGGCGCCCCACTCGGCCGCCCACTTGTCGAGATACGTGTCGAAGTCCGGGACGAAGTGACTCCACTGGAGGATGTTCAAGTTGCCGCTGAGCTTCTTCGGAGCGGCCGATCCGCTACCGGCCGCGCTCGCGGCGGGTGCCGACGCGCTCGTGCCGGTGTTGCCGATACAGGCCGCCGCGATCGGGACCGCCGCTGCCGCGGCGGCGCCCTTGAGCAGTGTTCGCCGTCCTAGCTTCCGCTCGGCGCCGTCTTCCACCTAGACCCTCCCGCGCGCGATTTCCGCGCGATTATGCGCTCGGTTCGGACAGGCGCAATGGCGGTTTCGCCCTGCGCGATCCGGCCGCTAGGAGGTACGCGGCTCGGCTTTGTCCGGATCCATGCCGAGGTCGGTGATGGCCTTGGCCACGTCGGACGGGGCGTACTGCTCGTACCGCGTCAGGCCGTGCAGCGAGGCCACGGCGATGCTCTCCGGATCGACCTCGAAGAACCGCCGGAGCGCCTCGCGGGTGTCGGAGCGGCCGAACCCGTCGGTCCCGAGCGGGATGAACGGTTGGGGGCTCCAGCGGCCGATCTGGTCGGGCAGGGACTTCAGGAAGTCGGACGCGGCGATGACCGGCCCGGCGTCGCGGAGGATCTGGGTGATGTACGGGACCCGTGGCTCGGCCTCGGGGTGGAGGCGGTTCCAGCGCTCGGCCTCGAGGGCCTCATTCCGCAGGAGCTGGTACGACGTCACACTCCAGACGTCGGCCGAGACGTCGTACTTGTCGGCGAGGAGCTCCTGGGCCCGGAGGACCTGCTGCATGATCGAGCCCGAGCCGAGCAGCGCGACCTTCCGCCGGCTGCCGCCGTGGCCCGCGCGGAACTTGTAGATGCCGCGAAGGATCCCGTCGCGCGCGCCCTCGGGCATCGGGGGCATCGGGTAGTTCTCGTTGTAGAGCGTGAGGTAGTAGAAGACGTCCTCGCCGTCGGCGAGCATCCGCTTGAGGCCGTCCTCGATGATCACCGACGTCTCGTAGGCGAACGCCGGGTCGTAGGCCCGGATGTTCGGGATGACGGTCGCGAGGATGTGGCTGTGGCCGTCCTCGTGCTGCAGCCCCTCGCCGTTCAGGGTCGTACGTCCGGCCGTCGCGCCGAGGAGGAAGCCCCGGCCGCGCGTGTCGCCGAAGGCCCACATCTGATCGCCGGTCCGCTGCAGCCCGAACATCGAGTAGAAGACGTAGAACGGGATCATGTGCACGCCGTGCGTCGCGAACGACGTCCCGGCGGCGGTGAAGCTCGCCATCGAGCCGGCTTCGGTGATGCCCTCCTCGAGGACCTGGCCGTCCTTGGCCTCGCGATAGGGAAGGAGCGTCTCGGCGTCGACCGGCTCGTACTTCTGGCCGAGCGGCGAGTAGATCCCCACCTCCTTGAACAGCGGATCCATGCCGAAGGTGCGCGCCTCGTCGGGAATGATCGGGACGATCCGCTTGCCGACGTTCTTGTCGCGCAGAAGGTTCCGGAGGAGCCGGGTGAAGGCCATGGTCGTCGACGCGGCCGCGGTCCCGCTGCCCTTGGGGAACTCCGCGAACGCGCTCGGCTCCGGCGGCGTCACCGGCTTCGCGCGCACGATGCGCCGGGGCACCGGTCCGCCGAGCGCGCGGCGGCGCTCGAGCATGTAGCGGATCGGCTCGCTGTCCATGCCCGGGTGATAGAACGGCGCGTGCTCGAGCTCGGCGTCGGGGATCGGGAGCTCGAGCCGGTCGCGGAAGACCTTGAGCTCGTCGACCGACAGCTTCTTCGCCTGGTGCGTGATGTTGCGGGCCTCGACGTTCGGCCCGAGCGTCCAGCCCTTCACGGTCTGCGCGAGCACGACGGTCGGCGCGCCGCGGTGCGCGACGGCCGCCGAGTACGCGGCGTAGATCTTCCGGTAGTCGTGGCCGCCGCGGCGGAGCGCGCGAAGCTGATCGTCGGAGAGATGCTCGACGATCTTCTTCAAACGCGCGTCGGGTCCGAAGAAATGCTCGCGGATGAACGCGCCGTCCTCGGTCGTCATCCGCTGCGAGTCGCCGTCGAGCCATTCGTTCATCTTGTTCACGAGCACGCCATCAACGTCGCGCGCGAGCAGCTCGTCCCACTCGCGGCCCCAGAGGACCTTGATGACGTTCCAGCCCGAGCCGCGGAACACCGCCTCGAGCTCCTGGACGATCTTGCCGTTGCCGCGCACCGGCCCGTCGAGCCGCTGCAGATTGCAGTTCACGACGAAGGTCAGGTTGTCGAGGCCCTCGCGCGACGCGACGTGCAGCGCGCCGAGCGACTCCGGCTCGTCGCACTCGCCGTCGCCGAGGAAGGCCCACACGCGCGAGGCGCTCGTGTCCGCGATGCCGCGGTTGTGCAGGTAGCGGTTGAAGCGCGCCTGGTAGATCGCCGCGAGCGGGCCGAGGCCCATCGAGACGGTCGGGAACTCCCAGAAGTCGGGCATCAGTCGCGGGTGCGGATACGAGGAGAGGCCCTCGCCCGGCACGACCTCGCGCCGGAAGTGCGCGAGCTGGCCCTCGGTGAGCCGGCCCTCGAGGAACGCGCGGGCATAGATCCCGGGCGACGCGTGCCCCTGGAAGAAGATCTGGTCGCCCGACCCGCCGTCGTCCTTCCCGCGGAAGAAGTGGTTGAACCCGACCTCGTAGAGGCTCGCGGCCGACGCGTACGTCGCGAGATGGCCGCCGATACCGGCGAAGTCGTGGTTCGCACGGAGGACCATCGCCGCGGCGTTCCAGCGGATGAGCCGGCGGATGCGCAGCTCCATCGCCTCGTCGCCCGGGAAGAACGGCTCCTGCTCCGGCGAGATCGTGTTGATGTAGCGGGTCTGGGTGAGCGGGGGGATGCCGACATTCAGCTGCCGGGCCCGTTTCAGCAGCTTGTAGAGGACGAATCGAGCACGCTCCGGACCGCCGCCATCGACCAGGGCGTCGAGCGAGTCGACCCATTCCTGCGTCTCGGCGGGATCGATGTCCGGGAGCTGGTGCTTGAACTCGTCGAAGACGTCGTGGATCGGTTTGTCCTGCAAATGTTCCCTCGCGCCAATGTTAGGCCGCGATCGCCTGCGCGACATCGCGCCGACCTGCGAACATTGCGCGATATGGAGAACGACCCCCGGCGCCGCCGCTCGCGCGGTGGCCGCAGGCGTGGCGGCGGCGGGCCCGAGCGGCCGCGCCCGACCCGCGCTCCCGTCGCGCCGAAGGCCCCGGCCGCGCCGGCGCGCGGTCTCGCGCGCCGCGACCGTCCGCGGCGACGCCCGCAGCGCTCCGCCGATGACCTTCGCCCCGGCACGCCCTGCGTGATCGTCATGGACTGCCGCGACGGCGAGCCGGATCGCACCGGCGCCGCGGCGACGTTCGAGGGATTCTTCGACCTCGAGACCGGGGAGCCGCGACGCAGCGGCTACGGGGTACCTCGGCTCCTGATCGTGCGACCCGGCCCGGCTTCGCCGGCCCCGGTCGAGCCCCAGTCATCGATCGTGCGACCGGGCCCGGCTTCGCCGGCCCCGGTCGAGCCCCCGTCAAAGGAGCGGGTCTGGGGGTTCGAGTGCTGGTGGCGGCCGGACCCGGCGAACGCCGGTCTGACCGAGACCGACCGGATCGAGATCGAGCAGAGCAAGAAGCAGCTGCGCGGCCTCATCCGTGATTCGCGGCGCTCCACGCGCCCGCGCGAGATCGCCGCGGCCCCGCCGCCGCGGTAGGACCGCCGAAGGTACTAGCCCGGACGCGGTACGACGTGCTCATCCGCTGTGACTAGGAGCGGGCCTTTCGTCTAGCGACACTCCGCGCACGCCCGCGAGGGCGACGACGGGGGCGCGGAGGGGCTGACATGGCACGGCAGAGGCGCGCGGATCAAAAGAAGCGCGGCGGCGTCCGGTTCTGGCAGAAGGTGCTGGCGGCGCTGCTCGTCGTCGGCGTCGTGCCGATCGCGCTCGTCAGCGTGGTCTCGGTCCAGAAGACGCGGACCGATCTCACCGATCTGGGCGTGACGAACATCGAGCAGCGCTCGACCTCGACGGCCGCCGCGCTGGACGCATATCTGCAGAACCGGCTCGACGACATCGTCCTCGTGAGCCGGCTCCCCGACGTCGCGCGGTTCGCGGCATCAGGCGACGTCGCGACCCGTGACGCGGCCCGCGAGGCGCTGAAGGCCGCGGCCGCGCGCTCCGCCGAGTATGAATCCGTCGCGGTGGTCGACCTCACCGGCCGGATCATCGCGGCCTCCATCGTCACCGACGAGGGCACCGACGTGAAGTTCCGCCAGTACTTCATCACGCCCAGCACGACCGGGAAGCCGTACATCAGCGACCCCAGCTACTCGGTGATCACGAACAAGCCCGCGCTGTTCTTCTCCGCCCCGGTGAAGGCCGCGAACGGCAGCGTGGTCGCGGTCGTACGGTCGCGCCTCAACCTCACCGCGATCTGGTCCGTCGTCGAGGCCGACGCGAACTCGGTCGGCGCCGGCGCGCACAGCTTCCTCGTCGACGACTACGGCATCCGGCTCGCGGTCTCGGAGACGAAGGACCATCGCGACCAGGCCGAGAGCCTCATCTACAAGCCGATCGCGCCGATCGCTCCCGACGTCGCCGCGAAGCTCGCGGCGGACAAGCGGTTCGGCACGCTCACGCCGGACAAGCTGGTCATCGATCCGCTGCCGACACTGAAGTCGGCGCTCGATCCGCTGAAGGTGGGCTTCACGCCGTTCGCCTACGGCGCGGGCAGCGCCGAGCAGCGCGGTGTCGCCACCCGGCTCACCGCCAAGCCGTGGGCCTACGTCCTCGCGGTCCCGCTCGCGACGTACACGAAGGCCGCCGACGACGCGACCTTCAACGCCGCGCTCGTGGTCGCGATCGGACTGCTCCTCTCGCTCATCGTCGGCATCCTGCTGACCCGATCGCTCGTCCGGCCGCTCCGGGAGCTCGTCGGCATCGCCACGAGCGTGTCCACCGGCGACGTCGACCTTCGCGCGGCACACTTCGAGACCCGCCGCGGTGACGACATCACCCGCGAGGTCGCCTCGGCCTTCGACCGGCTCCTGAACGCGCTCCGGTTCTACGCCTTCGCCGACGAGGCCGGCGAGGAGTGAACACCCTCGGCGAGCAGGTGCTCCAGGTCGCGAAGCAGTACCTCGGCCCGGCGGCCCCGCAGTTCCTCTCGAAGGAGCTGCGCGCGCTCGAATGTACGGCCGACACCATCACGCCGCTCCACCTGCCGGCGTTGAGTGAGCGTGCACGGCTCTCCGCGGGCAAGATCATGGACGGCGAGCGCGCCGCCGAGTTCGGCGACCGGGTCGCCGGTCTCGCGAGCACTGTCGTCGAGCCCGCGCCCGTGATCCACGCCGCGCGCGATGCCCAGGTCCGCGACGGCGGCACGCCTCGCCTCGCGCTCGACGCCGCGGCCAAGCTCTACGCGAACGGCAAGCTCCGTCAGGCCGAAGAGGCGTACCGCCAGCTCGCCCAGAAGCACGGCGATGCCGAGTCGTTCCGCGGGCTCGCCCTGACGCAGGTCGCGCTCGAGGACGTCCCATCGGCGCTGCTCGCGCTCCGCGATGGCGCGGCGAGCCTCGCGCGGAAGGGCGACCGTCCCGGCGCGATCGCGCTCCTCACCGAGGCCGCGACGATCGCCCCCGGCGACCTCGCGGCGCACCGCCGCCTCGCCGCCGCCCACGCGAACGCCGGCGACTCCGTCGCCGCGTGCGCCGAGTACGAGCGCTTCGTCGACTACGCGCTCGCCGAGGGCGACAGCCGCCGCGCGTGGCTCGAGCTCACCTACGCGCGCGAGACGCTCGGCGATCTGCCGGGTCTCGTGCGGATCGTCGATCGCCTGATGCCCGGTGCGGCCGCGTCGCTCGCGCCGCGCCGGCCGACCGCTCCGGCCGCGAAGGCGATCTCTCAACAGGTCAGCCCGCCCCCTCCGCTTCCGCCGGAAGTCCGGCGGCTCGTCCCGGCCGAGCCCGCTCCGCAGCACGTCGTCATCGACGATCTGCCGCGGACGCGGCCGGTCGGAGCGCAGAGCCGGGTCGTCATGGCCGATGCCCAGACGATGACCTCGGTCGACTCGTTCGACGAGCAGCCGGTCGATCTCGCCGCACGCATCGCCCCGCGGGGGAAGGAGGCCGTGCGCAAGGCCGATCAGGCCGCGTGGAAGTCCCGTCCCGCGGTGGACATCGAGGCGACGCTCGCGAGCCTCAAAGCGGACGGAACGCCCGAGCAGCAGGCGTCGGTCGCCGCGATGCGCGCGACCGTGCTCATCGGAGCGCGTGACGCTCGGGCGACCGAGGCCGCGCTCGATGCCGCGCGCCGGCTCCTCTCGCTGCACAAGCTGCAGGCGGCGTCCGACCTCCTGCTCGACTTCATCGCCGCTGGCTACACCGACCGCGAGGCTCACCGGCTCCTCATCGAGGTCGACTGCGGCCTCGGGCAGCGCGACGTCGCGCGCGACAAGTGCCGGCTCCTCGGTGCCGCCTACCGCCTCGACGGCCGCGCCGACACCGCGAACGATGTGGAGCGCCTGGCCGCCATCATCTAAACCCCGCGCCCGACTCGCCTTCGGCTCCTCGGCTCGCGGGGACCCCTGCGGCTCCTTCGGGCAAAGCCCTCAGTCGCCTGGAAGGCGCGCCTAACCGAGAGAGCCGCGCTGTGGGTAGCCCACCACGTGCGGGCCCACCGCGCGATCGGCGAACGGCCGCAGGACGAACGCGAGGATCAGCCCGGCGACGAATCCACCGATGTGCGCCATGTAGGCGACGCCGCCCGTCTGCGCGCTCACGGTGGTCGCGGCGAAGCCGTTCACGAACTGGATGAGCGCCCAGAGTCCGATCATCGCGACCGCGGGCACGTTCGTGACGAAGTAGCCGATGAGCACCCGGACCCGGTTGCCGGGGAAGAGCACGAGGTACGCCGCGAGGACGCCGGCGATGGCGCCGGACGCGCCGAGGCTCGGCAGGATCGACGTCGGGTCCGAATACACCTGGGCCAGCGACGCGACGAGACCGCAGACCAGGTAGAACGCCAGGTAGCGGACATGGCCGAACGCCTTCTCGACGTTGTCGCCGAAGATGAACAGGAACAGCATGTTGCCGCCGAGATGGGTCCAGCCGCCGTGCATGAACATCGATGTGAAGAGCGTGATCCAGATCGGCGAAGGCCCGCGGGCCTCATCGATGAGCGCGACGGTGCCGTCGGGCAAGGGGATCCGGAACTGACCGATGAGGTCGCGGCCGGACGTGATCTCGGCGGGGACGGCGGCGAAGCCGTTGGTGAAGTCCGGGCTCGCGAGCTGATAGAGGAAGACGACGATGCAGGCCGCGATCAGGGTGAGGTTGACGATGGGGAACGTCTGGCTGGGGAAGTCGTCGTCGCCGATGGGGAGCATCGCGCGCGTAAGCATGCACTCGCCGGGCTGGGCCGGTAAAATCGAAGTCCCCGGCGTCGTCGCCAAGTGGCAAGGCAAGGGTCTGCAAAACCCTCACCGCGGGTTCGATTCCCGCCGACGCCTCAGCATTGGGTTTTCTCAAACCCGGGACATGAATCTGGTCCTGCAGGACAAGGGTCTGCGGGACAAGGGTCTGTTCTAGGCGCCCCGCAGGAGCGAACGGAGATCCGCGGTGGGGAAGGCCTTGAGCTCCGTCTCGTCGTACTTGCCGATGTAGCGGGTCGGCATCGCCTCTCGCTTCCA
>DASWFN010000174.1:0-3202 GCA_036394215.1 Candidatus Limnocylindria bacterium
CTTCGCCGCCGCGGCGGCGATCGTGTTCAGCATCGTCGGGTCAGCGAACGCGGCGAACGTCGGGTTGATCGCGGCAAGCTTCTCGACCGCGGCGAGCTGCTGCGGCCCGATGGTGCCGGTGCCGTGCAGCGGCGAGAGCCAGCCGTCGAGCGCGATGGTCCCGACGAGCGCGACGTAGAGCGTCACCGCTGCGGTCGCGGCGCCGAGCGGGATGCCGGCGACCTTGTCGAACCGCTGGAGGAAGCCGAACCGGTAGACGAGGCGGACGAGCATGCCGCCGACCGCGCCCAGGATCGAGCTCCCGAGCACGACCGCGCCGACGCCCATGCCCATGCCAGCCGCACCCGACGGGACGCTGCCCTGCAGCGGGCCGGCGTACACCGCGGCGAGGCTCACGAGCGCGCCCGCCTGCACGACGAGCGGCACGATGAATCCCTTCCGGAACCCGGCGAACGCGCCGGCCGCCAGCGCGAGCACGATCGCGAGATCGATCATCGGCGCGAGCGTACACGCGACTAGACTCCGCGACGGCGTTTGGGAGGGATCAAGTTGGACGTAACGAAGGGCTATGACCGGCGCGCGTTCCTGAAGCTCATGGGTGTCGGCTCCGCCGCGGCTGTCGCGCTCGCGGCCTGCGGTGGCACGGGCGGTGGCACGGCGGTCGCGACCACCGCAGGAGCGGCGGCGACCACGGCGGCGCCGACGGCGGCGAAGCCGACAGGCAGCATCACCGTGTACTCCGCGCTCAATGAGTCGACGAACGACCAGTTCAGTGCTGCATTCAAGGCCGCGTATCCCGGGACGACGCTTGACCTGCTGCGTCTCCCGGCGGCCGGCGATGTCCAGACGCGGATCCGCGCCGAAAAGGCGAGCCCGAAGGCCGACGTGTTCATCGGCGGCTCGAGCGAGTTCCACGACCCGCTCGGCAAGGAGGGACTGCTCGAGAAATATGAGTCGCCGAACGCAAAGGATCTCAAGCCCGAGTTCAAGGACCCGGCCGGGTTCTGGGTCGGCTGGTACACCGGCATCTTCGGGTTCGTCATCCGCGCGGACCGTCTCAAGGAGGCCGGCGGCAAGGCGCCGGCGACGTGGGACGATCTGCTCGACCCGGCGTGGAAGGGCAAGCTCATCCTCCCGGATCCGGTGAAGACCGGCGGCGGCTACATCTTCATCGCCACGCAGATCTTCCGCTTCAACAAGGACGAGGCGAAGGCGATGGCGTACATGAAATCGTTCCACGCGAACGTCGCCGACTACATCGGCACATCGCCCGGCGCCATCGGACTCGTCTCGCAAGGCCAGTACGTCGGTTGCCCCAACTGGGCCCATGACATCCTCACCGAGAAGGTGAAGAACCCCGGCGTCGACCTCGCGATCCCGAAGGACACCGGCTTCGAGGTCGGCGCGGTGTCGATCGTGAAAGGCTCCAAGAACCTCCCGCTCGCGAAGGCGTTCATCGACTGGACTCTCACGCCTGAGGCGGGAGCCCTCAACGTGAAGCTCAGCAACCGCGGCTCGACGATCGCAAGCGTAGCCCCGGCACCGGGTGCGCCGACCCTCGCCTCGGTGTCGCTCGTGAATTACGACCGCCAGTGGGCGACCGACAACAAGGACCGCATCCTCAAGCTGTGGCAGTCCACGGTGGGTCGCTAGCGGCAGCCCGGACGAGCTAATCGATGCGCAGCCTGAGGCGCGAGCCGGTCCTCCTGCTCGCGCTTCTTGCTGCCATCGGCCTGGTCCTCGCGTTCATCGTCTACCCGCAGATCCAGGTCGTGCTCGTCCCGGGGCCCGACGGCTACGTGAAGTTCCTGACCGGCGGGACGTGGGTGGGCCCACTCGTCAACTCGCTTCAGGTCACCCTGCTGTCGACGACGACCGCCGTCATCCTCGGATTCGTGTTCGCCTACGCGATGGTCTACACGCCGATGCCGTGGAAGCCGTTCTTCCGGATCATCGGGATCCTCCCGCTCTTGTCACCGCCGTTCGTCGTCGCGGCCGTCTACGTCCTGCTCTTCGGACCGCGGGGCATCGTGTCGTACGGGGTGTTCGGTCAATCGCCAAGCGTCTTCGGCCTGATGGGCATTTGGGGGGTGCAGACCATCGCGTTCTTCCCGTTCGCCTACCAGCTCATCGCCGACGTGCTCTCGCGCAGCGACGCGCGCCTCGAGCAGGCCGCGCGCAACCTCGGCGCGGGCCCGTGGAGCGTGTTCCGCTCCATCACGCTCCCGCTCTCGGGGCCGGGCCTCGGCGCCGCGATCCTCACGACCGCGATCTATGTGCTCGAGGACTTCGGCAACCCGCAGCTCATCGGCGGCGGGTTCAATGTGCTGCCGACGCAGGCGTACTCGCTCATCGAAGGGTTTGGTGACTTCACCGGTGCCGCCGCGGTGAGCACGATCCTCTTGCTGCTCGCGCTCTCGCTTTACTTCGCGAAGACGAGCCTCGACCGTGGCCGGTCGTTCGTGACCGTGGGGGGCAAGGCGTCCTCGATGCCGCGGCCCCCGGTGCCGCCGATGCTCACGCGCGCGTGCTTCGTCGCGTGTCTCGCGCTCGCCGGCATCATCCTGCTCGTCTACGGCACGCTCATCGTGAGCGCGCTCACGCTGTATTTCCCGACGAACCTCGCGATCACCTCGGTGCATTTCCAATACCTCGGCGAGCATGCCGCGGCGCTGCAGAACTCGTTCGTCTACAGCCTGCTCGCGGCGATCGGCTGCTCGATCTTCGCGCTCTTCGCCGGGTTCGTCGTGCAGCGCGGCTCATGGCCGGGCCGGAGGATCTTCGACTTCCTCCTGATCATGCCGGCCGCGATCCCTGGGATCTTCTTCGGCATCGGCTACCTCACGGCGTTCAACCAGCCGTGGTCCGATCAGCTGGCCGAATTCTTCGGCCAGCGTGACCTGCGGGCGGAGCTCATCGTCATCGCGTTGTTGTTCTGGAACATCCCGGTCGCGTACCAGGCCGTCGTCGTGGGGCTCAGGCAGATCGACCGTTCGATCGACGAGGCCGCGACCAGCCTGGGCGCCTCGAGCCTGCGCGGATTCCGCGACGTCCTCGTCCCGATGCTCGGCGGGTCGGTGCAAGTCGGGTTCGTCACGACGTTCGTGCGCGCGGTCACGACGCTCTCGGTCGTGATCTTCCTGTTCACACCGCGCTCGACGACCGCGACGATCACGATCTTCCAGCTGGTGAACGACTTCGA
>DASWFN010000175.1:0-17888 GCA_036394215.1 Candidatus Limnocylindria bacterium
GGTCCTCACGCGCGAGGAGCTCATCGCCGCGATCGTGGTACGCCGCGGCCTCGGCCACGTCGGCGACGCGCTGCGCTCCGGCTGGGGCACGCTGCTCAAACCGCTCGCATGGCAGGGCGACCTCGCGTTCGGCCCGAGCCAGGGCAATCGCGTGACGTTCACGCTTCCCGACTCCGCGAGCGCACGCTGGGCCGGACTGCCGGAGCCGGAGGCCGCGGCACCGACCGCCATCGCCGCGTACCTCGGCGCGTACGGGCCGGCGACGTTCGAGCAGTTCGGCCACTGGCTCGCGGGCGGCTGGTTAGGCAAGAAGCAGCTGCGCGTGTGGTTCCATGAGCTCGGCCCGCGCCTTGCCGAGGTGGATGTCGACGGCGACCGCCGGTACATCCTCGCCAAGGATCTCGACGAGCTCGCGTCGACCAGGCCGACGCGCACGGTCCGGCTGCTGCCGGGCTTCGATCAGTACGTGATGGGGCCTGGGACGCGGGACGGCCACGTCACCCCCGTGAAGCGGCGGAGCGCCGTGAGCAAGCAGGCCGGCTGGATCTCGCCGGTCGTCCTGTCCGGCGGTGTCGTCCGCGGTACCTGGGACATCGACGGGCATGCCGCGCGGGTCACCTGGTTCAGCGAGGGCGGCCCGGTCCCGCAGCCGGCGCTCCGCGCAGAGGTCAAGCGGCTCGCCACGATCCTCGACCGCGACCTCGAGCTCCAGGTCACCCGCTGAGGCGAGCGCGCCAGCCTCCGTGAAGTAGCGCTCAGGCGTCATCAGGGGCGAGGGCCGGGTCGTCGTCGTCCGCCCGCCCGGCCGAGCCCGCGTCAACGAGTGGAGATGGGGGAGGGTCGAACTCCCCGTCCAAGGCCCTTGACCGTATCGCGTCTACGAGCGTAGCCAGCGATTTGTTGTCTCGCGGTCCCCGACGCGCACTGACGCGCTTCGGGTCCCGCCAGCCCGTGATCTTTGGTCCGCCTACCGGGCGATCGGCGGACCGCAGCCCCGCAAATTACGCCCTTCCCGGCCCGCGGGGCGGAGACCGGGAGGACGCTCACTGACTAGGCAGCGAGTGCGTAAGAGGTGTTGCCAGTTACCTGGCGCCGTTCGGATTAACGAGGGGGAACGGCGTTCCTCGGCTCGCAGCGATACGTTCGCCTGCCCTGTCGAAACCACGCATCCCCGTGATCCCTTTCAGGAACCTCTTCATTTTATCACCCGCTAGTTTCGATCCGTGCGATCGATCGCTTTCGCGTGCCTCATCGCGCTCGCGGCGTGTTGCACCGCTCCGGCCGCCGTGACGTCGACGCCGCGACCGAGCGCGTCGCCCACACTGTTCATCACCACGACCGCTCCGACCGCATCGCCCACCCCCAGTGCCGCGACATTCCGCTACGTCGCGATCGGTGCGTCGGACACGGTCGGTGTGGGCGCAGCCGATCCGCGCACGGGCTCGTGGCCCGCTCGCGTCGCGGCACATCTCGCCGCGGGCACCGACTACGTGAATCTCGGCGTCTCGGGATCGCTCGCCGGGCAGGCAAGCCGCGAGCAGGTGCCGACGGCGGTCGGCCTCAAGCCCCAGCTTGTGACCGTCTGGCTCGCGGTCAATGACCTGAACGCAGGGCTCCCGGCGCCCGACTACGCGGTGGCGCTCCGCAGCGTGCTCGAGCCGCTCGTCCAGACTACCGACGCGCGGATCTTCGTCGGCAACGTGCCGGACCTGCGGACGGTCCCGGCGTACGCGGGCACCGACCAGGCGGCGCTGCTGAAGCAGATCACCGCGTACAACGCGGCGATCGCCGACCTCTCGCGGATCTTCCCGCGACGCGTGGTGGTGGTCGATCTCTTCACCGGATCAGGCGCGCTGGTCGGCACGATCACCGTGTCGCCGGACGGATTCCATCCGTCGGACGCGGGCTACGGGCTCATCGCGGACCGCTTCGTGAAGGCGATCGCCGACGCGGGCATCGCGGTGCGTTAGAACGTTCCCGGCGTGCGGATCGCGGTCCAGGTCGCACCACCATCGAGCGTGCGTTGGATCCCGCCCCGCACCGTCGCGTAGCCGATCTGGGCGTCGCCGAAGATCAGCGCCGGACCGATCGGCGCCGCCTGCCGGTAGTCGGTCGTGTAGGCGTGCCAGGTGGCGCCACCGTCGGTCGTCTCCTTTGAGTCGCCCGGCGACGAGATCTGAAGCCATCGCGTCGCGGTGACGAGCGCGACGTCCTGACTCCTGTTCGGCGCGGTGCTCGCGTAGGTCCAGGTGGCACCGCCGTCGGCCGACCTGTACACGTAGCTGATCCCCGTCGACGGGTTCGTCGGGAACGCCGTCACCACGAGCGCGGACCCGAAGGCGCTAACGCGTCCGACGCTGAGGACCTGCCCCTGATCGGAGCGTGTCGCGAAGCCCGGCGGATCGGGGAATCGTGCGGAAGCGGTCCAGTTGCGGCCACCGTCCCCGGTGCGATAGACGATGGGCAAGCCGGCCGGATCGAACGCGGCGATGTAGCCGCGCTGCGCGTCGGCGAAGCGGATCGTGCTCGGGCACGGCCCCGGCACGGGGATCCCCGTTGCCGTGACGGGCTGCCACGTGGTCGCGCCGTCCGCTGTGTGGACCAGCGAGAGAGCCGATCCGCACTGGCCGTTGGGTGGCGGCGGCACGCCCCCGGTCCGGGGCACCATCGCCCAGCCTTCGCGATCGTCGGTGAACGAGAACACGATGGGCACGATCGACGGCAGGGAGCTCTCGCGCCAGGTGTCGCCGCGATCGGTCGACCTGAAGATCCGCCCGTTCTGGTCGCCGACCAACACCCACACCACGGTGCCTGACGGAGCATCGATCTGCGCGGCGCTCGGGAGCGTGATCGGCGTGCGCGCGACGGTCGGCGCGGGCGTCGCAGTGGGCGCGTTCGCCGGCGGCGGGCTCGCGCCCGCGACGGTCGAGCTTGATGTGTGACTCGCGCTCGGCGCGGCCGGTGCCGCGGAGCAGGCAACGAGCAGAAGACCGAACGTGACCGCGGCCACGCGAAGCATCCCCACCAGTATCCGCGAGCCCGCGATCCGGGCGACCTCAGCTAGACGGGCGCTGCCCCGAGCACCAGTTTCGGGGGCGCGAGCGCGATCCGCACGGCGCGATCCATGACGAACACACCGACGACCATCAGGCCCATCGCGAACACCATCACGGACTGCGGCGCGACCAGCGTGAGCAGCGTCGAGGCGGCAAAGGGCGCGATCGTTCCGCGCAGCCCCATGAGCGAGGATTGCGCGACCGCGTAATCGCCGACGCGGTCGCGCGGCGCGATCTGCACGATGTTCGTGAAGAACGTGATGTCGCCGGCAGCGTTCGTGATCCCGGCGACTGCCGCGACCGGCAGGAGGAACCACACGTTCGGCGCGAAGAGATACCCGAGGGGCATGAGCAGACCGAGGGCCGTCGAGATGACGCTGATGCGCAATGACGACCCGCGATCGATGAACCGGCCCCACACGAGGTACGCGATCACCGCCGTCCCGGACTGCAGCGCGGTCATGAAGCCGACGAAGCTGTTGGACGCATTGAAGTGGTCGACGAGCAGGATCGGGTAGAGGGCGTAATTCATCAGGTTGCCGAAGCCGAAGATCGTGAACGAAATGAGCAGGCGCCGGTAGCGCACGTCGCGCCACACGTCGCGCGCGATCCGCGACGGCCGCCTGCGGATGGGAGCAAGCGCCGGTCGCTCGTGCCGGATGCGCGCGAACGCGAGAGCGCCGGGCAGCGAGGCGGCGGCGGCGACCGCGAACACGAGCGTCGCGGGGAACGCGTCGATGAAGATGCCGGCCAGCGTGGCGCTCGCGATGCTCGCGATCGAAACGCCCATGCGGACCTTGCCCATCGCCGACGCGCGCTCGCTGTCCGGGTAGATCCCCTGCATGAGCGTCGCGTACGAGCTCAGGTTCGCGATCGCGATCACCCACGTCGTGACCGAGACCAGGGCAAGCGCGAAGGGCGTGGCCGCAAGGAGCACTCCGGCGAGGAAGATGAGCCGCGACAACGTCGCGGTGATCGCGGTGACACGCACGGGCGGCACCTTCGCGAGCAGGTAGCCGAATACCGGTGAGAACAGGTGGCCGACGAACGGGCCCGCGACGACGAGCGCGACGTCCTCGGCCGATCCGCCCATGCGCCGAACGACGACCGGCAGGAACGCGACGGTGACGCCCAGGTAGACGCCCGCCATGACCCCGGAGAAGGCGTCGATCCGGAAGTTGCCGCGGACACGCTCGGCGGACCAGTTGCGATCGGTCGTGGGCATCACAAAAAAACTAATGGCGCGGTGTGCGCTCGTCGCCCTCTTTTCGGTGGCAATGACCGGAAATGTGACGCGATGAACGAATGGGTCAGGCTGACCCGGGACCCGGCGCTATTGGTCGGGGCCGAAGCCTCCCGGCCGGGGCGGCCGGACACCGCCCGGACGCGGCGGATACGACGGCCGACGCCCCCCGAAGCCGCCCGGCCCACCGGGACCACCCGGGCCACCGGGACGCGGGCCGCTGCGGAACCCGCCGGGGCGGGGCGGCCGGAAAGCGACCGGTCCGCGCGCGCCGGGCGCGGTCGAGCTGACGACCACCCGGCGGTTCGGATCCATGCCGACGGACTCGGTCTTGATGCCGGGCTGGCCCTGCACGGCGAGGTGCACGATGCGCCGCTCGTAGGCGAGCATCGGCTCGAGCGTCACGGCCTGGCCGGTGGTCTTGACTCGGCCTGCGACGCGCTGCGCGATCTCGCGCAGCTGATCCTCGCGCCGGTGGCGGTAGCCCTCGACATCGACCGGCACGTGCACGGTGTGGCCGGCGGTCTTCGAGGTGATCGCGGACACGATCTGCTGCAGCGCGACGAGGTTCTCGCCGCCGCGGCCGATGAGTGCGCCGAGCTCGGCACCTTCGACGTCGAGGCCTTCCATGCCGGCACGGCCGTCGAGGGTGACCTCGGCCTCGACGCCCATCTTCTCGAGCAGCGTCTTCAGGACCTCGAGGCCGGCGGCGAGATCTTCGGCCAGCAGCGGCGCGGCCTGCTCGGCCTCGTCGGCCGCGCGGTCGGCGGAGCGCTCGGCGGCGGCGCGGATCGCGTCCGGGCGGCGCGGCACGTCGCGCTCATCGATGACCGGCTCGGGCTCCTGGGCCCGCTCCTCCTCGGTGAACGAGAGGAGCACGCGCGCGTCCACACCACCCATGCCGAGCATGTTCGCGGGCTTGCCTCGCTCCAAGATCTCGATGTCGACGTCGGAACGTTTGCGTCCGAGCTCCAGCAGTCCGCGCTCGATCGCCTCTTCGACGGTGCGACCGGTGAACTCTTCTCCCCGCAGCGGCATCGCTATCCCCCCTCGCGCTTCGCGCTACTTCTTCTTTTTGTTGCGGTCCCGCTGGCGTCTGGCCTCGCGGGTGTTCTGCGCTCCCGATCCATTCGCCGGACCGCTCGCGAGCGCGGCCTTCGCTCCCATGTCGCGGCGCTCCTCTTCGAGCGCCGCCTGCTGCCGGGCCGCGAGCGTGCGGTCGGCGGGCGACGGGATGTTCCGCAGGAACGGGACGAACCGCGGCAGCTGGCCCCACCCGCTCACGAAGTACTGCTGCACGATCCCGAATACGGTCGTGGTGACCCAGTAGAGCGCGAGGCCGGCGGGCAGCTGCCACGCGATGAACACCGTGAGCAGCGGGAAGTAGTACTGCATCGACTGCATCATCTTTTGCTGCGGGTCGATGTTCTTCGGCTGCACCGACGGCTGGAACATGACCGACGAGATGAGCTGCGTCGCACCCGCGAGGATCGGCAGGATGTGCAGCGGATCCTCGTGGCCGAGACCGCCCGTGATCCACGGCAGCCAGTGCGCGGCGAGGTCCAAATGGTCGTTCGGCCCCATGCCGGGGGGCATCGGGATGAACGGCATGAGGATGCCGCGCAGGTGCTCTCCATCGAGGCCCGGCGTCTGCGTGAACGCCGCGTACATCGCGAGGAGCAGGGGCATCTGCAGCAGGATCGGCAGGCAGCCCATCGCCGGGTTGTACCCGCGCTCCTGATACAGCTTCATCTGCTCCTGGCCGAGACGGGTGCGGTCGTTGCCGTACTTCGCCTTCAGCTCGTTCATCGCCGGCGCGAGCTCCTGCATCGCCCGCTGGTTGCGGATCTGCGTCACGAACAGCGGATACAGCGCGAGCCGGATCGCGATGGTCAGGAAGACGATCGCGAGGCCGAAGTCGTGGAAGATGTCGTAGAAGCCGACGAGCAGCGAGATGAGCGGATGGACGAGCAGGAAGTTCCAGTACGGCGCGAGCAGCTCCATCTAGTGGGCCGCTCGCTGCGGAACGGGGTCGTAGCCGCCGCGCGCGAACGGGTTGCACGACAGCACCCGGCGGATCGCCATGAGCGATCCGCGCCCGGGACCGTATCGCTCGACCGCCTCCATCGCGTACTCGGAGCAGGTCGGCGTGTAGCGACAGGCCGCCGGCAACGACGGGCTGATCTGGCCCTTGTAGAAGCGCAGGGCCGCCAGGAGGGCCCGTTTCATCGGAGCACTCGGTCGAGCTCGCGCTCGACCGCGCTGCGCAGCTCGGCCGCGGGGACGTCGAGGGCCGCGGGACGCACCATCACCACGAGATCCACGCCCGTCCGCGGGTCCGGCCGTGCCAGGAGGGCGGTCCGGAGGGCCTCGCGGACACGACGGCGGGCCCGGTTGCGCTTGGTCGCGCCGCCGACGGCGCGTGAGGATGCGACCGCGACGCGCACGGCCGGATCGTCATGGTGCAGCGAACGGAGGGAGAACAGCCTGTCGTTGCGCGAGGCGCCTTCCGCCCGGACGCGCGCGATGTCTTCCCCTCGCCGCAGTCGCGCGGCGTGCATCACGTGCAGCTAGACGACAGTGAGACGCTTGCGACCACGCGCACGGCGCGCGGCGAGCACCTTGCGGCCGCCCGTCGTCTTCATACGCTGGCGAAACCCGTGCACGCGCGCGCGGCGACGGGTCTTTGGCTGATAGGTACGCTTCACGATCGAGTCCCCTTCTCGAAAAGCTCACGCGGATCATGGTCGGATGTGTGATCGAAAGTCTAGCAGCCTGCTCGATGACGCTCGTGTTCTTGCCGCACCTTCCGACGCGGGGGTATAGTTCGCGGGCTTCCAGGGGAGCCACTTCCAGCAACGACCAACACGTGGTCCGCGTCGCGTCCAGCGTTCCGAGCAGCCATCGCGATCATCGCGCGCGTATCTGAGTGGGGAGCGACCGTGACGTCTGACCAGCTGGGAGCAGAGAATCGTTCCAATCTGAAGGAGCTGTGGCGCGCCGCCCTCGGCGAGCTGCAGCTTGCGATGCCGAAGGCGAATTACGACACGTGGTTCAAAGAGACGTACGTCGTCAGCGAAGAGGACGACGTGTTCTGCATCGGCGTCCCGAATGCGTTCGCCCGCGAGTGGCTCGACAACAAGTACCGCAGCCAGGTGCGCTCGTCGCTCCAGCGACTGGTCGGCCGGACCGTCGACGTGCGCTTCATCACGGTCCCCGGCGGCGCGGCTCCGGCCGCCGGCAGCGGTCAGCGGCCCGCGAATCCAGGCCAAAACCAGCCGGGCCAGGCCTCCGGCACCGCGGTGACCCCGGTCGCTCCGCCGTCCGAGCGCCGCACCGACCAGTCGCCGGTCACGGCGATCCTCAATCCGCGCTACACGTTCGCCACGTTCGTCGTCGGCTCGAACAACCGCCTCGCCCACGCCGCCGCGCTCTCGGTCGCCGAGCGTCCTGGCCATTCGTACAACCCGTTGTTCGTCTACGGCGGCAGTGGGCTCGGCAAGACGCACCTGATGCACGCGATCGGACACGCGGTCCTGTCGCGCCATCCAAAGAAGCGCGTCGCCTACGCGACGAGCGAGAAATTCACGAACGAGTTCATCAACTCGATCCGCGGACAGAAGTCCGAGGAGTTCCGCGAGCGCTACCGCCGCATCGACGTGCTGCTGATCGACGACATCCAATTCATCGCCGGCAAGGAAGGGACCCAGGAAGAGTTCTTCCATACGTTCAACGCGATCCACGAGGAGGGGAAGCAGATCATCCTCTCGAGCGATCGGCCGCCGAAGGCGATCCCGCAGCTCGAGGACCGTCTGCGTTCACGGTTCGAGTGGGGCCTCATCGCGGACATCTCGGCTCCGGACCTCGAGACGCGCATCGCGATCCTGCGCGCGAAGGCCGAGGCGGCGAACGTCGCGGTCCCGCCGCCGGTCATCGACTTCCTCGCGCAGCGGATCGTCTCGAACATCCGCGAGCTCGAAGGGGCGCTCACGCGCATCGTCGCGTACGCGACGCTGAATCAGGTGAGCGTCACGACGGAGCTCGCGCAGACGATGCTCCAGAACATCCTGTACAACCCACGCCGGCAGTCGCTATCGCCGGAGCGCATCGTCGAGACCGTCGCGAAGTACTACGGCGTGCCGTCGGACCAGCTCCGCGGCAAGGCCCGGGACAAGCAGATCGTCCTGCCCCGACAGATCGCGATGTACCTCATGCGCGAGGAGACGGAGTCACCGCTCCTTCGGATCGGGGAGGCCCTCGGCGGCCGCGACCACTCGACCATCCTCCACGGCTGCGAGAAGATCGAGCGCGAGATGTCGGAGAACGACGACTTCCGGCGGGACATCAACTCGCTCCGCGAGCTCCTATACGCGGAGTAGCGCGTCTATCCGGGCCTCATCTGGGTGTGGATAAGGCAGCACGCCCTGTGGATAAGGCCTGCCGAAGGTGGACAACCCACCCCTTAAGGTGTCCGTGATACGTCGGCCTGTAGCATTTCACGACACCGACCGGGCGTCTCTCCCGGAGCGTCCCCAGTGGGTCCCCGCGCCGTCCACGTCCGAATATCGCGTTCCACGCACGCCCGAGCGGCGATCCGGCTCGACACGTCATAGTCCACACCACTACTGCTACGACTAGCGTCTTGATCGATATACGAGATACGAGGATGCGGAGGGGGACCTGGTGAAGGTCAGCTGTCTACAAGAGAACCTCGCGCGCGGTCTTTCGATCGTGGGACGCGGGGTCTCCGCCAGAGGGACGCTCCCGATCCTGGGCAACGTGCTCCTGCGGACCGACGGTGGACGCCTGAAGCTGACCGCCACGAATCTCGAGATCGGTGTCAACTGCTGGGTCCCGGCGAAGGTCGAGGACGAGGGCGCCATCACGGTGCCGGCGAAGCTCTTCACGGACTTCGTGAACTCCCTTCCACCCGGACCGATCGAGATCGCGCTCAACGTGCGCACGAAGACCATCCACCTGAAGAGCGCGACGACCGAAGCCAACCTCAAGGGCCTCGATGCCGAGGAATTCCCGATCATCCCGGCGATCCCCGACAAGCCGACCACCCGCATGGCGCAGGGCGTTCTGCGCCGGATGATCAACGAGGTCGCCTTCGTCGCCGCGACGGATGACTCGCGACCCGTCCTCACCGGAGTGCTCACCACGTTCGATGGCAACGAGGTGACGATGGCCGCGGCCGACCCATACCGGCTCTCGGTGCGCAGGGCGCCGCTCACCCAGAAGGTCGAGCCAAAGGTCGAGATCATCATTCCGGCCCGCAGCCTGTTCGAGGTCGCGCGCATCGTCGACGACTCCGATGCACCGGTCGACATCCTCGTGACGCCGAACGGTAGCCAGGTCATCTTCCACACCGAGGAGGCCGACCTCGTCTCGCGGATCATCGAGGGTCAGTTCCCGAACTACCGCCAGGTCATCCCGACGAGCCATGCCACGAAGGTCACCGTGTCGCGCGATGAGCTGCTGAAGGCGACGAAGCTGGCGTCCTACTTCGCGCGGGATGCCGCGAACATCGTCCGTTTCGCGGTGGATCCGTCGCAAGAAGTCCCGCTCGTGGTCAGCGCGACCGCGGCGGAGGTCGGTGACAACACCTCGCGCGTCGACGCGACCATCGAGGGCGTTGCGACCACCATCGCGTTCAACTCCCGGTTCCTCGCGGACGCCCTCGGGAGCCTGGCCGCCTCCGAGGTGGCACTCGAGCTGGGCGGACCCTTGGCCCCCGGCGTCGTGCGCATCGTGGGCGACGACAGCTACCTCCACGTGGTGATGCCGCTCCGCATCCAGAGCTAGGGAATGCGGGTCGCCCGGCTCCTCATCGAGGACTTCCGGAGCTACGCCCGCGTCGAGCGCGCGATCGCGCCGGGCGTTACGGCGCTCGTCGGCCGCAACGGCGCCGGCAAGACGAACGTTCTCGAGGCGGTCCATCTCATCGCACGCGGCGATTCCCCGCGCGCCCGCGATGACGCGGAGCTGGTGCGCTGGGGCGCGAATACCGCCCGGGTCTCGGCCCGCGTCGAGCGTGTCGACGACGCCCGCAGCGTCGACGTCGTGCTGTTCGCCCCACCGGAGGGCGAGCGACGCCGGCCGCGGCGCTACCTGCTGGACGGCGCCGGCAAACGGGCCGACGAGGCGATCGGCGAGCTCGCCGTCGTGTCGTTCTTCCCCGAGGACGTGCAGCTGCTCGCGGAAGCCCCGAGCGCGCGCCGCCGCTACCTCGATGCGATGGTGTCGCAGGTCCACCGCCGCCACCGCGCCGAGTCACGCGAGTACGCGAAGGTGCTCGAGCAGCGCAATTCGTTGCTCCGCGCACTTCGTATTGACGTGCGGCCGAGCGCCATTGAATGGGGCTCGGCCGGGGCCGGCCAAGCCGGACTCGGCCGCACGATGGAGCTGGGGTTCTGGGATTCGGAGCTGGTGCGGCTCGCGGCGTCGATCTCGCTCCGGCGGCTCGAGGCGGTGCGCGAGCTCGTTGCGCCGTTCCGCGAGGCCGCGACGCGCTTCAGCGGCGCGGACTCGCTCTCGCTCGCCTACGCGGCGCAGGTCGAGGGCGACACGATCGACGAGCGCCGCGATGCGTACCAGGCGCTCCTCGGGCAGAAGCGCGAGCGCGAGCTCTGGCAGGGATCGACGCTCGTCGGCCCGCATCGAGAGGATCTCGCGGTGAGCGCGCACGGCCGGGCCCTGCCGACCTTCGCGTCGCGCGGCGAGCAGCGCAGCGCCGTCCTCTCGCTGAAGCTCGCCGAGGCAGCGTGGATCCGGGAGCGTGTCGGCGAGCTGCCGGTGTTCCTTCTCGACGACGTGCTGAGCGAGCTCGACCCGGGCCGGCGAGACGCGCTCGTCGGCGCGATCCCCGAGGGCGCCCAGGCGCTGCTGACCGCGGCGTTCGAAGGCAGCATCCCGGAGGGGCTGCTCGAACGCGCCGACATCGTGCGGGTCAAGGACGGCGCGCTCGGATGAGGCCCATCGGCGGCGCCATCGAGCGCGCCCTGCGCAAGCTCGGCCTGGAGCGCGACATGGCGCGCGTCTCGGCGATCGATGCGTGGCCGGATGCCGCGCGCGCGATCTTCGGCGCCGACGCGGCTGTGACCCATGCGGTGGGTCTCGCCGAGGGCACGATCGTCGTCACCGTCCCGGATACAGCGTGGTCCGGCGAGATCCGGCTGCGCGAGACCGACCTCCTCGCGGCGATCCGCGAGCGGGCTGAGGGCAGCGATATCGCGCACATCCGCACCGTGCCGGCGAACGAGCGATCGGTGAAGCGGCCGAGCGACTCCTGAGTCGGCGCTCACCGGCAGCATTGCCCGGTGGGACGCCTGTCCGCGCTCATCCGAGCCGGTCTGCCGGTGCTGCTCGTCGTCCAGATCTCGCCGTCGGCCGCGCTCGCCGACGAGCCCACGCCGAAGCCGAGCCCCAAGCCGGTACCGATCGTCGTCACGTTCACGCCGGAGCAGCAGGCCCAGGCGCAGGCCATCGCACAGGCGACCTCGCTGGGCCTGCGGATCGACGCGGAGCGCAAGCTCGCCGCAGCCGAGCGCGCGTTCATCGACCGCCGGCTCGCGCAGGTCCGCACGGAGCGCGAGGAGATCGTGAGCCGCATCGCGACGCTCCAGGTCGAGGCCGACGCCCGCCAGCGCGAGCTCGACCGGGTCATGCAGCGGCAGTACCGCGAGTCGCGCCGTTCGCCGCTGGAGGTCCTCCTCTCGACCGGCTCGATCCTGAGCGCCCTGGTCACGAGCAGCGCGCTCGGCTCGCTCGCCGACGCGCAGCGCGAGGCGCTCGCCGCGGTCCAGAAGGTCCAGACCGAGCTGGCCGCGCAGCGCGCCGACCTCCTCGCCCATGAAGCCGACCTCGCGGGGCTCGCGGAGGCCCTGGCCGCGCGGGACGCGATGCTCGCCACGCTCTCGGCGCAGGCCGAGCGGCTCGCCGCCGGTGGCCGCGCCGCGGAGCTCGCGGTCCTTCGGGAGCAGGTCGGCACGGCGCTCAGCGCAGCTGCGGCGGTCGACAAGCTCGTGGCGACGACGGCCGCGGCGGCCGGCGCTCCGGCCTTCCAGCAGGCGTTGGCATGGGTCTGGCCGGCACGGGGAACGGTGAGCCAGGGATTCGGGCCGTCGTCGTTGCCCCTCGAGCCGCCGCGCACGTATCACGGCGTCACCTACCCCGCCTTCCACGAGGGCATCGACATCGCCGCGCCGCTCGGGACCCCGGTCTTCGCCGCCGCGGCCGGCCGGGTGGCGTTCGTCGGTCACCTGCCCGACGGCGCCGAGGTCGTGCTGCTCGCGCACGACGCCGGCCTCTTCACGCTGTACGCGCATCTCGACGACACCCACGCGCCGCCGCCGGTCAGGATCGGCGAAGCGGTCAAGGCGGGCGATCCGATCGGCGTCATCGGGCTCACGGGCATCACGACCGGGGCGCATCTCCACTTTGTGATCCGGCGCGGTGACGAGCCCATCGATCCGACCGGCATGCTCCCGCCCTCCTAGACTTCCGCGCGGTGAGGCAGACCGGCTTTTCGACGAAGGTCGGATCGACCACTGAGCTTCGCGCCGGCAACGCCGACGTCATCGTCGTGAGCGAGCCGATGCTCGGGGCGACGCTCCGCACGAAGGGCCGCTTCTACTTCCTCTGCGAGGTGCTGCCCCAAGGAAAAGCCGGCGGGGACATCGCCCGCGAGGTCGCCGATCTCGCGCGCGAGCAGTACGAGTACGACCTGTCAGCCGGGATCGAGGTCGCGATCCGGAAGGCCCTGCGCGACGCGAACCGCCGCGCGGCGCACCGCCTCCGCGATCAGCACGGCCGGGTGACGCTGCACGCTGCCTGCGCGGTCCTTGTGAACAACGAGGTCTACGCGGCGCGGATCGGGCAGGCGCAGATCTTCCTCGTTCGCCGCGCGCGTCTCTTCCTGCCCGGTGATGACCCGAACGAGCTCGCGGACTTCGTGCACCGGACGACGACGCGCAGGGCGGCATCCCTCGGCAGCGATCCCGATCTGCTGCCCGCGGTGTGGAAGCAGGCCATCGAGCCGGGCGACACGATCATTCTCGCCGGCGGCAACGCCATCGCCGCGCTCGGCGCGGAGGCGTTGCTGAACGCGGCGGTGACGCTCCACCCGCGCGCCGCGGCCGAGCACCTGCACGACCGCTTCATGGCCGAAGGCGGATCGGGCAGCGACAGCGTCGTGCTGATCGAGGTCTCGCCGGCCACGACGACGGCGCCGCGTATCGCGTCCGCGCCGGAGCCGAGCCGCCCGCCGGAGGAAGTGCTCGTCGCCGAGACGATCCGGCATCGTTTGGACGCGATCTGGAGTCGGAGGCCGCGCATCGGCCGGGCGCTCGGCACGGTGGCCTCGCCGGCGGCGGGTGCCGTCGGGAGAAGTCTCGCCATCGGCCTCGAGCTCATGCCGCACCGCGCGCCGACGCTCGGCGGGCCGATGACGACGGCACGCGAGCGGAGTGCCCGCACCCAGCGGCTCATCAGTCTGCTCGCGGTCGCGCTCCTGCTCGTGTCCGGTGTGATCGGCGCCGTCGTGGTGCGCGACTTCCAGACGAACAACGTCGCCGCGAGCTACAACGTCGCCGTCCTCTCGGCGCAGAACGATCTGGACTCGGCCCAGGCGTTCCTCGATCGCAAGCCTGCCGCGGACGAGGAGCGTGCCCGCGCGAAGCTGGACTCCGCGCGCGCACACATCGCGGAGGCCGCGACCTCGCCGAACGCCAACACGCAGCAGCTCGCGACGCTCACTGCGCGGGCCGGCGCGCTCGCCGACCGGCTGAACAGCGTGCTCATCGATGTCGCGGCGCTCCCCGGAGGCATCGGCCAGGGGAGCAAGATCGCCGGCTTCACCCAAACGCTGCTTGGTCTGTACGTCGCCGATCCCGGCAGCGGCCGGATGTGGCGGGTGTTCGAATCGCAGCCGGGCACGACGACGGCGGGCGCGGTACTGCAGAAGGGCAAGGCCGGGGTCGGCTCGCCGCTGTTCGTCGGCGCCGCGGAGAACGTGCTCTACACGATCGATGACCAGAACAAGGTGTGGAAGGCCGAGGGCAACACCGTCGTCGACGTGAGCCCCGACGGCCGCGACAAATGGAAAAGCGTCGGCGGCCTGGTGAGCTTCAGCGGCAACCTCTACGTCCTCGACAGTGCCTCGGGGCAGATCTGGCGGCACGAGGAGGATCGCGGGAAGTTCCTCGCCGCGGATCCCGTCCTCGCGCAGCCCTTCGCACCGAACGCGATCACGTCGTTCGCCGTCGACGGCAGCGTCTGGATCGTCGGCTCGAACGGCGATGTCGGGCTGTTCAAGCGCGTCGGCCTCGCGACCACCACGACGAAGGCCGACTTCACGATCCGCTGGATCGGCGCGCCGGTGAAAGCGACGGCGATCCAGGCCATCGACTCGCAGCGCAACATCTACATCCTTGACGCACCTGGGCGGCTCGTCGTGCAGCTGACCCGCGACGGCCGCGAGGTCGCGCGCTTCGCGCTCCCGAAGGATCTCCCCGCGCCGGCCGCGTTCTTCGTGTCCGAGGGCCAGCGCCTCGTCTACACCGCGCATGGCTCGAAGATCGCGACGACGGATCTCAGCCGGTGATCCCGTTCTCCGACGTCAACCCGGCGCGCGGGCCTGCGATCGTGAACCGGATCCTGCTGTTCGTGAACATCCTGGTCTGGTTCTACATCGTGAGCCTGCAGCGCACGCCCGGCGCGCTCGACGAGTTCTTCACCCGCTACGCGTTCGACTGGGCCCGCTTCACCGGCGAGCTCGCGAGCGGCACCTGGACCGTCGGCACGTTCGTGCCGCTCATCACGCACATGTTCCTGCACGGTGGCTGGCTGCACATCATCGGCAACATGCTCTATCTCTGGGTCTTCGGCGACAACATCGAGGACCGCCTCGGAAGCGCGACGTACCTGCTCTTCTACCTGCTGTGCGGGATCGTCGCGGCGATCGGGCAAGGTCTCGTGTCGCCGTCGCCGATGGTCGGTGCGTCCGGCGCCATCGCGGGGGTGCTCGGCGCGTATCTCGTGCTGTTCCCGACCGCGCGCATCCGCACGCTCATCTTCCTCGGGATCTTCATCACCGTGTTGCAGCTGCCGGCGCTCGTGGTCATCGGGTTCTTCATCGTCATCCAGTTCATCGAGGGGTTCGCGTCACTGCGGCTCTCCGGTCATGCGGCGACCGAGAACGTCGCGTACTTCGCGCACATCTTCGGGTTCTTCGCCGGCATCGGCCTGTTGCTGCTCCTCGGCGGCCGGACGCGCCGCAACAGCCCCCCGTACGGCCGGTACGGGTAGCATTTTCCGGTGCCCGAGTCAGCCGCGCGTTCGGGCCTGGTCCTCTGCACCGTGGAGTCGGTCCGCGTGCACGTGCTCACCGGCCAGCACGTCGTCCTCCTCCAGCCGAAGGACTCCGAGCGGCTCGTCCCGATCTGGATCGGCGCCGAGCAGGCTCACAGCATCGCGACCCGTATCGCCGGCATCCCGAGCGACCGTCCATTGACCCACGATCTCGCGATGTCGATGCTCGCCGCGACCGGTGCCGAGATCACGCGCGTCGTGGTCAAGGACCTCGTCACCGACTCGTCGGGCAACGGCAGCATCTTCCACGGCAGCGTGTTCCTCCAGATCGGCGAGCGCGAGGTCGAGATCGACTCACGCGCATCGGACGCCATCGCCCTCGCGGTGCGCTGCGATGCGCGGATCCTGGTCTCGGAGCTCGTCGTGGACCGGTCATCCATCGCGGGATCGGGGGAGGAGGCGGTGACCGGCGAGCTCGGCGTGTTCCGGCAGTTCATCGAGAGCCTTCCCGACGAGCCGACCCCCGGACCCGGCGGCAGCGGCTGATCGTCCCGAGCGGCGCGGCGTGATCGACCCCGCGGTCTGGCCGCTCGGAACGAGCGTCGATCGGCGTGGACACCTGCGCGTCGGCGCCGTCGACCTCGTCGCGCTCGCCGACCGGCTGGGCACGCCGCTCTACGTGTACGACGCCGCCACCGTGCGCGACGCCTATCGCCGCTACCTCGCGGCGTTCCGCGACACGCGTCCGATCCGCGTCTCGTACGCGATCAAGGCCTGCGCGGTCCGCGGCGTCGCGAGCCTCCTCGCGCGCGCGGGCGCCGACGCGAGTGCCGCGTCGCTCGGCGAGCTCCTCGCGGCCAAGCGCGCCGGCTTCCCGATGGCCCGCACCCAGCTCCACGGGAACGCGAAGACGGACGACGAGCTGCGCGCCGCCATCCGGCTCGGCGTGGGCCGGGTCGTCATCGACGGCGCCGACGAGATCGATCGGCTCCGGTCCATCGTCGCGCGACGCACGGCTCCCGTGACGGTGTGGCTGCGCGTCTCGCCGGGCATCGGCGCGGATACCCACCCGCACCTGCGCACCGGGGTGCTCGACAGCAAGTTCGGGGCGCCGATCGCCGGCGGGGACGCACTCGCCCAGTGCCGCGCGATCGTCGCCACGAAGAACCTTCAGCTCGTCGGCCTCCACGCGCACCTCGGCACGCAGCTCCACGAGGCCGAGCGCTATGCGGAGCTTGGTGCGGCGCTGGCGGCGCTCGCTCGCGAGGTCAGGGACGCGACGGGCGTCGCGGTGAAGGAGATCGGCGTCGGCGGCGGTCTCGGCGTCCCGCTGCGGTCCGCGGACCCGGTCCTCGATCTCGTGGCGTATGCCCGCGCGGTGAGCGAGCCGATCCGGAGGGAGCCGGTCACGGCGAAGGCCACGATCTACCTCGAGCCGGGCCGATCGCTCGTCGGCCGCGCGGGCGTCGCGCTCTACCGGGTCGTCGGGACCAAGCGCGTCGCGGGCATCCGCACCTTCGTGTCGGTCGATGGCGGCATGGGCGACAACATCCGCCCGGCCCTCTACGGGGCGGAGTACTCGGCGGCCATCGCCGATCGCGCGGCCGCGGCCCCGACCGAACATGTCGCGATCGCGGGGAAGTACTGCGAGAGCGGCGACCTGCTCATCCGCGACGTCGCGCTCCCGACGCCCGAGCCCGGCGAGACCGTCGCGATCCCCGCGGCCGGCGCCTACAGCGTCGCGTTGGCCTCCAACTACAACCACCACCCGCGTCCCGCGATCGCGCTCGTCGACGGCGCTCGGGCAAAGGTCATCCGGAAGCGCGAGACCCACGCCGACATCTGGCGGCTGGAGCGCTAGGCCCGAGGACGTTCCCATGCACGCCTGCATGACCAGACAAAGAGATACCCCCCGGCAAAGCCGAGGGGTAAGGGAAGGCCTACCCCGTCAACAAGGACGGATCGGTCTTCGATCCAAGTTCTAGCAGTCCGGTAGCTAAGTTTCAAGACTTGTTGCGAACTTTGTCATGCATTTATGCATGCAACATATGCTCTCGTGCATGGACGATGCCCGCCTGCGCCGGATGCTCAGCAAGCGGCTACGAGAGGCACGAATTCGTGTTTACGGCGGCATCTCACAAGAAGCCTTCGCCAACATCGTCCGAGTGCAGCAGTCCCAGATATCCAGGTGGGAGTCAGGTGAGAGCATCCCGCGGCTCAGTGAGCTGATCCGCTTCGCCGAGCGATGCCAAACGACACCAGAGGAGTTACTCCGA
>DASWFN010000176.1:0-16708 GCA_036394215.1 Candidatus Limnocylindria bacterium
CCGTTCCACTTCGGAGGCGAGCTCAAGCGCATCGTCAACGAGCGCCGGATCGAGCGCGTCTGCGCGATCGGCGCCGGCGCCGGCGCGCTCCTCACGGCCGCCGACCTCGCGGCGATCCGCGACGATCTCGAGCGCTCGCCCGCGCTCGTGCTGTCGAACAACTACTACTCCGCCGATCTGGTCGCGCTCACGCCCACGAGCGCGCTCGACGCGATCGCGCTCCCCGCGACGGACAACCCGCTGCCGCGCCTCCTGCACCTGCAGGCCGGCCTGCCGTCGCGGCAGCTGCCGCGATCGGCCGCGACGCTGCTCGACGTCGACACGCCGCCGGACGCCACGGTCCTCCTTCGCCACCCGAGCTGCCCGCCGGAGCTGCGGTCGGTCGGTGCGTTCGAGGCCGAGCTCGGCCCGCGCGTCGACGCGCTCATGACCCTCGTGACCACGCCCGAGCGCGAGCTGCTCGTCGCCGGCCGGGTCGGCGCGCCGGTGTGGTCGTACCTCGAGTCGCAGACCGCGTCGCGGGTGCGGATGCTCGCCGAGGAGCGGGGGATGCAGGCCGCCGGACGCGATTCGTCGGGGACCGCACGTACGGCGCTCGGGTTCCTCTATGACCTCGTCGGCCCGCGCGACTTCTTCGCGCGCATGCGCGAGCTCGGCGACGGGATGCTGTTCGACTCGCGCGTGCTCTTCGCGCACCTCGGCTGGCGCCCGAGCGCGCCCGACCGGTTCGCGTCCGACCTTTTCCAGCCCGACGTGATCGAGCACGCCGGCGTCCGCGACTTCACGACGGCCGCGCTCGACGCCGGCTTCCCGCTGCTGCTCGGCGGGCAGACCCTCGTCTCGGGCGTGCTATGGACGATGGTCGATGCCGCGTGGTCGAGCCACCCGGAGCAGTGAAGCTCTTCGACCACCACATCCCGATGATCCCTGAGAGCTTCGCTGCCTTCGGCTGCTCCGCTCTCGGGGGCCTGCGGCTCGCTCGGGCAAAGCCCTCGCTCGCCTGATGAAGCTCTTCGACCACCACATCCATTCCACGCGATCCGACGGACGAGCCACGCTCGAGGAGCGCGCGAAGAGCGTCGCGGTCCGGCCGCATGGCGTGTCCGACCACTACCCCTGGCCGACCGGCATGCAGCGCGACGACGACGTGCTGCGCTACGTCGACGACGCCGCGGCACTCGGCCTGCGCGTGGGCCTCGAGTACGACCTCGGCGTCGCGCCGCCGCTCTCGCGATCGACGCACGACGCGCTCGACTACGTGATCGGCTCGGTGCACGGCGTCGTGCTCGAAAAGGAGCGGATCGAGTACGGGATCGCCGGACAGTTCCTCAAGGGACGGATGGGTCCGACCTACGGCGAGATCGCGCGCTTCTCCGAGCCGGACCTTCAGCGACGGATCCTCGAGCGGCACCTCGTGCTCGTGCGCGAGGGGATCCTCGAGACCGGCATCGACATCGTCGGCCACCCGACGATGTCACCGCTCGCCGCCCTCGGCGACCCTGAGGCCGCCTTCCCGGTCGAGTGGCAGGAGCGGCTCATCGAGCTGTGCGTCTCGAACGGCGTCGCGATCGAGATCAACGAGGCCTACGGAGTGCCGCATCGCGCGTTCCTCGAGCGCGCTCACGGCCGTGGCGCTCGGTTCGCCGTCGGCTCGGACACGCACTTCGCGCTGCTGCCGCTCGAGCGGACCGAAGCGATGATCCAGGCGGCCGGTGTCTCCGGCGCGCCCTTCCTGGACGGCCGCCGTCCGGCTCAGGCGGGGGTGTCCACCGTCACGAGGTCGTAGAACAGGACCGCCACGGCCGCCGCCAGAAGGAGATGGGCGCCGTTGCCGCCGACGTCGACGGCCAGCGCCACGAACCATGCGGCGACCAGCAGCACGACGGCGGTCCAGCGGATCCGGCGGCCCAGCGCGACGCTCACAGGGCCAAAAGTAGCGCGTACACTGAGGTCTCCTGAGATGTGAGCCGCCGGGTGCGCCCGGCCCCGCCAGGTCGGGGAGCGATCTGACGAGATCCGCATGGAGGGGAGCCGGTGTTCCGGGGTCTTTCCGTCTACACGGGCAATGCCCATCCCAGGTTCGCTCAGGACATCTGCCATCACCTCGAGATCCCGCTCGGCAAGGCCGAGGTCTTCAAGTTCGCGAACGACGAGATCTTCGTGAAGATCGACGAGAACGCCCGCGAGCACGATGTGTTCCTCGTGCAGTCGCTCGTCGGGCCGTCGGTGAGCGACGCCATCATGGAGCTGCTGATCATGATCGACGCCTTCAAGCGCGCGTCCGCCGGCCGCATCACCGCGGTCATGCCGCAGTTCGCCTACGGGCGGAGCGACAAGAAGGACCAGCCGCGGGTGCCGATCACCGCCCGGCTCCTCGCGGACCTGATCAGCGTCGCCGGCGCCGACCGCTTCCTCACCATGGACATGCACCAGATGCAGATCCAGGGGTTCTTCAGCATCCCCGGTGACGAGCTCTCGGCCCGCAGCCTCATCGTCGAATATCTCCGCCCGATCGTCGCGGCGCAGCCCGACGACACGGCCCTCGTCGTGCCGGACCTCGGCTACGCGAACGCCGCGCGGCGCATCGCCGAGCTGCTCGAGGTCCCGCTCGTCTTCATGCAGAAGACCCACCGCGACAACAGCGGGAAGAGCGAGATCGTCGGCGTGATCGGCGACATCGACCGCAAGCGGGCGATCATCATCGACGACGAGATCGACAAGGGTACGACCGTGAAGAACACGATCGACATCCTCCAGCAGCACGGCGTGAAGGAGATCTACGCCGCCTGCACCCATGCGACCTTCTCCGACGATGCCGCCGAGAAGCTGTGCAAGACCGGCATCAAGGAGCTCATCGTGACCGATACCGTTCCCCTGAAGCCGTCAGCCCGCAGTCTCCCGCAGCTCCGCGTGCTCTCCGTCGCGCCACTCTTCGCGGAGGCGATCCGTCGCATCCACGAGGGCGAGTCGGTGGGCGCGCTGTTCAACCCGCCGGGGATGCAGCTGCCGCTGCAGGTCACCTAGCGGTCCCGGATTGAGCGCGCTCACCAAGCTGTTCAGCCTCGTCGACAGCAACGAGGCCGAGGTCCGGCGGCTCCGCAAGGTCGTCGATCAGGTCAACGCCCTGAAGGCGCCGACGGCCGCCCTCTCCGACGACGAGCTCCGCCACCAGACCGAGTCGCTCCGCGAACGGCTCGCCGGCGGCGCGACGCTCGAGGACGTCCTCCCCGAGGCGTTCGCGGCCGTTCGCGAGGCCGGCACGCGCACCCTGGGACAGACCCACTTCGACGTGCAGCTGCTCGGGGGCATCGCGCTCAACCGCGGGCACATCGCTGAGATGCGTACCGGCGAGGGCAAGACCCTCGTCGCGTCCCTCGCCCTGTACCTCAACGCGCTCGAGGGGAAGGGTGCCCATCTCATCACGACGAACGACTACCTCGCCAAGACCGGCGCGGGCTGGATGGCGCCGATCTACCACGCGCTCGGGATGACCGTGAGCTACATCGCGCACGACAAGAGCGCGATCTACGACCCGACCGTGACGCTCGAGGAGGTCGACCCTCGCCACCAGCACTGGCGGCCCGTGACGAGGCGTGAGGCCTATCTCGCCGACATCACCTACGGGCAGAACAGCGAGTTCGGCTTCGACTACCTGCGCGACAACATGGTCATGGACCTTGCCGACGCGGTGCAGCGCGAGCTGCACTACGGGATCGTCGACGAGGCCGACTCGATCCTCATCGACGAGGCCCGCACTCCGCTCATCATCAGCTCGCAGGCCGAGGACGCGTCGCAGCTCTACTACTCGTTCGCGCGCGTCGCGGCCCGCCTCGTCGAGGGCGAGGACTACGTGCTCGAGGAGAAGCACCACGCGGTGACCCTCACCGAGGCCGGCATCGGCACGGCCGAACGCCTGTTGAACCGGCCGAACCTCTACGAGGGCGACGTCACGGCGGTCCATTACCTCGACAACGCGCTCAAAGCGCGCGCGCTCTATCACAAGGACAAGGAGTACATCGTCACGCCGGCGGGCGAGGTCGTGATCATCGACGAGTTCACCGGCCGCCAGATGCCGGGCCGGCGCTGGAGCGACGGGCTGCACCAGGCCGTCGAGGCGAAGGAAGGGCTCAAGATCCAGCAGGAGAGCCGGACCCACGCGACGATCACGATCCAGAACTATTTCCGCATGTACACGAAGCTCGCCGGCATGACCGGTACGGCCGCGACCGAGGCCGAGGAGCTCTTCAAGGTCTACAAGCTCGAGGTGACCCAGATCCCGACGAACCGCCCGATGATCCGCCAGGACCTCAAAGGCCTCGTCTACCGCACCGAGCAGGGCAAATGGGGCGCCGTCATCGAAGAGGTGAAGGAGCGCAACGCCAAGGGCCAGCCGGTGCTCATCGGTACGACGTCGGTCGAGAAGAGCCAGTCGCTGTCCGAGGAGCTCTCGCGGCACGGCATCAAGCACGACGTGCTGAACGCGAAGAACCACGAGCGCGAGGCCCGCATCATCGAGGGCGCCGGCCGGCGCGGCGCGGTGACCCTGTCGACGAACATGGCCGGCCGCGGCGTCGACATCCTCCTGGGCGACGGTGTGCGCGAGCTCGGCGGCCTCCACGTCATCGGCACCGAGCGCCACGAGGCCCGCCGCATCGACAACCAGCTCCGCGGCCGGTCCGGCCGACAGGGCGACCCGGGCTCGTCGCGGTTCTACGCCTCGCTCGAGGACGAGCTCATCCGGATCTTCGCGTCCGAGCGCATCGCCGGGCTCATGACCCGTCTCGGCTTCGACGACTCGGCGCCGATCGAGTCCGGGATGGTGACCGGCGCGATCACCCAGGCGCAGGTCAAGGTCGAGGGTCGCAACTTCGACATGCGCAAGCGCGCGCTCGAGTTCGACGACGTCCTCAACAACCAACGCAACGTCATCTACGGCGAGCGCCACAAGATCCTCGCGAAAGGCGACGTGAAGGAGACGGTCCTCGATTACGTGCACGATGCCGCCGCCGATCTCGTCGACACGGCCGCGACGTCACCGGACCCCGAGGACTGGGACCTGGCCACGCTCGTCGCGGCCCTGGCACCGCTGCTCGGCCGGACCGACGACATCACCGTCGAGACCTTCGCCGGCCTCCGGTCGCGCGACGACCTCGAGGCGAAGATCGAGGAGCTCGTCGACGACACCTACGAGGCCCGCGAGGAGGCCCTCGGCGAGGAGGTCGCGCGCGCGGTCGAGCGGTGGCTGCTCCTCCGGACGATCGACACGCACTGGGTCGAGCACCTCACGGCGATGGAGGAGCTCCGCGAGGGCATCTACCTGCGCGGCTACGGCCAGCAGGATCCGCTCATCGCGTACAAGAACGAGGCCCGCACCTACTTCGACGAGATGACACGCAAGATCGCGAACGACGTGGCCCAGACGATCCTGCGCATCTCGGTGAAGACCGCCGAGCAGGCCGAGCAGGAGGAGAAGGCTCCGCCGCCCGCCCCTTCCCGGCAGCAGCCGCCGTCGCAGGGTCCAAGGCCAACGACCGGTACGAGCTGGAATCGACCGGGCGTGAACCCGAGCGGTGCCGCGGGGGCCACCGACCACGCCAAGCTCGGTCGGAACGACCCGTGCTGGTGCGGCTCGGGCAAGAAGTACAAGAAATGCCACGGGCGCTAGCCAGCTGATCACGCTGCCGTTCGACCCGAACGTCCACTTCGGACCATTCCAGCTGGCGTGGCACGGCATCTTCACCGCCGTCGGCATCTTCTTCGGCGTCTGGCTCCCGGTGCGGCTCCTGCGCGGCCGCGTCGCGGAGGACGCGCTCTACGCGGTGGCCACGCCGGCGGTGGTCGGCGGGATCATCGGCGCGCGGCTCTTCCACGTCGTCGAGTGCTGGACCGTCTGCGGCGCCGGCCTGCTGCCCGGCTACTCCGAGCATCCCGAGCTCATCCCCCAGATCTGGACTGGCGGCATCTCGATCATGGGCGCGGTCGTCGTCGGGGCCCTGACCGGCTACCTGGTCGCCATCAAGCGCGGAGACATCCCGATCGGGACCACCGCCGACGCCGCGGCGCCGGGCATCGGCATCGGCATGGCCATCGGCAGGATCGGCGACATCATCAACGGCGAGCATCACGCCGTCGCGTGCGCCTTCCCGGGCATCTGCGTCGGCTACGACAATCCCGACACCCTGGGCCAGCCCGGCCCGGTCCACCTGGCGGTCGGCTACGAGATGCTGTGGGACATCGCCGGCATCATCCTCGCGATCGCGCTCATCCGCGCGTTCCGCGGCCGCACGCCGGCGGGCCGGGTGTTCTGGATCTGGCTCGCCTTCCAATCGCTCGGGCGGTTCCTCATCTCGTTCCTGCGCGTCGACCAGCCCGGGCTGTTCGGCCTCTACCAGGCCCAGCTCGTCTCGATCGTGCTCATTGCGCTCGCGGCCCCGATGTTCGTGGCCCTGACCCGCATGGCCCGGCGGCCCACGACCGCGTAGCGGTGGACCTCGGGTTCGACCCGATCCTCGCGGTCGGCCCCGTTCGCGTCGCGTGGCATTCGGTCTGGGCGCTTGTGGGGATGACCATCGGCAGCTGGCTGAGCTTCCGCCTCGCGCGGCCGATCGTGCGCGACGAGCGCATCTACCCGTTCGCGATCGCGGTCGTCATCGGCGGGCTCGTCGGGGCGCGACTCGGCCACATCGCCGACAACTGGACCTACTACGGCGCGCACCCGGACCAGCTCATCGCATTCTGGAACGGCGGCGTGGCGGTGACGGCCGCACCCATCGGCTCCGCGATCGGCGGCTGGATCGCGGCGAAGCGGCTGCGCCTCCCGGTCGGCTTCATGTTCGACATCACGGTGATCGGGATCATCCTCGGCGAGGCGATCGGCCGTATCGGCGACATCATCAACGGCGAGCACCACGCCGTCGCGTGCTCGTCGCTCCCCTGGTGCGTGCGCTACACGAACCCCGCGACGCTCGGCCAGCCGGACTTCGTCCACCCCGTCGTCGCGTACGACCTCCTCATCGACGTCGTCATCTTCGTCGTCCTGCTCCGCTACTGGGCGCGGGTCCGCGGCCACGCGCCGGAGGGGCGCGTGTTCCTGCTCTACTGCGTGCTCTACGGCGGCTTCCGGTTCGGCACGTCGTTCCTGCGGCTCGATCCGATCGTCGTCGCCGGCCTGCAGGAGGGGCAGCTGCTCGGCCTGCTCTACGTGGTCGCCGGCATCCCCGCGCTCGCCTGGGCCCACCACCGGGGGCGTCTTGCGCTTCCCGCGCCGTCCGTTACTTCTACTACTATTATGTAGTAGGTCATCCTCGGGAGGTGTTGCCATGAACGTCGCCATTACCGGCGCGAACGGCTTCGTCGGCCGCAACCTCATCGCGCTCCTGCTCGCGGATACGAGCCCGTCGGACATCCGCGCGATCGTGCGCGATCGCGTGCGCGCCGCGGCGGAGCTGCCGAGCGCGGGGCTCGACGTGCGCACCGCCGACGTCACCGATCCGGCGTCGCTGCGCGGTGCCTTTGACGGGATCGACGCGGTCGTCCATACCGTCGCGATCCCGACCGAGCGGGGGGATACGTTCCAGCGCGTGAACGTCGAGGGCACCCAGGCCGTCGTGCGTGAGGCCGAACGGGCGGGTGTCACGAAGCTCGTCCATATGGGGGCCCTCCGCGGAGCGCCCGAGAGCCGCTATCCCTACCTGCGCAGCAAGGGCCTCGGTCATGCCGCGGTGCAGGCCTCGGCGATCCCGCACGTCGTGCTGTGCCCCGCGATCCTCTTCGGCCCGGGCGACGACTTCTTCCCGCGCCTGCGCTTCTCGCTGCGCTTCCCGATCGTCCCGCTGCCTGGCGGTGGGACCGCGCGGTTCCAGCCGCTCCACGTGGCCGACCTGGCCCTCGTGCTGCGCGCGGCCCTCCGCGGCCCGCTGACCGGGACCTACGAGCTCGGCGGCCCCGAGCCGGTGACGTACCGTCAGCTCGTCGAGGAGACGATGCGCGGGTACGGCATCCGACGGCCGACCATGCCCCTGCCGGTGCCGCTCATGAAGCCGGCCGCGTTCCTCTTCGAGCGCACGATGGCCGATCCGCCGGTCACCGTCGGCCAGCTCGACCTGCTCGCGGTCGACAACACGCCGCACCCGAACGCTATCGACCAGGTGTTCGGTATCCGTCCGCGGCCCTTCCTCGGCGGAGGTCTTTCGTATCTCGGACTACGCTCGTAGGGGTCGGAAAGGTCTTCCCGAATGGCGGTCCGGCGGATATCATTTCGTACGAAAACCGGCACAGATCAGGCGTGGGGAGCGTGTCCGACCGGTGTCCAGGGTCCTCGAACGGCTCCCCGCTGCCCGAACTGCGTCTAGAGAGGACAGTCCCGCATGAAGGAATGGATCGTCTGCGAGGACAACTGCCTGAAGTGCAGCTATGGGGCGACGCTCGACTGCGACGGCGACTGCCCGCGCTGCCCGCGCAACACCTATTGCCCCTGCGTGACCTTCGTCAGCTTCGCCGCCGGCAAGCTGGCACCCGTGGCCCAGCCGGTCACGACCACGTTCGAACGTCCCCGCAAGCGTTAGCCGCGACCGGTTGATGGCGATCGACCTCGGCGCCCTCGCCTCACTGCGCGAGCGGATCGACCGCATGGCGGTGTTCCTTTGACCTCGACGCAACGCGTGGCGAGGTCGCGCGGCTAGAGGCCGACGCCTCCGCACCGGATCTCTGGTCCGATCGTCAGCGCGCGCAATCCATCCTCAAGAAGCTCGATGCGGCACGCCGCCGCGTCGAGCGCTGGGACGGCTTCGCCAAGCGCGCGGCCGAGATCACCGACATGCTTCCGCTGGCGGATGAGGATGCCGACATCGCGACCGATCTCACGTCCGACCTGGGCGCGCTGACGCTCGAGGTCGCCCAGGCGAGCCTCGAGGCCCAGCTCGGCGGGCCGTACGACGAGCGCCCGGCGTTCCTCGCCATCAGCGCCGGCGTCGGCGGGACCGACGCCGCGGACTGGGCCGAGATGCTCGTGCGCATGTACCTCCGGTGGGCCGAGCGCCGTGGCTTCCGCGCCGAGATCCTCGAGAGCACTCCCGGCGAAGAGGCCGGCCTCAAGAGCGCCACGCTCTCGGTCGATGGCGAATATGCGTACGGGTACCTGAAGCACGAGCGCGGCACGCACCGGCTCGTGCGGATCTCACCGTTCGATTTCCAGAAACGCCGCCAGACCTCGTTCGCGCTCGTGGATCCGACGCCGCAGGTCGAGGCCGAGACCGAGGTCGACATCCGTTCCGACGAGCTCCGCATCGATACGTACCGCAGCACCGGAGCCGGCGGTCAGAACGTGAACAAGACCGAGACCGCGGTACGCATCACGCATCTCCCGAGCGGGCTCGTCGCCGCGTCACAGAACGAGCGTTCGCAGCTGCAGAACCGGGAGATCGCGATGCGCGTGCTGCGCGCGCGGCTGCTCGAGAAGCGCGTGCTCGAGCAGGAGGCGGAGCAGGCGAAGGAGCGGGGGGAGATGCGCGCGGCCGACTGGGGCAGCCAGATCCGGAGCTACGTGCTCCATCCCTACACGCTGGTGAAGGACCACCGGACAGGGGTCGAGATCGGCGACGTGCAGCGCGTGCTCGATGGCGACATCGAGCCGTTCATCGAGGCCTCGCTGACCGGGCGAACGGTCGCTAAGTCGGGGCGTGGCACCGGTCCTGCGGATTGAGCCGCCAGTCATGGCACCGGAGGACGACATGGACGCGATCAAGGATCTCAAGCTCGACGACGTGCTGGACGATCTGCGCTCGCAGGCGGCCAAGCGGATCGACGATCTGCTGTCGGAGGGTCGCAAGCAGGCCCGTCACGCGGGCGGCGGTCACGACGATACCGCCCTCTTCTCCGCCTTCACGCTCGGCATCCTCGCCGGGGCCATCGCCGGTGCGGCGATCGCGCTGCTCGTGACGCCGTTCAGCGGCAAGCAGGCGCGGGCGAAGCTGAGCGAGCGGGTGGACAAGATGCGTACCGACGACACGATGCCGGCATGGGACGCGTCGAGCGGCAGTGGGAACGGCAAGGCGGCGGGCTCGTACGAGCCGACGTACTCGACCCCGAAGCCCCTGAGCTAGTCCCCGGTCGTCAGCGGGCGGCCCTCGCGGACGAGGCGCGGGACGCCCGCGGTCGCGATGTCGACCGTGCCGGGCCGCGTGTAGCCGGCGTCGCGTGCGCCGATGTCGAGATGCACGGTCGCAGCGTCCTCGGCGGCGATCCGTGGCGTCGGGATCACGTTGAACGTCGCGATGGCCTTCACGTAGCCGTGGCACTGCTCGCACACATCGACGCGCTGCCCCGCCGAGCGGGGTGTCGAGATCATCGCGTCACCCGGAGCCGAACGTTCGGTGTCCGCCGTCGGCGTCATCGTCCCGAGGGTGCGGTGATCGTCGTTCCCGCAATACGGGCAGAGCAGCACGAGCCACGACCACCAGGTCCCGCAACGCCCGCAGCGGAGGACGCGGCGCTTCTCGGCCCCGACGAGCTCAGCGAACGCGGGCCACGCGCCGCACACCGGGCAGAAGCCGCGATCCCACTTGTCGATGTCCGTGAGCGCGGCGCACCGCGCGGCCGCCTCCCAGAGCACCGGCTGCAGCGCGAGCTCGAGGAGCTTGGCGAACGCATCCGGATCGAGGCCGCGCAGCGTCGCGGCGCGCCGGAGCGCCTCGGTGTCGGCATTGAGGGCCGCCTCGAGCACCGAAGCGACGTCGAGGTCCTCGCGCGCGAGCCGCTCCGCGGTCCGCTGCGCGGGTGATCCTTCGACGCTCGTCTCGCTCAGATTCGCGGCGAGCCGCTTCAGCTCGCGTTCGACGTCCGCCGTCTCGCAGGTGAGCGCGCCCTGCCCGAGCAGCACCTGCCCCGCGGCGATGGCCTCGGTCGCGGCGTCGGGCCCCAGATCGAGCGCGATGTCCGGCGGCGCGCCGAGCGTCGCGAGCCGCTCATCCTGGAAGGCGGCGATCGGGCCGAGGCCCGCGTCCTCCCTGGCGAGCTCTCGCCAGCGGGCACGGGCCTCGTCGATCTCGAGCGGTGTCGGGACGCTCAGCTCTGAACGAACGAGATGGCGGAGAAGAACAGCGCGTACCGGAAGGCGAGCACGCCGACGAGCACCAGGACCCCGATGAGCGCGAGCGATCCGTTCGGGATCCGGAGGATCGGCCGCGGCGCGAGCGCCAGGAGCGGCACGAGGAGGCCGAGGCCGACGGCGCCGATCCAGAAGACCGGGCCGACGAATTCGTGCAGGGTCGCGGCGAGCGCCGCGAACGAGCCGTCCTGCTGGCTCACGAGACCCGCGAGGAAGATCACGAGGACGACCGCGCTGACGGCGGCGAAGCTCCAGAGCGCCCGCCGGACCGAGGCCGCGGTGACCGCGTTGCCCCAGCGGTCGCTCACGATGGCCGCGACGGCCATCCCGGAGAGCTCGCTGAAGCAGATGAACAGCGCGCCGACGAGGAACGTGTCGGCCCACACGCCCTGGTTGGTCACGTTGAGCAGCACGCCGCTGTAGCCCGAGACGATGAGCGCGAAGACCTCACCGACGACGAGGACGATCCGGTTGTGCGAGAGCGGCTCGAGCCAGCCGAAACGGAGCCGGCCGCTGTGGTGCAGCGAATCCGCGAACGCGAGCGCCGTGAAGCCCGCGAAGACGATCATCGCCCACGAGCCCCAGTTCATCGGGGAGTTCGGGTTGAACATGAGCGGGCCGGGCCGCTCCGCGGCCGCGGGGTTGCGGATGAGCAGATTGAGGAAGCGGCCCTGCTGCCCGAGGTCATAGATGAGGAGCAGGGGCACGACGATCATGATCGGCATCGGGATGAACCCGAGCCGGTGGATGACCGGAACGTCGCGCCGGTCGCCGGCGATGTGCATGAGGCCCATGACCGAGTAGGTGCCGGACGCGATGCCGGCGAGGAACAAGGCGATGGTGATGGGCCACTCCCATTCGGGCGGAAGGATGTAGGGCGTGTACCTAGTCGGCACGGGTGCCTCCGTGGTTCGCGGCCGCGGCGTTCTCGGCGATGCGGCCGCGACGGAACGCGGCGAGGCCGGCGACGCCGAGCACCGCCGCCGAGATGAGCGCGACGCCCGCCGAGGGCACGAAGTTGCGCTGCGGCAGGCTGGCGTGCGCTGGAAGGCCGTACACCTCGGGCTTGTCGAGGAGCAGGTAGAAGACGTTCAGCCCGCCGACGAGCTCGACATCCTTCACCGCGGTCCCCTTGTTCGGGCCGGCGGTGATCTTGCCCTGGTTGCCGAGATCCCAGCCGTACACGTACGCGTCCGTCTGGCCGCGCGCGTGGAGGTCCTTGACCCGCTGGTTCGCCATGAGCTTGAGGTCGTCCACGGTGCCGTAGTTGAGCGACGCGGTGGGGCAGGCCTTCGCGCAGGCGGTGCCCATGCCCACTTCGAGCCGGTCCTGGCAGAGGATGCACTTGTTCACCCGGCCGGTCCGCTGGTTGAATGCGATGACCCCGAATGGGCACGCCCCGACGCAGTAGCGGCAGCCGATGCATACGTCCTGATGGATGTCGACCGCGCCGAACTCGGTCCGGTAGAGCGCACCGGTCGGGCAGACCTCGAGGCAGCCGGCCTGGACGCAGTGCTTGCAGGAGTCGCTGTTCATGAGCCACCGGGGATCGGAGCGGTCGCCGGTGTTCGGGTCGGGCCCGATCTGCTCGATGAACTTCACGTGCCGCCAGTTCGTGGCGGAGAGGTGGCCCGTGTTGTCGTAGCTGTTGCCGGTGAACGCGGTGTGGTTGCGGACGGCGGCCTCGTCCTCCATCGGGAGCGGCACGCCCGGGGCCATCTCGTTCCATTGCTTGCACGCGACCTGGCAGGCCTTGCAGCCGATGCAGACCGAGGTGTCGACGAACATCCCACGTGCGGCTTCGGTCATGCCCGGGCCCGTCCCTTCTCGATCCGGCAGGTGAAGGCTTTGCCTTCGTGGATCGTGACGTTCGGATCCGCGACGAACGACGTCGTGTTGTTGGCGATGTCGCCGGTCGCGATGCCCTGATAGCCCCAGTGCCACGGCATGCCGACCTGGTGCACGACGTTGCCGTTGATCATGAGCGGCCGGAGCCGCTTCGTGACGAGCGCCCGTGCCTCCGTGGTGCCCCGCTCGGTCACGACGCGGAGGTAATCCCCATTCGCGATCGTCTTCTCCTTCGCGAGCTCGGGTGAGATCTCGACGAAGAGCTCGGGCATGAGCTCGGCCAGCCAGGGGAGCCAGCGGCTCATCGTCCCCGAGAGGTGATGCTCGGTCACGCGATACGTGGTGATGACCGTCGGGAACTGCGGGCCGGCGAACTCGTTGTACTTGTTGTTCGGCACGTCGTAGAACTTCGCGACCGGGTTCCGGTCCTGCTTGTAGAGCAGGTTCTTCACCGGCGACTCCCAGGGCTCGTAGTGCGTCGGGAGCGGTCCGTCGGACAGGCCCTCGTAGGCGAAGAGCCAGCCCTTGCCGTCCTTCTTGAGCAGGAACGGCGAGGCCCCGTCATGGAACGCCACGCCGATGCCGTTCGGGTTGGCCGGGGTCGCGGGATCCTTCGTGAGCGTGAAGTCGATGCCGTCACCGGCGTCGTTCTTCCAGGTCTTCGCCGCCGCGTCCCAGTAGTCGTACTTCTTCTTCGCCGACCAGGGGTTCCCGGCCGGGTCGGCCGAGGCCCGGTTGTAGAGCTGATGCCGGTTCGCCGGCCAGGCCCAGCCCCAGTTGGGGCTCACCCAGCCATCGTTCTTGCCGGGGTTCATCTCGCCGCGGTTCACGATCTGGCCGTTCACGAGCTGCAGCATGCCGGTGTAGATCCAGGCCCCCGCGGCGGTCGAGCCGTCGGCCGCGAGGTTGGCGAAGCTGTTGAGCGGGTTCTTCGTCTTGACGTCGTACCCGTTTATCTCCTTGAAGATCTTCAGCGCGGACGGCTCGTCCTTGTGGATCCACTCGGCCACCTCGGCCGGGTCGGGCGCGTAGTCGAGGGTCATGTTCTTGATGCCCTCGATGTTCTTCGCGCCGCTCCGCCCGGCGGCGTACAGCTTCTTCAGCCGCAGGCCGAGGTCGTACCAGAAATAGAGATCGCTGCGGGCGTCGCCCGGCGGATCCGCGGCCTTCTTGTGGTACTGGATCGTCCGCTGGGTCTGGGTCATCGACCCGTCCTTCTCGGCCACGTGCGCGGCGGGCAGGAAGAACACTTCGGTCGCGATGTCCTTCGCGACCGCGTCGGCGTGCTTCCAGAAGACGGACGACTCGGTCTCGTAGAAGTCGAGGACGACGAGCCACTTGAGCTTGGCCATCGCGTTGCGCTGGAAGGCGGCGTTCAGGCTCGTCGCCGGATTCTGCCCGGTGAGGATCAGGCCCTGGATCTTGCCCTGGCTCATCTCGACCATCACCGGGAGATGGCTGTGGTCGCCGGTGATCTTCGGCAGCGTGTCGTAGAAGTAGTCGTTGTCCGGCGAAGCGTTGTCTCCGAACCACGCTTTCAGCTGGCTGACGACGTACGCCGGCGTGTTCGACCAGAACGACGTCGGCTGGGTCTCGGTGAGGATGTAGTTGAGCAGCGTGTCGTGCGTCTTGTTGGCGTCCGGCGTGTTGAGGTAGCCGGGGTGCAGGTTGTAGAGGCTCGCGATGTCGGTCGAGCCCTGGATCGAGGCGTGGCCGCGGAGGGCCATGATCCCGCCGCCGGGCCGGCCGATGTTGCCGAGCAGCAGCTGGACGAGGCCGGCGGTCCGGATGAGCTGCACGCCGGTCGTGTGCTGGGTCCAGCCGACGGCGTAGACGAACGCGCTCGTCTTGTCCCGTCCGGAGTTGGCGATGAGCGTGTCGGCGACCTTGATGAAGAGCTCCTTCGGCGTGCCGCAGACCTTCTCGACCATCTCCGGTGTGTACCGGGCGTAGTGCTTCTTCAGCACCTGGAACACGGTGTTCGGGTTCTGGAGGGTCTTGTCCTGGAGCGGCGCGCCGGGCAGGCGGTTGGCGATGAGCGCCGCGAAGTTCGCGCCCTTGACCGACGAGCCCTGCGGTGCGGGCAGGTTCGACGGGCCGGATCCGACCTGGCCCTCCTTGGCCTCGCTGTTGCTCTGCGGCTCCGGCTGGCGAGCGGGAGCGGCACCGGTCTGGTATTGCCACGTCGCCCGGTCGTACGCGCGCGTCTGCGCGTTGAAGCCGGAGAAGAAGCCGTCGCCGTCCTCGGTGTCCTTGAAGCCGGCGTTGATGAGCGTGGCCGCGTTCGTGAAGCTGAGGACGTACTCCTCGAAGTACTTCTTATTGGTGAGGATGTAGTTGACGAGGCCGCCGAGGAACACGATGTCGGTGCCCGATCGGATCGGCACGTACTGGTCGCACATCGCGCTCGTGCGCGTGAACCGCGGGTCGACGTGGATGAGCGTCGCGCCCTTGGCCTTGGCCTTCATCGGCCACTTGAAGCCGCAGGGGTGGCATTCGGCCATGTTCGAGCCCATGAACACGATGGCGTCGGAGTTCTGCAGGTCCATCTGGAACGTGGTGCTGCCGCCGCGACCGAAGGAGACCCCCAGACCGGGGACCGTCGCGGAGTGTCATATCCGGGCCTGGTTCTCGATCCGGACGACACCCATCATCCGGTTCACCTTCGCGATGAGGTAGTTCTCCTCGTTGTCGTTCGTCGCGCCACCGAGGGCGAAGATGCCGGTCGCCTGGTTGATGAGCTTGCCGTTGGCGTCCCGCTCGACGAACGTGGCGTCCCGCGAGTCCGCGTACAGCTGCGCGATGCGCGTCATCGCCTGATCGCGGGTCATCGTCTCGGTGTCCCAGTCGGCGGCGCCCGGCTTGCGGTGCTTCACGACCGTGGTGCGGAGCGGGTTGACCGCAAGCTGGAAGGTCGCGGCGCCCTTCGGGCAGAGGCTGCCGGTGTTGATCGGGCTGTCCGGGTTGCCCTCGATGTTGATGATGCTCGTGCGGCCGTTCACGGTCTTCGCGTTCACGATCGTCCCGCAGCCGACGGCGCAGTACGGACAGATGCTCGCGGTCTGCTTGGTCCCTTCGAGCTTGCGCCGCGCGGCACGCTGGCCGGCGAAGGCGAGATCGAAGCCGAGGCCTCCGAGCTCCGCCGCGGCGATGCCGGCGGTGCCGATCCCGGTCAGCTTCAGGAACTGACGTCTCGAGGTCACGGTGTCGATGGCCATCGCACCCTCCCGACCTTCGCGCGGAAGCGTTGGCGGAAGAATAGTCCCGCTCTAGCTGGTCGCCTTCCCGATCTCGCGGATCAGGGGCAGCAGCCGTTCCCGAGTGTTCAGGTCGGGATCGTCGAGTACGCGTTCGAAGGCCGCGGAGATCACGGCTCCGACCCGCGGTCCGGGCCCGATCGCGAGCTCGCGCATCACGTCGGTGCCGTCGACGACGAGATCGCGTGGCGAAAAGGCCGTGCTTCGCTCGATCTCCTCCTGAACGCGGGTCCAGAGGTCCTCGAGCGCGTACATCCGGGGCGCCTTGACGCCGCTGCCGATGTTGTCGGCGCGCCGCAGGGCGAAAAGGTCCGGGATCACGTCGAGGCCGACCTTCCTGATGAATCGGCGCACCGCGGAGCCCGTCCAGTCCGACTGATACCAGAACATGTGGTGGCGGATCAGGTGCGCCACGGCGCTCACCGTGTCCTTCGGGTACTTCCACCGCTTCAGCACGCGGCGCGCGATCGCCTCGCCGACGAACTCGTGCTGGTGGAAG
>DASWFN010000177.1:0-20599 GCA_036394215.1 Candidatus Limnocylindria bacterium
ACGATGCCGGCGATGACTCCGGCGAAGTACGCGAGGTCGGCGCGGCGGGCGGGGGTCATCCGCCGCAGTGTGACCTAGGCGGGCTGGGGGGTCTTCGCCGCCACCGACAGGAAATTCGCCATCAGCTCCTCGAACTCCGGCGAGACGTACTGCTCGATGCCGCCGGCGTCGGCGAGGCGCGCGATCTCGGGATCGATCGGGATGCGCGCCATGAGCGGCGCGTTCGCCGCGATCACGAGCTTCAGTCCCTGCGACGGACCGAACACCTCGTTACGGGAGCCGTCGGGCATCGCGACGTACGCCATGTTCTCGACGACCCCAAGGATGTCGCCGCCGAGCTGCTTCACGAGACGGACCGCCTTCGTCACGACCATCGTGGCGAGGGCCTGGGGCGTCGTGACGAGCACGACCCCGGCGATCGGCAGCGCCTGCATGACCGTGAGCGGGGCATCGCTCGTTCCGGGCGGGAGATCGACGATGAGGTAGTCGAGCTCGCCCCACGCGACGTCGCTGAAGAACTGACGGATCGCTCCCGAGACCATCGGACCGCGCCAGATGACCGCCTCCTCCTCACCGGGGAGCAGGAGGTTCATCGACATGATCGGGATGCCGCCGCGCGAGACCGATGGCTTGAGCGTGTTCGGTCCGGCGACACCGGGCTTCTCGCGCACGCCGAACATCCGCGGGATCGACGGTCCGGTGATGTCGCCGTCGAGCACGCCGACGGTGAAGCCGCGCCGCTTCAGACCGACGGCGAGCAGGCCCGCGACGAGCGACTTCCCCACTCCGCCCTTGCCCGACATGACCGCGATGACCTGCTTGATGCCCTTCTGCTCGGCCATGCCCTTGACCTTCATGCCGCCGCCGGATGCGACCGCCGTCGCCTCGGGCAATCCGGTCGGGAGCTTCCCCGTCTCGGCGAAGGCGTTGAGGTCCTTGAGCAGGTCCTCGACGTTGACGCGGCCGCCGCCGTGCCCGGTCGCGCCCTGGAGCACCGTCTCGCTCTTGCTGATCGCGCACGACGCGCACCCCAGGCCGTAACGGGCGAAGATGCGCGCGGTGTCGGGCCAGCGTTCGGTAACGGACGCGATGGTCATGTCGGGGGTGACGAAGACGGCCAAGGGGGCTCCTTCAAAGGGGGCGCTCGCTCAGCGAAGTATAGGTCCGCAACATCCCTGTATCTGGCGCGGATGATGCCGGGATCGAACGGCGATTTGGAGGTCACGACATGGATCTGTCCCTCTCGTTGCTGCTCATTCGCTTCGCGGCCGGCTTGCTGCTCATGGGTCACGGAGCGCAGAAGCTCGTCGGCATCGGCGGTGGTCCCGGCGCGCGGAAGTGGACCGGCGCGGTCGGGCAGATGGGCTTCCGTCCGGCGGCGCTCTGGGCCGCGCTCTCGATCGGCGCGGAGCTGGTCGGCGGCTTCGCGCTCGCGATCGGGTTCCTGACACCGCTCGCCGCGGCGATCCTCGTCAGCCAGCTCTTCGTCGCGATCGTGAAGGCCCATTGGAGCAAGGGCCTCTGGATCACCGCGGGCGGCTACGAGTACACGCTGATGCTGCTCGTCGTCGTGACCGCCATCGGGCTGGGCGGGCCGGGACGCTACTCGGTGGACGCGGTGCTCGGCCTCGACGCGGTCAGCGCCGTGATCTTCGTCCCGCTCGCGGCGATCGCCGTCATCGTGGACGCGCTCGTGATCCACAACGCCCCCAAGCCGGCCGCGCCGCAGCGCGACGAGACGCGCCGGACAGACGAGGTCCGCCGCGCGGCATAGTGCCGAGCCCCGCCTACCCCCGGAGCGGGACCAGCGCGACGAACCGGACCGCCTTCGACACCGCCTCACGGCGGTACTCGAGGCGGCCGCCGTGCGCCTCGATGATCATGCGCGCGAGCTCGACCCCGACGCCGCCGCGATCGTCCGCGACGGCGACGAACGGACCGACGCCGGCGGAGATCGTGAGCTTCGCGTTCCCCGGATCGCGCCGGAGATCGATCGTCACGTCCGACTGGCCCGCGCTGCCGCGGGCCTCGCCGATGAGACCGTTCACCGCCTGCCGCAGCCGCGCTTCGTCACCCGTGACGATGAAGGACCCCGCCGACAGCGTGATCGGCATGCGTGGGCCACGCTCGCCGGCCCGGGCGCGCAGCTCTTCGACCACGGCCCGCAGGTCGACAGCGCTCTGCTGGAGCGGCAGCTCGCCGGACTGGAGCTGCCCGAGCGAGACGAAATCGCGGCTGAGGAACTCGAGGTCCTGGGCTCGCTCGACGAGCGGCTGCAGCTGGGTGGACGACGCGCTGCCGGCGCGTTGGAGCGCACGAAGGCCCTCGGCCAGATCGCGGCCGGGACCGGCGAGCTCGTGCTCGAGCACCCGCATGAAGCGCGAGCGATCGGCGTCCAGCTTGCGCATCCGATCGCGCTCGCGGTGCACGATGTCGATGAGGATCGCCGCGAGCACGAAGACGAGCGTGCGGCTCGAGGCGTTCCACGCCGCCGGCCAGAGGCTGCCGAGGCGTTGCTGCGCCGCGTCGGCGACGAACCACGCGAGGCCTGACGAGAGCGCGACGATGAGCCCGGGGACGCGGCCGAGGTACCAGGCCGCCGGGATGACCGCGATCAGGTAGAAGAACCCGAATCCGTACGCGGGATCGGTGACCACGTCGATCGTGCCGATGATGAGGACGACGAGGACCCAGCCGAGCGTGCCGGACACGACATCCCATCGCACTCGAGCAAGCATGAAACCATCTTGATGCCCTGGACGGTTCCCGCACATCCATCAAATGGATGACCTGGGCCTACGCGCGATTGACGATGAGCGGTCCGACGACCAAGCGCGCCAGAAGGTACGACGCGAAGCTCAGGCTCGTGACGAAGACGCTGACCGGCGCGTTCGTGACGAGCGACAGCACGATGCCGCCGATGGTGCAGAACACCGCGATCCCGAGGCTGTACACGGTGGCGAGGCCCGGCCGTGGCGTGAGCCGTTCCGCTGCGGCCCCCGGCGTGATGAGCAGCGTGAGGATGAGCAGGACACCGACCACCTGGATGGCCTCCGAGACCGCGGCGGCCATGATGAGCAGGAACACGACGGCGAGCGGTCGCATCGGGACGCCGCGCGCTTCGGCGACCTCGGGATCGACCGAGGCGAACATGAGCGGCCGGTAGATCGCCGCGAGCGCGATGAGGGTGACGATGCCGATCGCGAGGAGCAGCAGCACGTCGGCGCGGCTCACTCCGGTGATCGTGCCGAACAGCAGCGCGAACGCGGTGTTCGCGTAGCCCTTGTAGAGGGTGATGAACCACACGCCGAGACCGAGCCCGAAGGCCATGACCACGCCGACGACCGCATCGCGCTCGCGGACGCGCACGCCGAGCGTGCCGATGAAGAGCGCCGTGATCGCCGCTCCGGTGAGGAGCCCGAGGACGGGCGGCCAGCGCAGCAGGATGAACCCCGCGGAGCCGGTGAACCCGAGCTCGGAGATCGCGTGGACCGCGAACGACATGTTCCGCGCGACGACGAAGCGGCTCACGACGCCGGCGACGATGGCGATGACGAGCCCGGCGGCGAACGCGTTCTGGACGAACTCGTAGCCGAGGAGGTCGAGGAATTGCTCCATTACGGCTCGGGCCGCTCCGGCGGATGTCCGACGAGCGTCGGCTCGGGCACGTGGTGCGGTTCGTCGAGATTGAAGCCTGCCTCGGTGGACTCGCCCACGACGAGCACCCGGCCGTGGACCCGCACGACGTCGACGTGCGAGCCATAGAGGTCCGACATGCGCTCCGACGTGAGGACCTCGTCCGGCGTGCCCTCGGCCCACCGGCCGTTGACGACGAACACGACGCGGTCCACGAGGTGGAGCACCGGGTTCACGTCGTGCGTGACGAAGAGCACGGTGCCGCCGGTGTCGCGACGCCACGCGGCGATGAGATCGGTGATCTCGCGCTGGTGATGGAGGTCCAGGCTCGCGAGCGGCTCGTCGCAGAGGAGCAGGCGGGGCTCGCCGACGAGCGCCTGGGCGATGCGCAGCCGCTGCAGCTCGCCGCCCGAGAGCCGGCCGATCGGACCGTTCGCGTAGCGCTCCGCGCTGACCGACGCGATCGCCCGCGTGACGCGCGCGCTCACTGCGGGGTCGGGCAGCCCGATGCCCCAGCGATGGCCGTCGACGCCCATCCGGACCAGGTCGCGGCCGCGCAGCGGCAGGTCGCGGTCGAAGCTCTGGTGCTGCGGGATGTAGCCGATCGCGGGCGCTCCCCGGCGCGGTGGCGCGCCGAGCACGTCGATCCGTCCGGCGCTGGGCGCGACCAGCCCGAGGATCGCCTTGAGCAGCGACGTCTTGCCGGCACCGTTCGGACCGAGGATCGCGAGGAACGACCCCGGCGAGACCTGGAGCGAGAGCTCGCTCCAGACCCGCCGCGGGCCGTACCCGAGGGTGACGCCTTCGAAGCTGACCGCGGGCTGCGCCATGCGCTCAGGCTACTTGGAGAGAGCTTTGTCCAGCGCGTCGAGCTGCGCCAGCATCCACTCCTGGTAGGTCTTGAACTCCGGCGGGATGGTCTCGGCGACGCCCACGACCGGGACACCGCTCTTCTCCGCCAGGGCCTTGATGTCCGAGGTCAGCGGCGTGGTCACCTGGCTGTTGTAGAAGAGGACCTTCACCTTCTTGCCGGTGAGGAGATCCCGCTCGGCGGCGACGTCGGCCGGCGCCGGGTCGGTCCCCTGCTCGATGGCCTTCATGAAGCCCTCGGGGGTCTTGACGACGAGCCCCATGGCGTCGGCGAGGTACTCGGCGACGGGCTCGGTGAACGCGACGGGGGCGCCGGTGTACTTCGCCTTCAGCGCCGCGACCTTGTCGGTGAACGGCTTGAACGCGCCGAGGTACGCGGCCTTCTGCGCCGCGAAGTACGCGGCATTCTGCGGGTCGAGCTTCGAGAGCGCGGCGGTCGCGGCGTCGGCGACCTTCGGCATCGTCGCCGGGTCGTACCAGACGTGCGCGTTCACGTCGTCCTTCACGCCGAGCACGTCCTTCACGTTGATGACGATGCGATCGGACTTGCTCGAGGCGCCGAGCAGCTTCTGCATGAAGTCGTCGTACCCGATGTCGTTCACGATCACGAGCTTCGCGTCGGCCACGGCCTTGGCGGCCTTCGGGCTCGCTTCGAACTCGTGCGGATCGGCGTTCGGATCGTTGAGCAGGCTCTCCGCCGTGACGCGCGAGCCACCGATCTGCTTCAGCAGGTCGGCGTAGAAGTTCTCGGTGCCGAGCACCGGCAGCGCGGGGCCTGAATTGACCGCCGCGACCGGCGTGGCCGTCGGCGCGTGGGTCGCCGGCGCGCTCGTCGGAGCGGTGCTGGCTGCGGGCGCGGATGTCGCGGCCGTGCCAGCCGGCGCTGCGCACGCGGCGAGCGCGAGGGCGACCGCGACGCTCTGGAGGGCCCGGGGCACGTGACGCATCGAAAGCACGGTTCACCTCTACATGAGAATTGGTCTCAATCTAGACAAGGTGAGACCCAGTGTCAACTGAGCTGGTCGTATCCTCGAGAGGTGAAGGCCGAGATCCCCGAGCGCATCACCTCCGGTGGGCGCCGGCTGACCAAGCAGCGGATCATCGTGGCCGAGGCCCTGGCCTCGGCCCGGCGGGCGCTCAGCGCGCAGGAGCTCTACGAGCGGATCAAGCCGACGCATCCGACCCTCGGCCGCGCCACCGTGTACCGCGCGCTCGAGGCCCAGGTCCAGGACGGCATGGCGAGCCGCTTCGAGCGCGAGGGCCACGTCTCGGCGTACTTCGCCTGCGACACGGCGCACCACCATCACCTCGTGTGCACCAGGTGCCAGCGCGTCGAGGATCTGGACGAGACCGTCGTCGCGCCGATGCTGGCCTCCGTCGGCCGGCGCCACGACTTCCAGGTCGACCACGCCGCGCTCGACTTCTACGGCCTGTGCGGAAGCTGCCGGCGAAAGGTCCGCTAGCCCTCGGCATCGCGGTCGCGCTGACCGCGGCGTGCGCGAGCATGCCGCCGGAGCCGAAGACGCGCAGCGCGCCGACCGCGTTCGTGATCCCGACCGAGCTGCCAAACGGCCGCGTCGAGATCACCGTCGCGACCGCCTACCCCCTCGGCGCGAACGCGGCCATCCCGGTCACCGTCATCGTCACGCGTGGAACGGTGACCGGGCCGGTGCGCGCGAGCATCGTTGCGAGCGGCATCAACGAGGGCGGCAAGCCCGCCGAGGCGCTCGTGCGTGAGCTGTCGGCGCCCTCACAGGCGGCCGGCACCGGCCGCCGGTCGTTCACGCTCACGTGGGATACGCGCGACGCCACGGGAGCGATCGTGCCCGCGGACGCCTACGTGATCGCGCTCGAGTTCCGGATCGACGATGCGGGGACCGCGCGCACCGTCACGGCGACCGCGACGTTGGAGCTGCGTTAGGCCGCGGACGGACGCTCGCCCGCGAGCGCGACCGCCACCGCCGTCGTGATCGGGACGCACAGCACGAGCCCGATGCTCGCGACGAGGACCGAGAGGATCGAGGTCACGATGGTCTCGCTGTTCGCGGTGAGCGCGAGCGGAAGCGCCCCCAGTGACAGCAACACGATGAGCGGCATCGCGCCGCCGAAGTACGCGAGCGCGAGGGTGTTCACGAGCGAGCCGATGTGATCGCGCCCGACGTTGAGAGCGCTCCGGTAGAGCCGGGCCCCGCGCATCTCCTCGTGCGCGGCGGCAAGCTCGAACGTCGCCGAGGCCTGACCGATGCCCATGTCGACGAGCGCCCCGAGCGACCCGACGACGATGCCGGCGAGCACGAGCCGGTGGAGGTCGATGCGGCCCGCGCTGCCGACGGCGAGGAACACGGCCTCCTCCGAGCCGAAACCGGTGATGTGCGCGACCTGCAAGGTCAGCGCGGCGAGGACCACGACGATGAGCAGGCCGGCCGTGGTCCCGATGAGCGCGGAGAGGCTCTTGCGATTGAACCCGTGCACCACGAACACGGTCACGGCAAGGACGGCCAGCGCGCCCGCGAGCGTCGCGATCAGCGGATCGTCGCCCCGCTGCACCGCGGGCACGATCGCAAGGAGGAACACCGCCACGCTGCCGGCGAGGCCCGCGAGCGACGCGAGACCCTTCCAGCGCGCGACCGCGACCAGCGCCACGACCAGCACGACGACGAACGGCGCGAGCGACGGGAGCCGGACGATGTCCTCGATCGCGTACTGCCGGGTGTTGTTGTCGCCGCGGCGCTGCGACACGAGCACCCGGTCGCCTGGCGCGAGCAGCCCGTTCGCGTTGAGCGCGGTCCGGCCGCCCCACTCCAAGGTCACGTGCTCGCCCCGGTAGAGCCCGCCGTCGAGCTCGAGCTCGACGGTCTGGAACGGCTGCCCCGGGAGACCCGGCTGGCCGGCCGTGCGGGTGCCCTGCGAGGCGACCCGCACGACATGTGCGTCGATGACGCTCGAGACCTGCCCGGTGTTCCAGTCCGCGCACGCGCCGAGCGTCACGATGGCGAGCACGAAGAGCAGCCGCCGCATCACCTAGAGACCCAGCAGGCCCTGGGCCGCGAGCCGGAGGGCCACGATCACGAGCGCGGCCGCGAGCACGCGCACGATGGTGTCGCCGGCGATCCGCGCGGATAGCCGTGCGCCAGCCTGCGCGCCGATGATCGCTCCGACGCCGAGCGAGAGCACGCGCGGCCACAGCCCGTCGAGATCATCGGCGGCGACGTGGGTCAGCGTGCCCACGAGGGCCATGATCGCGAGGACGAATTGCGACGTCGCCGTCGCGACGTGCACCGGGAAGCCGACGACGGTGATGAGCGCCGGGACGAGGATGAAGCCGCCGCCGATCCCGAGCAGGCTCGACGCGAATCCGACGACGAACGAGATCGCGATGCCGAGCGGCAGCTGCGGGTGATAGCGGTAGGCGGTCCCGCCGGAATCGACCAGCTCGCGCGCCCAGGCACCGCCTTCGGGCGCGGGCGGCCCCTGGCCGGGACGGACCCGGACGAGGAGGACCGCCAGGGCGAGGAGGACGAGCGCGAACGCGACGTCGAAGGATCCACGCGGGATGGAACGCGCCAGCAGCGCGCCCGCCACGCTGCCCGGCAGCGTCGCGATCGCGAACACGATGCCCGAGCGCAGATCGACGCGCCGCTGCCGTCCGTAGGCGAACGCGCCGCTCGACGCGTTCGCGGCGACCACCGCGAGCGAGATCGCGGTGAGGCGACCGGTGGCCTCGGTCGGGAAGAGCAGCAACAGGATCGGCAGCAGGATGAACCCGCCGCCCGCGCCGATGAGCGTCCCGACGGCCCCGATGCCGATCCCCAGGGCGACGAAGCCGGCGGCGTCGAGCACTCGTCCGAGTATGAGCAGAACGAGAAGAGGGAGCCCCGCAGGGCTCCCTCTCGCGCGGATCGGCCGGTGACGCTACTTGCGGCGGCGACGGATCATCAGGACCCCGCCACCGGCGGAGATGAGGGCGAGCCCCGCACCCGCGAGGTTCGCGACCTCGGCCGTGCTCGTGGACGGAAGCGTCTCGACGCCGAGGACCGCGCCGTTGGCCTGCGTGCCGGCGACGCCGGCGAGCCCGTTGGCCATCGCCCCGGGCGTGTTGTTCTGCTGGACGCCGAGGACGTTCGGGGTGGTCGCGGTGCCGGCGGCCGCGTTGTTCATGTTGGCCGCGGTGCCGGCGCTGTTGTTCTGCTGCGGGGTGAAGATCTGGATGCCCGCAGGCGCGCCGTTGTTCTGAGCGGCGGCCGGGGTCGCGGCGGTGCCTTCCTGCGTCCCGTTCGTCTTGCTGGCACCGGTCGCGGCATTGCGGCCTTCCTGCGTGCCATTCGTCTTGCTCGGGCCGGTCGCGGCATTACGTCCTTCGGCCGTGCCGTTCGTCTTGCTGGCGCCGGTCGCGGCGTTGCGTCCTTCTGCCGTGCCGTTCGTCTTGCTCGCGCCCGTGCCCGCCTGGCTCCCCTGGTGCTTCCCATCAGCGGTGCCGTTCGTGCGGCTCGCGCCGCTCGCGGCGTTCTTGCCCTGCTTGGTGCCGTTCGTGTTGCTGGCACCGCTCTTCTGGAGCCGGTCCTCTTCCTTCCCCTTGTCCTCACGGGGCGAGAAGAAGTCCGAGTTCGGGAGCCGCGTCGGCATCACCGGCGCGGACAGGACCGCGCTGTCCGTCGACATCTTGCTGACGTCGATGCCGTGGTAGGTGTCCGTCGCGGCGTTCGCCGGGATGGTCCATGACGCGAAGACGAGTCCGGCCGCCGTGGCGGCCGATGCGAGGGATCTGACGACTGCGACCTTGCGACGAGCGTCCATTGCCAAGATCCTCCTTGAGCGATCGCCCGACCTTGGCGGGCGTGCCTGGAAGGAGGGGGTGCACGGTCGGTACGTGAGCGCGACCCGAACATGAACGGACGGTGAAGGTGAGGGCGGCGGAACGGTAACGATCGCGTCAGGAACGCGCGACGGCGTCGCCTGCGGCCCGATAGATGGGCAAATCTCGCGGCCAAGCGAGCAGCTCGTCGATCCGGAAGTCCTCGAGGACGCCCTCGAGCGCGACGGCCACCTCGCGCGCGGTCGGCCGGCGCGCCGGGTCCTTGTTCAGGCAGGCGAGGATCACGCGATCGAGCGCGGCCGGTAGCTGCGGGTACTGGTGGCGGAGCGGTTCGGGCTCTTCGACCAGCTGCGGGTAGCGCTCGGCCAGGACCTCGCTCTCCTCCCGACCCTCGCTGAACGGCTGCATGCCGGTGAGGCCCTCATAGAGCGTGGCGCCCAGACCCCAGATGTCGGCCGCGATCGTGACGGGCTCGACGCGGCATTGCTCGGGGGACATGTACGCCGCGGTGCCCACCTCGCCGCCGAGCGGTACGGCTCCCGGCGTGAACCGCGCGATGCTCAGATCCAGCAAGCGCGGCGGATCTCCCATCGTGAGGTTCGCGGGCTTGACGTCCAGGTGGGCGATCGAGCGACCGTGCATGTACGCGAGCGCCGAGCACATCCGGATACCAAGGAGGCAGACCTCCGGGACGCTCACCTCGTCGTGCGCGGCAAGGTGGTCCTCGAGGGTCTGCGCGCGCACGTACTCGAGCACGAGATAGGGCCGCGGCTCGGCCAGGTGCTCGCGCAGGAATCGCACGAGGTTCGGGTGCTCGAGGCGCCGCGCGACCGACGCTTCGCGCTCGAACGCCGCGACGGCGTGACGCTCGCCGAGCCGGTTCGGCCGGAGGACCTTGACCGCGACCTCGCAGAACAGCGTGCGATCCCAGGCGTGGAAGACCTCGTACCGGCTCCCGGCATCCTTCGGGCTGATGACGACGAGCGTCTCGTCGATCTCGTCTCCGCGCTTGAGCCGCCAGCTCTCTTCCACGGCGGACGGCACGGCAAGCCCCGTGCCGCTAGTTCCGCGGACCGAAGAGCAGCTCCTGGAGATCGGGCAGCGCGGTCCCGAGCCCGGCGATGAACAGGGCGCCGATGAGCAGGCTCGAGAGGCCCGCGACGGCGCCGACGATCACGTAGAGCGTCCGGAGGCGCTGCGCTCCGATGAAGCCGGTCGCGCTCGTGACCGCAACGAGCGTGTTCGACGCGAGCAGTCCGACGACGAACGCGGCGAGGATGACGACCCCCTGCGCGCCGGTGACGCCCGCGACGCCGGCGAGGAGCAGGGCCTGCGACCCGGTCTCCGCCCCGATGCCGTGGATCATGCCGACGCCGAACGCGGTCTTCGGGCCGTACTGCGACGCGTGCGCGATCGGCTCGTGCTCGTGGCCGTGGATGCGCGCCTGGAGGCGGTCCCACGCGTACCGCACCCCGTCGAACACGAGCATCCAGCGGCTGCGCATCCGGAACTCGCCCTTGCCGCGCATGTACTGCACCACCGAGATGAGCACCCAGATGCCAAGGAGCACCAGCGTGGCCCCAACGACCTTCTCGAGGAGCGGGTCGACCCACTCCGGGAGGATCGCGCCCAGGACCAGGGCGAGGACGCCGAGCACGACGACAACGCTCGCGTGACCGAGCGCGTAGAGGCTGGCGAGGCCGACCGCGTGGCGCTGCTCGTGCGCGAAGCGCGACTCGGAGAGCACGTGCAGCGCGCCGGCATCCGCGTGCGAGTGGCCGTGCGGCGCGCCGGGCTCGTCGTGGCCGTGCGCCGGCATCGGCGCGCTCGCCGGGATGTCGTCGTCGGCGTGCGACGCGGTCGTCGTGCTCGTGATGTCCGTGATCGCGGCGATGTGGTCCCAGTCGAACCCGTGCCGGAAGCCCAGGATGGCCATCCCGCCGAGCACGCCGAGCAGTCCGAGCTCCATGTGAGTCGGACACTATCGCAAGTCGCCGCAATAGCGCCATGTTGCGGCGGGCTCGCTATCGCGGCACCATTGCGATATGAGCCTCGCGGAGGCGGTGCGCGCCAGCGGGAAGCGCCTGACGGTCCAGCGGCGCCTCGTGCTGGACGCGGTGCAGCGCGCCCGCCATCACGTGACCGCGGACGAGATCGCCAGGCGCGTGCGCGCCCGGCATCCGCAGATCGACCCGTCGACGGTGTATCGCAACCTCGAGGCGCTCGAGGAGCTCGGCCTGGTGACCCATACCCACCTCGACGACCGGGTCACGCGCTGGCACCGCGCGGATTCGCATCCCCATGGCCACCTGGTCTGCCGTCTCTGCGGCACCGAGACCGAGATCCGACCTGCGGCGCTCGAAGGGATGGCGAAGCGGCTGCGGGACGAGTACCGGTTCGAGCCCGACCTGGCCCATTCGGCCATCGTGGGGATCTGCCGCCGGTGCCGGGTCGTACCCTCAGAGTGATGCGTGTGCTGCTCGCGCTCGTGCTCGCGGCCGCCGCGGCGGGCTGCGTCCTTGCCTCGTCCGGCCTGGCCGTGCCGCCGCACGTCGACCCGCCCGGCACGCCACGGATCCACGACCACCTGCTGGCCGCGTATCGCTACCCGCTCTTCCTCATGCGCCTCAAGATGCTCAGCCACCCGGTCGCCGGGCCGAGCTGGACCCTCCAGACCCCGGGTGGGCTCGAGCTCGGCGGGCTGATCCTCGCGACGCTCGCGCTCAGCGTGCCCCGGCTTCCCCGCCCGACGCGCCGCGCGACCGCGGTGCTCGCCGCGCCGGCGCTTCGGCTCGCGCAGTGGCGCCTCGACGCGCCGCTCGGTCCGCCCCGCGCCCTCCTCCTCGCGACCCCGTAGCCCACATAGAGGAGGAACCACATGACGCGGATCCTGTCGATCGCGGCGGCCGTGGCCGTCGTGATCGCGTCGCTCGGCATCTTCGCGAGCCCGGCCGCGGCGCACGAGCGCCGCACCATCGGGCCGTACACGTTCGTCGTCGGCTGGATCGTCGAGCCGGCCTACGTGAACCAGCTCAACGCGCTCGACCTCACGGTCACCGAGACGGCGACGACCAAGGCCGTCGAAGGCCTCGAGAAGACGCTCAAAGCCGAGCTCATCTCCGGCGGCGGCGCGGCCGTCATGCCGTTGACCGTCGCGACGCGCTTCGGCCTCCCCGGTAAGTACCAGGGCCAGGTCGTCCCGACCAAGGTCGGCGAGTACACGTTCCACATCACCGGGACGGTCGGCACCATGACCATCGACGAACGATTCGAATCCGGTCCCGGCCGGTTCGGCGGGATCGAGGACCTCGCGCCGCTCCAGTTCCCGACCAAGGTCGCGTCGAACGCCGACCTCGCGGCGAAGCTCGATGACGCCAACGCGAAGCTCACCGTCGCGATCGCGCTCGGCGCGGTCGCGCTCGTCATCTCGATCGCCTCCCTGACCCAGGCCCTGAGGCGCCGTTGAGGCGTCTGCTCCTCGCCGCGGCGCTCGCCATCGCGAGCGCCGCGGCGGGCGCATCCGTCGCGGATGCCCACGCGAACTACGTCCGGTCCAACCCGGCGGCCGACGCCCGCCTGATCAAGCCGCCGACCGAGATCCGCATCGCGTTCAGCGAGCCGCCTGATCAGAAGGGCACGGTCATCCAGGTCCTCGATGAGAAGGGCGTCCGCTGGGATCTCGGCACCACGACCGCCTCCGACGAGCCGAACGGGTCCAAGGCCGGGCTCAGGCCGATCGGCGACGGCGGGTACACCGTCGCGTGGACGGCGGTCTCGGCCGTCGACGGCCACGAGACGAAGGGATCGTTCGCCTTCGTGGTCGGCAATGGTCCGCTGCCCAGTCTGCTCGATGTGCCGAACGCATCCGCCCCCCCGTCGCCGCTGGAGGTCGCGGGCCGGGCGCTGTCGTACGCGGGCATCGCGCTGACACTCGGCACGGCGCTGTTCGGGCTGCTGATCCATGGGGCCGCGGACGGAACGGAGCGGCGCCGCGAGCGACAGCTCTTCGGCGTCGCTGCCGGGGCGATCGTGCTCGGCACGATCGGGCTCGTGATCGCGCAGGGCGCGACGCTGCCGCCGCGCCTCGAAGCGTTCTTGGCGCTGCGCGTGCTCGCGGGCCTCGCGATCGCCGCGACGCAGGCGCCCGCGCTCGGTCCGGTCGCGCGACGGCGCGCGGTGCTCGCGGCCGGCCTGGTCGCCGCGCTCACGGCGACACTCGTCTCCCACGCCACGGCGCTCGGCAACGTGAAGGACATGACCCTCGACCTCGTGCACATCCTGGCCGTGTCGGCATGGAGCGGCGGCGTCGTGGCGTTCCTGTGGATCCACCTGCGCTCGAGCCGCACCGACCCGGCTGCGCTCGCGCGCACGACGTGGCACTTCTCGGCGCTCGCCATCACATCGGTCACGGTCCTCGTCACCGCGGGGACCCTGCAGGCCCTCGACCGCCTCGTGCTCGTCCAGGACCTCGTCGAGACGCCCTACGGCCTCGCACTGCTCGCGAAGGCCACGCTCCTCGTCATCGTGCTCGCGATCGCGGCGTTCAATCTCCTCCGCTACGGGCCGCGAGGCGATCGACCGTCGCTCGTCCGCGGCACGGTCATGGAGTCCGTGTTGCTGGCGGGCGTCTTCGTCGCGGCTGGTGTGCTCACGGCGCTCGCGCCGCCCGCGCAGTCGAGCGGGGCGGGATTCGATCAGACCCAGCACGCCGGTCCGTACCGCATCGAGCTCGTCGTGCCGACCACCAGTCCGGGCCGCAACCGGTTCGTCGTGCGCGTGCAGCAGGGCCTCACGCCGGTCACGCGCGCGGAGAAGGTCGCGCTGCGCTTCACGATGGTGGAGCACGACATGGGCGAGGCCGAGCTCGTCGGTGAGGAGCGCGCGCCCGGCGAGTACGTCGCCATCGGCAGCCCGACGGCGATGTACGGCACCTGGCACGTCCAGGTCATCGTTCGGCTCACGGGCAGGGACGACGTGACGACCCTCTTCACCGTGCCGATCTCGGCTGGCGGTCAGACGGCGTCGGCGGCCGCGCTCACCACGAAGTCGTTCGCGCTCGTGGTGTTCCCCGAGCCGAGCGCGCCCGTCGCGGGCGCCCCGATCCAGCTGAACATCGTCGTGCTCGACAACGGCGCTCCCGCGACCGGGCGGGCGGTGACCGCGACCGTGACGGCGAAGGATGGCCAGCCGGCGCAGGGCGAGGCGTTCGCCGCGGCGGAGCAGGGCACCGGGCGCTATCGCGTCGACATCCCCGCCCTCGGCGCGGGCCGGTGGACGCTACGGATCCAGATCGCAAGCCCCGCGGATACGGCCGACTACACGTTCACCGTGTCACCATGAACGGCGTGCTCCTGCTGCATGGCACGTTCGTCGATGAGTTCCTCATCGAGATCGTCCTCCCGCTCTCGATCTTCATCGGCCTCTACTGGTGGTCCTCCCGCAAGGCGAAGAAGAAGGGATGACCTTCCCCATCAGCCGCCAGGGTCTCGAGCAGATCGCCATCGCGCTCGCCGTCGGCGCCGTGCTCTTCGCGGCGCTCGCGATCCTGCGCTGGCGCCGGGACCAGCCGTGGCGGCGGTCCGCGATCTCGGCGGGGATGCTCGGCGGGCTCGTCGCGGTCTGCCTCAGCCTCGCGTACACGGTCGCGCCGAACATCCCGACCCCGCCGGTCCCGCTGACCGCACGGTTCCAGCAGAACCCCACTCCGGAAACGCCGGAGACGATCGCGTGGGGGAAGCAGCTCTTCCAGCAGAACTGCGCGCTCTGTCACGGGCCACAGGGAAAGGGTGATGGCGCCCTCGCGCCGACGCTCTTCCCCCACCCGGTGAACCTGCAATTGCACGTGCCGCAGCACGCCCCGGGCGAGCTCTACTACTGGATCTCCAACGGCATCCCCGGGACGTCGATGCCCGCGTGGGCCGACGTCGATCCGGCGACCGGGAAGCCGCGCCTGTCGGACGAGGACCGCTGGGCCATCATTCGCTACCTGCAGGCGCTGGCGCGAGGGGAGAACCCGTGAGCATCTTCGACATGACGGTGCCGTGGTACGAGATCCTCCTGCGGACCTTCGTCGTGTACCTCACCGTGCTCGTGCTGCTGCGCGCCGCCGGGAAGCGTGAGCTCGGTCAGATGACCCCGTTCGACCTCGTCGTGATCCTGGTGATCGCGAACGCGGTCCAGAACGCGATGACCGGCGGCGACAACTCGCTCATCGGCGGGATCCTCGCCGCGGGCACGCTCACCCTCGTCAATGTCGCCGTCGGTCGTTGGGGCAGCCGCGTGCCGCTGTTCCGCAGGCTCGTGGCGAGCGAGCCGCGGCTCCTCCTGCGCGACGGAAAGCCGATCAAGCGGGCCATGGACGAGGAGCGCGTCGACCTCGAGGAGCTGGAGATGGCCGCCCGGGAGCACGGCATCGGTGACCTCGCGGGGGTGGCGGCCGCGGTCCTCGAGGAGGACGGCTCGATCAGCGTCATTCCGAAGGAGGGCTCGACGGTCCACCGGGTGCCCCGGCACATCCGCCAGTTCCGCAACCGGTAACGCTCTGCATCCCGCGCCGGGTCGGCGCCCCGGCTACAGCTCGACCTGATCGCGCTCCGGCATCGGCCCCTCGGCCTGCTCGACCGAGCGCTGGAGCATCCGGTCACCGAGCTCCTCGAGCTCGTCCTTCGAGAAGTGCTCGCGGACGAGCTTGAACATCTCGCCCTCTTCCTCCTTGATGTGGTGCTCGACGTTCTCCTTCGTGACCTTGAACTTCGCGGCCCAACGGTCGTCGTCGAACGGCGTGCCCTTGAGCTGCTCGACGATGTCGTCCACGAGGTGGTGCTCCTCGAGCGCCTCGAGCACGATCTCGTGCAGCTCCTTCACGCCCGTCGCGTCGAGGGCCGGATAGAAGATCTCCTCCTCGACGTTCTCGTGGAGCTTCTTGGCCGCGTCGTGGTCCGCCTTCAGCATCGTGAGCGCGTTCACGCATATCCCTCCGTGCGGATGTGGTCGGTGGACGACGCTGAGGCAAGACGCCTGCCAAACATTGAGCGCACGTTGAGGTGCCCGGACCCTTCATTGAGCCCCGATTGACGCGCTCGTCGTTACACCCGAACGCGTGCGCCGCCCCGTCTCACCGATCGAAGCACCGGCTCCCGTCACCATCGACCTCGCCGAACGCCTGTCCGCGATGGCCGAGCGGCTGGACGCGATGCCGGCCGAGCACGCGAGGTCGCTGTCGATCACGGTGGGCTGGCAGGGGCGCACCGAGGACGACGTGCGCGAGCTCGCACGACACGCCGGCCTGCCGTTCGGTCAGAGCTCGGACCTGACACCAGGCGGCGACGTCGTCACCGTGACGTTCCGGAGGACATCAGAGCGAGGCGGCGAGCAACGGCCGGACCCGGATCGGAGCGCCGTGGGCGAGGTGGACCGGGACTAGCATCGGAGCATTCGACTGCGTCGGTGGCTCGGGTATCCCGCGGCATTGGGTGCGGTCGCGCTGGTCACGCTGGTCATCGGGTCGCTTGGCGGCGCGCACTTCGCGAACGCATCGATGCTCTATCTCGTCGCCGTCCTCGCGAGTGCCATCGCGTTCGGCCGTGGTCCGGCGATCCTGGCCTCGGTCACCGCGTTCGCGGCGTTCGACTGGTCATTCGTCGAGCCGTTGCATCAGTTCACCGTCGCCGATCCAGAGCAGTACGTCTCGCTCCTGCTGTTCCTGCTCGTCGCCATCGTCACGAGCCAGCTTGCGGCCGAACAGCGGTCGCGGACCGCACAGGCGATCGAGCGCGAGCGTGAGGCGGTCATCCTCGCCGACATCGCCGGCCTCACGGCCGCGGCGGATCTCGGCGGGTCGCTCGTCGCGGCGGCCGCTCGGATCCAGCAGGAGCTCGACGTCACCGCCGTGGGGATCCTCCTGCGCGGACGGCCCGCGGTCATCGCTCCACATTCGCCCGACCTCGATCGTCTGTTCCGCGGCGCGGTCACCGCGCCAGCGAGCGCGCTGAGCTCCGGGGCGGCGGCGACCGTGACGTCCCCGGGCCGACCGGGCCGCTGGGTGCGGGTCGTTTCGCCGGTGTCGCGCGACGAGCGCGCGCAGCGGCGGCTGCACAGCGTGGCCATCGACGCGGGCGGCGCGCCGGCGGGCAGCCTCGTCGTCCTGCGGCGGCCGGGGACCAACGCGTTCGGCGCGGCCGAGGGCCGGCTGCTCGCGGCGACCGCCGCGCAGATCGGTCTCGCCGTCGATCGCGCACGGCTGCGCGATGACGCGACCGAGAGCGAGGTGCTCCGGCGCAGCGACGAGCTCAAGACCGCGCTCCTGGGCGCGGTGTCACACGAGCTTCGCACGCCGCTCGCCTCGATCATGGCGTCGGCCGGCAGCCTTCGGCAGAAGGACGTCGACTGGAGCGACGCCGAGCGCGACGAGTTCCATGAGGCCATCGAGCAGGAGGTGAAGCGGCTGGACCGCCTCGTCGGCGAGCTGCTCGACCTGTCGCGCATCGACGCGGGCCACCTCGTGCTCCAGCGACAGCTCCACTCGGTCGACGCGCTCGTCGACGACGTCCTCGGGCGCCTTCGCCAGGTCACGAGCGGCCACGAGATCCGGATCGACGTGCCCGATGACCTGCCACCGGTGTCGATCGACTACCTGCGCATGGACCAGGTCTTCTCGAACCTCATCGAGAACGCCGTCCGCTACGCACCGGGAGGAACGCTGATCGAGATCGCGGCGCATGTCGAGGGAGCGGAGCTGCGCATCGACGTGACCGACGAGGGCCCCGGCGTCGCGACGGAGGATCGCGAGCGCATTTTCGCGCCGTTCCACCGCCTTCCGCGCGGAGACCGCGCCCCGACGAAGGGCGCCGGCCTCGGCCTTGCGATCGCGCGCCGGCTCGTCGAGGCGCACGGCGGGCGGATCTGGGTCGAGGCCGGCCCGGGACGGGGCGCGCGCTTCGTGGTGGCACTGCCGCTCGAGACGATGGCGGTGCCGCGTTGAGGGAGACCCAGGCGCGCGTGCTCGTCGTCGACGACGAGCCGGCGATCCTCCGCACCCTCCGCACGAATCTACGCGGGCACGGCTTCGACGTGGACACCGCGGGCAGCGTGCGCGATGCGCTGGCGGAATACGAGCGGGCGCGGCCCGACGTGATCCTCCTCGACCTCGGCCTGCCCGATGACGACGGGCTCGCGCTGATCCGCGCCGTGCGGGAGCGCGCGCCGACGCCGATCCTCGTCGTGTCAGCGCGCGACGCCGAGCAGGACAAGGTGAGGGCCCTCGACCTCGGCGCGGACGACTACCTCACCAAGCCGTTCAGCGTCGACGAGCTGCTGGCCCGGATCCGCGTGGCGCTCCGCCACATCGCGCGTCCGGAGACCGGCGCCGACGCGGTCTTCGAGGCCGGCGAGCTGCGCGTGGACCTCGGCCGGCGTGACGTGCGGGTCGGCGCTCGCCAGGTGAAGCTCACGCCGACCGAGTACGACCTGTTGAAAGCGCTCATCGCCCACCCCGATCGGGTGCTCACGTTCTCGATGCTCCTGCGACAGGTGTGGGGACCGGGGTACGCGGCCGAGGGCCACTACCTGCACGTGTACATCGCGCGCCTGCGCAAGAAGCTCGAGGACGATCCGCAGGCGCCGCGCTGGATCGTGAGCGAGCCGGGCGTCGGCTACCGGCTGCGGACCGAAGGGGGCTAGGCCGGGCTGGACCCCGTGATGGTCGCGCGCGACACCTTCATCGGCGGCGCGAGGCACACGATCGAGCCCATCCCGTTCGTGCTCCACCAGTCACGAACGAGGCGCTGCGGTCCGAGCAGGTCGATACCGCCGAAGAGGTCGAGCGCGCTCATCGTGTAGCGCACGTTCGCGAGCGCGCGCGTGATCTTCCCGTCCTCGATGAGGAACGTGCCATCGCGCGTCGTGCCGGTCATCGTCGCGCGCTTCGGATCCGGCGTGTTCGTGTAGTGGAAGCGGGTGATGAGGATGCCGCGGCTCACCGCGCCGATGAGCTCGGCGCGCGTCGCGGTGCCGCCGGCCATCGCGAGGTTCCCGGCGTGCCCCCCGCGCCCGTACCGCGCCGGATCCGCGGCGTGCCCGGTCGATGAGACGCCCGCGGCCTTGGCGGACCACCGGTCGTACACCGGGCCCTTCGCGACGCCGCGATCGACCACGGTCACGCGCCGCTTCGGCGTGCCCTCCACGTCGAACGGGATCGCCAGCTGCCGCGGATCAAGACCGTCGTCGTGCAGCGTGAAGCGCGGGCCCGTCACGGTGCGCCCGATGGCCTCGGACAGGAACGAGCGGCCCTCGCGCACGGCCTGGCCCGACAGGCCAGTGATCGACATGATCCGGAGGATCTCCGCGACGGCATCCTCCTCGAAGACCGCCTCGTAGTCGCCGGGCACGAGCTGCGTCCGATCGCGGTCGAGCTCGCACTTCTCGATGGCGCGCGCGGCGATGCCGTCGGGATCGAGCGCGGCGGCCCGCTGCGACAGATCGTCGGCATACCCACTGCCGCCGTGATCGCCGAGCACGAGCGCGCGCAGGTACGCGACGGTCGCGGGCGCGTAGGCCGCGACGCCGTTCGTGTTCGCGACGGCGTCCTCGGTCACGTCGACGCTGTGGGTGCCCGCGGCGCGCAGGCCGCGCGCCTCGACGGCCTCGCAGATGCGGCCGATCGCGCGCGCCTGCTCCGCCGCGTCGAGCGTCGCGGTCGCGCCATCGAACGCGTGGGCCGCGCGAAGCTCGGCTCGCGGCGCGAGCCCCGGCCAGTCGGCGTTCGGTGCCTGTAGGCGGGCGAGCGCCGCCGCCCGTTCGAGCAGCTCGCGCAGCGCGTCCGGCTCGAGCGAATTCCCGGACGCGGAGCCGGCGGCCGAGCCGACGATCGCGCGGGCGTGCACGTGAGTCTCATCCGAGACCGCGTTCTGGTGGATCGACGAGTGCGAGTACCGGGTGATCGCGGCGTGGCGGCGATGCACCCACAGCTCGGCCTCGCCGAGCCCGCTTTCGGTCAAGGCCTTCTGCAGCGGAGCGAGGAGCGCGTCGGGGCCGACGAGGACCGTCACTCCCTCACGCCCGCACTTCGATCGGCCGGTCGCGGAAGCGCGCGTGCGCGGCGCCGTGGCCGACCCGCATCCCCTGCAGCGGCTCGCCCTTCGCGCAGGTAGTGAAGCCGTGCAGCTGCCAATCGTTCGCGACGGCGTCGACGCTTCCCCAGAAGTCCTTCGTGAGCGACTGGAACCCCACCCCGCGGACGTACTCCTTGAGCTCTCCCGCCGAGATGACCCGCGCCACCTGGGT
>DASWFN010000178.1:0-19984 GCA_036394215.1 Candidatus Limnocylindria bacterium
GTCCTGAACGCGATCGCGGTGCAGAGCCCCGCGCGGGCGAACGAGGCGCGGCGGCTCCACGGCGCGCTCGCCGGTAGATTGCGGGACGACGCGCTCGTTCGCGCCGCGAACGACGTGGCCCGGCTCATCCGCCCAGAGGAGACGACGTGACGCTCAAGGAGACCGGCGAGACCTTCCGCGCGCAGGTGCATCGCATCGTCATCGGCCAGGAGGAGACGATCACCCTGTCGTTCCTGGCGCTCACGCTCGGCGGTCACGTCCTCATCGAGGGCGTGCCGGGGACCGCGAAGACGCTCCTCGCGCGCACGATCGCCCAGCTCGTCGGCGGCACGTTCAAGCGCATCCAGTTCACGCCGGACCTCATGCCGAGCGACGTCGTCGGCACGTCCGTGTACGAGCTCGCGACGTCCAACTTCCGGCTGCGCCTCGGACCGATCTTCGCGAACATCGTCCTCGCCGACGAGGTGAACCGCGCACCCGCGAAGACGCAGTCGGCGCTGCTCGAGGCGATGGAGGAGAAGCAGGTCACCCTCGAGGGCGACGCGCGCCCGCTGCCCGACCCGTTCCTCGTCCTCGCGACGCAGAACCCGGTCGAGTACGAGGGCACCTACCCGCTGCCCGAGGCCGAGCTGGACCGCTTCCTGTTCAAGGCCGTCATGCGCTACCCCGAGGGCACCGAGGAGCGCGACATCCTGCGCGCGCACGACCAGGGCCAGCCGCTCGCCGCGGTCCGCGGCCTCGCGCCGCTGCCGAGCGGCGCGCTCGTGGACGCGCGAGCCGAGGTCGATCGCGTGACCGTCGAGGATTCGGTCCTCGACTACGTCGTGCGCATCGTCGCCGAGACGCGCCGCTCACCGGATCTGCTGCTCGGCGCGAGCCCGCGGGCGGGCGTGCACCTGCTGCGCGCGGCGAAGGCGTCGGCCGCGCTCGACGGCCGCGACTTCGTGACCCCCGACGACGTGAAGGCCCTCGTCGCGCCGACGCTGCGCCATCGCGTCGTGCTGAAGGCCGAGGCCGAGATCGAGGGCCTCGATGCCGACGCCGTCCTGCGCCGCGCGCTCTCGCGGCTCGACGTGCCGAGGTAGCGGTGCGGCCGCGGGTCCCGCGCTTCGTCCCGCGGCCGCGGCTCCTCGCGCTCCTCCTTGCGGCAGCCGCCGTCCTCGCGATCGGAACGCTGTCGCCGGTCTTCGCCGCGCTCGCCGGGCTGCTGGCCCTCGCCGCGGTCGCGCTGGCGATCGCGGACTACCGGCTCGCACCCGCGCTCGGCATCGCGCAGGTCGCGCGCCTCGCCGACCCGCAGCTCATCATCGGCGCGCCGAATCGCATCGGCGTCTCACTCCGCAATCCGACCGCGCGGCCACTGCGCCTCCGCGTGCGCGACGACGCGCCGGTCTCGTTCGCCGTCGCGCCGCGGACGAGCAGCGCCGTGATCGCGCCGGGCGGCACGGAGACGGTCGAGTACGTCGCGCGCCCGCGCCATCGCGGCTCGTTCCGGTTCGGCTCGCTGCACACGCGGCAACGGGGGCCGCTCGATCTCATCGAGCGCCAGAGCGAGATCGCGGCGGATGCGCCGGCCCACGTGTATCCGGACCTGCGGGAGATCCGCCGGTACGAGGTGAGCCTGCGCCGCGGCCTCGCGTACGACGCAGGGCAGCGCCGGGCGCGGCTGCCGGGCGCGGGCAGCGTCTTCGAGCGGCTCCGCGAGTACGGGCCGGACGACGACCCCCGCTCGATCTCGTGGGCCGCGACCGCGCGGCGCGGCCGGCCGATCAGCGTCGAGTACGAGACCGAGCGGCAGCAGCGCGTGCTCATCCTGCTCGATGCAGGCCGGATGATGGCGAGCACGCTCGGCGAGCTCACCAAGCTCGATCACGCGGTGAACACCGCGCTCATGCTGTCGTACGTCGCGACCGCGAAGGGCGACGAGGTCGGGCTCCTCGGCTTCGCCGACGATGTACGGAGCTACGTCGTCCCGCGGCGCGGCCGCCGGCAGTTCATCCGCCTGACCGAGGAGCTCCGCCGCCTCGAGGTCACCACGACCGAGCCCGACTACCGCGCGGCGTTCGAGTTCCTCCGCTCGCGCACGTCGCGGCGCGCGCTCGTGGTCCTGTTCACCGATCTTGTCGACGTCGAGGCGTCCCGCTCCCTCGTCGCCGCGGTGAACCGGCTCGCGGGCAACAACCTCGTGCTCTGCTGCCTGCTCGCGGACCCGCAGCTCGCCGCGGTCGCCTCCCGCGCGCCGACCTCGACGACCGAGCTCTACGAACGGGTCGTCGCGGAAGAGGTTCGCGACGCGCGTGGTCGGGCCATCGCCCTGCTGCGCGAGCGCGGCGTGCACGTCGTCGACGTCCCGGCGGAGCGGCTCACGGTCGCCGCGATCCAGCGCTACCTCGAATTGAAGAAGCGCTGGTTGTAGGGCAGCAGGATGTAGCTCCAGAGCGCGATCCCGGTGACCAGGCCGACCGCGAGCTTGCCCGCGGGGTCGAGCGTCGTCGGCGACACGAAGCCCTCGATGAGGCCCGCGATCACGAGCGTCGCGGCGACGAGCAGCATCACCCGCATCGCCTGACCGCCCGCGAGCCGCAGCGCGTCGCGCCGCGTGCGATCGCCGGGATGGAGGATCGCCCACGCGAGCCGCAGTCCCGCCCCACCGGCGAGGAAGATCGCCGAGAGCTCGAGGAAGCCGTGGGCCAGGATGAAGATGAGGAGCGAGCTCGCGACGCCGGCGCGCTGCAGGACCGCGAAGATCGTGCCGAGCTCGGTCCCGTTCAGCACGAGGATGAATACCGTGTAGAGGCCCGCGGTCATACCGCCCGCGAAGGCGGCGATCGAGACGGTGATGTTGTTGACGATGATGAGCGGGCCGATCCGGGCGCGGAGCGCCTCGGGGATCTCCGTGCCCGGCGTGCGCTGGATGAGCGCGCGGCGCGATTCCTCGCTGAGCGCCGACGACGCAACGTCCGGCTGGATGAGCCCCGCGGCGAACGTGACCGCGGCGGGGACGACGACGAGCGCGAACGCCACGAGCGTGAACGGCATGGCCGCGCGGACGGCCGCCGGCAGCTCGCGGGCCACGAACCGTCGCAGCCGGCGACCGCTGGCGGGCGCCTCGCTGTACACGAGCGCGTGCGCCGCGGCGACGACGTCGTTGAGCCGCTCCGCGACGGCGTCCTCGGGGAAGTCCCGGCGCGCGACCGCGAGGTCGCTCGTCGCGCCGCGGTACAGCGCGCCGAGCTCGAGCACCTCCTCGGCCGAGAGCCGCGCGACCCGGCCCCGCGCGCGATCGACGAGCATGCCGAGACGGGCCCAGCGCGCGCGATGGTCCTCGACGAACCGATCGATGGATTGCACCGCGCGCATGCGGCGACCGTACCATGCAGACGTGGCGATCCGGGTCGGCCGGCTCGAGGTCGAGACCCCTGATCACGTGGTCCTGCGATACACGTTGGCCGGCGTCGGCAACCGCGGATTCGCCGCGGTGCTCGACTTCCTCGTCGCATTCTTCATCACCGCCGGCCTCGAGATCGGCTACGTCCAGATCGGGACGCCGGGCGACGCGGCGATCGGCGGCGTCATCCGGCTGCTCCTCTTCGTGCTCGGCTGGAGCTATTTCATCCTCCTCGAGTGGCTCTGGAACGGTCAGACGATCGGGAAGCGGGCCTTCGGGCTGCGCGTGATCAACGAGGACGGCTCGCCGGCCGGCTTCGTGGCGGTCTTCGTTCGCAACCTCGTGCGGCTGATCGATTTCCTGCCGACCTTCTACGGTCTCGGGCTCGTGTCCATCGTCCTGACGGGGCGCTCGCAGCGGCTCGGCGATCTCGCGGCCGGCACGTTCGTCGTCCGCGCGCCGCGGCCGCAGCTTGACTGGCTCGCGCTCCGCACGGTCATCCGCGCGGCGACGCCCGTCGCCGCGGCTCGCGTGCGCGGGCTGTCCGGCGAGGCTCAGCGGATCGTGCGCGAGTTCGTCGCGCGCGAAGGCACGCTCGCGCCGCGGGATCGCGCCCGGCTGGCGGCGGACATCGCGTCCCGCATCCGCCCGCACGTCACCGGCATCGACGCGGCGGACGACGTCGCGTTCCTGCGGGCGCTCGCGGCGAGCCTGCGCGAGGCGGGAGAGCGGCGGGGATGAGCGAGGTCGGCGGGATCATCCTGCTCGTCGTCCTGGTCGCGGCGTTCGGCATGCTCGCCGGAGGGAGCCGAAGCGCGAGCGAGCTTCGCGCGACGCGCCGCTGGGAGGCGCGCTTCGAATCGGACATCCGGCGCGTGCGCCCGACCGACGCGACCGGTGTGCTGCGGTGCCGCGCGTGCGGCGCGAACGGGTCAGAGCGCGCGGGCCGTTGCCCGAGCTGCGGCGCGATCCTCTAGCGCGCGCCTAGAGGCGCGCGCGCCGCGCGGAGAGGTAGAGGCGCGCGATCAGCTCGTCGGCATCCCACGGCTTCGTGATCCAGTCGTCGGCCGGCCCGAGGGTGGTCGAGATCTCCGGGAAAAGGTCCCGCCGCCCGGTCATCATCACGATCCCCGGTCGGCGCGCGTCGTTCTGGCGGAGCTCCTTCAACAGGCCGAGACCCGACGTGTGCCCGAGGGTCACGTCGAGCAGCACCACGTCCGGCATGTCCGATCGCACGGCTTCGGCTGCGTCGTCGAGGGCCGACGCGACCCGGCACTGGAGCTCGTTCGAGGTCAGCAGGCGCGACAACGATCGCCGGATCTGATCGTCGTCGTCGACGATGAGGACGCTCGTCATGACGCGAGTGCTCCCGCGACATGCTCGACGAGATCGCGGTTCGAGAATGGCTTCGCCAGGAACGCGTCGGTTCCAGCGCGCTCCCTGCCCTGCGCGTCGCCGGACATGTACATGATCCGAAGATCCGGGTAGCTTCGGCGAAGGTGCGCCGCGAGATCGTTGCCGCGCCAATCCGACAGAAAGATGTCGGTGAGGAGCAGGCTGATCTTGCCGTCGAGCTCCGAGCAGATCCGGAGCGCCTCGCTGGCCGTCGCGGCGTGCAGGACCCGGTAGCCCTGCGCGGTGAGCACCCGGTGGGCCGCGAGCCGGAAGGGGTGTTCGTCGTCGACGACGAGGACGGTCCCAAGCGATCCTCCGGCTACGGCGATCACCGGCTCGGCAGTGACCGGGCGCGGGACCCGGGGGGTCACCGGAGCGCGCTCGAAGGTGTGGATCCATCCGAGCACCTCGGCGCCACGCATCGGCCGGGCGATGAGATACCCCTGCGCGGCGTCGCAGCCCATGTCCTTGAGGCGTTGAAGCGCTTCCGGGTCCTCGACGCCCTCCGCGATCGTGTCGAGGCCGAGCCCGTGGCTCAGATCGATGGCGGCACGGACGATCGCGGCCGTGTTCTCGTCGCGGAGGAGTGGTGCGATCAGCGAACGATCGATCTTCACGCTGTTCACCGGGAGCTTCTGCAGGTAGGCGAGCGACGAGTAACCCGTGCCGAAGTCGTCCATCTCGATGTGGATGCCGAGCGTTCTCAGCCGGCCCAGGATGTCGGCGGCATGGGCCGGGTCGGTCATGAGATCTGACTCGGTGACCTCGACGCACAGCTGCGACGCCTCGACCCCGTGCTTCGCCAGCAGGCGCTCGATCGCCGATTCAAGTCCGGCCGACCGAACGAGGGCCTTCGCTCCGACATTGACCGACACCCGGATGTGCCGTCCGTCGTCGGACCACGCGCGGGATTGGCGGAGGGCTTCGTCGATGACCCACTCGGTCAACGGGACGATGAGACCGCTCCGTTCGGCCAACGGAATGAAGTCGAGCGGCGGCACGAGGCCACGACCGGGGTGCTGCCAGCGGACGAGCGCCTCGAATCCCTGAAGCATTCCGGTGGTGAGATCGACGATCGGCTGGTAGTGGAGCCGCAGCTCCCCCCGAGTGATCGCGTTGCCGAGGTCGCCCAGCAGCTGCAGCCGGCTCACGCCGTCGGTCGGATCGGTCGCGGTGGCACTTCCCCACGCCCGCCCGTCCGTGGCCGCTCCCTCGAGCGCCCGCGAGCCGGCGCGGAAGAGCTCGGTGCCGTTCTTGGCCCCGGTCACCGAGCGCCGGGAGACGCTCGCCCGGCCGCGCGGCCGGATCTGCGCGCCGCGGATCGGGAACGGTGCGTCGACCACGGCGAGCAGGCTCGACGCGATCGCGGAGTCGTCAAGGTCGGGCATCGACGGCCAGACCACGGTGAACCGATCCCGGACCTTCGCCAGGAAGGCGGTCGGCCCGAACGCGTCACGGAGCCGGACCGTCACCACGCGCAGCACCTGCTCGCCGGTGTCGTATCCGAACGCCTCGTCGATCTCCCCGAGATCGACGAGCTCGAGCATCCCGATCGTCACGTCCGTCGTGCGGGGATCGAGACCGTCGACGTGGCGGAGGTAGGCCTGACGGTTCGGCAGACCGGTCGCTTCATCGGTGGAGAGTGCCGCCGCAAGCCGACGTTTCGCGCCCTGCGCCACGCCCGCGGTGATGGCGACGAGCGCGAGCGCCGCGCCCTCGACGATCTGCAAGGTCAGCTGTTCCGCGGATGCCTCGTTCGAGCCGAGGAGCCGCAGGTTGGCGATCCCTTCCACGATCGCGATGCCGATGGCGGCACGGGCACCGAAGAGCCACGCCGCGACCGCGATCGGCACCACGCCGACCAGCGCGGCGAACGGGGCGACCGCGCGGCCGGCGAATTGGAAGATCGCGAGCGTCAGCACGAGGCTCGCGATCACGACGAACGCGCGCCAGCGGGTCGACAGGCGTTCGGTCATGCGCGCCACTGTGGGCCGGGTGTCACCAGGCGGGAACAGACGACCGCGGGGAGCTTGCACCCCACACCTGCGGGGTCACCCCAGGATCCCGAGCTCCTGCGCCCGCAGGACGGCCTCCAGCCGAGAATGGGCTTCGAGCTTCTCGATCACCGCCTGCACGTAGCCACGGGCCGTGTGCCAGCTCACGCCGAGCGCCTCGGCGATGGCCGCGGCATCCTTCGCCGTCGCCATGACCTGGAGCACCTCGCGCTCGCGTTCGGTGAGGGACGCCGCGATCCGGACCCGCTCGGCGGTGGCCCGAGCCCGCTCCTGCGCGCGACGCAGGAGGTCTCGGAGCGTCTCCGGCGGGATCAGCATGTCGCCCGCGGCCGCACGGTGCACCGCGTTCGCGATCTCGGCGACCCGCGCGGTCTTGATGAGATAGCCGCACGCGCCCGCCTCGACCGCCGCGAGCATGTCCTCCTCGCTCCCACCGCCGGTCAGGATGATGACCGCCGTCTTCGGGAGGCGGGTCAGCACGCGTGCCGTCGCCTCCGCCCCCGAGCCGTCGGGCAGCCGCTGGTCCATCAGGATCACGTCGGGCGTCGCCTCGTCGGCGATCCGCACCGCGTCCGCCACGGTCCCGGCCGTCCCGACGATCTCGATGCCCTCCGTGCGGCCGAGAACGTCGCGAAGACTCTCGGCGAACGAGGCGTGGTCGTCGACGAGGAGGACGCGGATCCGTTCAGTCGCCATTCGCCTTCTTCCGTCCGAGCGCTTCGTGCACGGCTTCGAGGAGGGCGGCGCGCATGAATGGCTTCTGCAGCAGGACCGTGCCGTCCGGAATGAGGCCCTGTCGCGAAACGGCATCGTGCGAGTAGCCGCTCGTGAACAGCACCGGTAGGTCCGGTCGAAGCTCCGTGGCGCGCCGCGCGAGCTCGATCCCCGAGAGGCCCGGCATGACGACGTCCGTGATCAGCACATCGATGGGCACGACCGGATCGCCGAGCACCCGCAGCGCCTCAGTCGGGTCGGAGAGCCCGTCGGCCGAGTAGCCGTTGCTCCGAAGGATGCGGACCGCGGCGAGCAGCACCGCGGGCTCGTCCTCGACGACAAGGACGTGCTGCTGGTCGCCCGGCACCGGCGGCGCGACCGAGCGGTCCGCTGCAGCTGGAGCCGGCTCGTCGCTCGCGGGCAGATCGACGCGGACGACGGTCCCGTGCCCGGGCTCCGAGTAGATGCGCACGTCCCCACCGGAACGCGTCACGATGCCGTAGACCGTCGCCAGGCCGAGGCCGGTGCCCTGGCCGGCCGGCTTCGTCGTGAAGAACGGCTCGAACGCGCGCTGCGCGACACCCGTCGGCATGCCCTCGCCCGTGTCGGACACCGTCAGCCGCACATACCGTCCGGGCGGGAGCGGCGAGCGCGGCTGCTCGTCACCGAGGACGACCTCCGACGTTTCGATCGTGAGGCGTCCGCCCTTCGGCATCGCGTCCCGGGAATTCACGGCGAGGTTGAGGACGACCTGGTCCAGCTGCGTGCGGTCGGCGCGGACCGGCGGGAGCGATCCGCCGGGCGCGACGACGAGCTCGATGTGTTCGCCCAGCGTCCGCCGGAGGAGGCCATCGAGGCCGTCCACGATCGAATTCAGATCCACGAGCTCGGTCTTCGTCATGTCGCGCCGAGCGAAGATCAAGAGCTGGCGCGTCAACAGGGCGGCGCGCTGTGCGGCCTTGCGCACCTCGTCGACGTCCGCGCGGACGGCGGAATCGTGGGGCAGGGCGTCGTCGACGAAGTCGAGGTAGCTGAGGATGACGGCGAGCAGGTTGTTGAAGTCGTGGGCGACGCCCCCGGCCAGCTGGCCGAGGCTCTCCATGCGCTGCGACTGCTCGAGGCGGTGCTCGAGCTTCCGTGCCTGCTCGTCGCTCAGCTCACGTTGGGTGAGCTCGGCGCGGAGGGAAGCGACCACCGCGTTGAAGCTCCGTGCGAGCTGGCGGATCTCCCGCGGCCCACGCTCCGTCAGCGGGGCCGCGCCCGCCGTGACGAGACGGTGGGACACGTCACGATCCAGGCGCCATATCGGATACGCGATCGCGCGGTAGATGACGATCGTGCCCATGAGGATGACCAGCAGCCCGATCAGCGAGCTGGCGGTCTGCTGGAAGAAAAGGTCCCGCGCCGCCGCGAGCGTCGCATCGCGTCCGGCGCCGGCCTGCAGCTGCCATCCGGCGCCGGCGACCGCGACGCGAGCGGTGACCGCGTCCGCGCCGAGGCCGGCGGCCGGCACGCTGACCGGCGTGCCCGCGTCGGTGGTGATCGAGAACACCAGGCTGCGGGGACCGCCGAACCGCGCGGCCGTGGCCGCCGCGAGGTCCGTGATGTCGGCGAAGGCGACCACCGCACCCCGTCCGGCGACGGGTGCCGCGCTCACGATCGTGGTGCGCCCGGTGCGCTGGTCCACGACCGGGTCGGTGAACGTCGCGCCCGCGAGCGCGGCCGGCAGCCACGACGCGTCGCGGTATGCCGCCTCGGCGGGTCCGATGGACGAACAACGGACGGAGCCGTCCGGGCGCACGAGATCGAGATGCGTCTTCTGCAACGAGCCGACGGTGCCGAACGTGATGCCGCAGGCGGCGTTGTCGAATGCGGCTGCGGCGCCGGGATTCGCGGCCGTCTGGCTCACGGTCGACCGCACGATCGACACGGTCGCCGCCAGCTCCGTGGCGGCCTGCGACGCGGCGAAAGCGGCGTCCTGCTGCGCCGACCGCAGTGCCGTGTCCTCGGCCCGCGCGAGCCCGAACGCCGTGGTGCCGAGCGTCACGACCAGGATGAGCAAGATGAGGGCGCCGACGTAGGCGCGGAGCGATCGGCCCCGCTGCGGCACCGCGCTCACGCCTGCCTCGAGAGCGTCCCGCGGAGCACCTGGAGGAGATCCTTCCGGGTGAACGGCTTCTGCAAGAGCGCGCTGCCTGCGGGGACCGCTCCCTGGTGGCCGATCACCTCGTGCGAGTAGCCGGACATGTAGACCACGCGAAGCCCGGGGCGTAGATCGCGTGCGCGCCTGGCGAGCTCGATCCCGGACATGCCCGGCATGACGACGTCGGTGAGCAGCACGTCCACCTGCGCCTGCGGGTCGGCGAGCGTCGCGAGCGCGTCCGCCGGGCCGCTCTTCGCGATCACGGCGTATCCGTTCGTCCCCAGGATCCGCATCGCCGCGAGCAGGACCGCGGCCTCGTCCTCGACGACGAGGATCGCCTCGCCGGATCCGCCGGGCAGCGGCGTGGCGTCGCGGCCGTCCGTTCGTGCCGCCGCCGGCTCGTCGACCGCCGGCAGATTGATGCTCACGATCGTGCCGTGTCCCGGCTCGGAATAGATGCGGGCATTGCCACCCGCCTGCGTCACGATGCCGTAGACGGTCGCGAGCCCGAGGCCGGTGCCCTGGCCCGCCGGCTTGGTCGTGAAGAACGGCTCGAAGGCGCGCGCGGCGGTCTCCCGGCTCATTCCGGTCCCGGTGTCGGAGACCATCAGCCGCACGAACCGTCCCGGAGCGACGCCCGGATGCGCGTCGGCGTACGCGTCGTCCAACGTCACGTCCGTCGTTTCGACGACGAGCCGGCCGCCACCCGGCATCGCGTCACGCGCGTTGACCGCGAGGTTGAGGAAGACCTGCTCGAGCTGACCGGGGTCGGCCAGGACCGACGGTAGATCGCGCGCGAGCGCCGCGACGAGCTCGACGTTCTCGCCGAGGGTGCGGCGCAGCAGCTTCTCCACGCCGCTCACCACCGCGTTCAGGTCGAGCACCTCAGGTTTGACGACCTCGCGGCGCGCGAAGATGAGCAGCTGCCGGGTCAGGTCGGCGGCCCGCGAGGCCGCGCGCTGGATCTGCTCCACGTCCTCGCGCATCTCGCCTTCCGGGAGCCGCTCGGCGAGGAAATCCGCGTAGTTGAGGATCACCGCGAGCAGGTTGTTGAAGTCGTGCGCGATCCCGCCGGCCAGCTGTCCGACCGTCTCGAGGCGCTGTCCCTGCCGCAGCCGTGCCGCGTGGAGCTCCTCGGTGATGAGCTGGCGCTCGCGTTCCGCGGCGATCCGGGCGGTGATGTCCCGGATGGCCGCGGAGACCAGCAGCCCCTCGGATGTCTCGATCGACGACAGCGCGATGTCGACCGGGAACTCGGTCCCGTCCTTGCGGACCGCGGAGAGATTCAGTCCTTCGCCCATCGGGCGGGCTCGAGGGTCCGCGACGTACGATCCGCGGCGCCGCGGATGGGCCGTGCGGGCGCGCTCCGGGATGAGGCGTTCGATCTTGCCGCCGATGAGCTCGCTGCGGTCGTAGCCGAACAGGGACTCGGCCTGCCGGTTCACGAGCCGGATGTCGCCCGCCGCGTCGACCGCGACGATCGCGTCCGGCGCCGCGTCGAGCAGGCCCTCGAATTTCGCCTCGAGCGCGAGGCGCTCCGAGATGTCGCGGACGGCGGCGGAGACCAGCAGCCCGTCGGAGGTCTCGATCGACGACAGCGAGATGTCGACCGGGAAGGTCGAGCCATCCTTGCGCCGGGCAGTCAGCTTCAGCTGCGCGCCCATCGGGCGCGTCTGCGGATGGGCCATGTAGCCCTCGCGGTGCTTCGGATGCATGGGGCGCACGGCGTCCGGTACGAGCATGTCGACCGAGCGGCCGATCAGCTCGTCGCGCGGGTAGCCGAACAGCGTCGAGGCCTGCTGGTTCGCGATCCGGATCGAACCGGAGGTGTCGACGACGATCAATGCGTCGGGCGCCGCGTCGACCAGCGCCTTGTACAGGCCCTCCGGCCCGTTAGGTCGACGGTCCGTCATCGCTCGCCCTCCGGCCTCGCGCGTCGCGCGGCGGCCGTGCTATCGCACTCCGTCCTTCCGCACGGCGGTAGGCATACGTAGGTAGGGGGCGTCGCGGCATACCATCGCCGCTAGCGTGCTTGACCGAGAACAGTAATGCCGAACCGGAATTCAGATTCATCCAAGAGGAGGCCGCGAGGGACGGCGAAGCCGCGGCGGGACACGGTCCGAAGCGTCGAACGGCTGATCGCCGGCGCATTCGCGTCGTTCGCGGAGCACGGCTACCGGGCGGCGAGCATCCACGACATTTGCGCGCAGGCCGGTGTCGGTATCGGGACGTTTTACGCGCACTACGAGCACAAGCGCGAGCTCCTGCGGGAGGTCATGCTCGCGAGGGCGCCGCTGATCTCGCGGCTGTTGGTCGCGGCCGACTTCCACGATCGGGCGAGGCTCGTCGTCCAGCTTCGCGCGCTCGTCGACGACCCCATGGCGATCGGCCTCTGGCGCGCGTGGCACGAAGCGGTGTTCGAGGAGCCCGAGATCGCGCGGTTCCATGCCCGGTGGCGCGGTGCCGCGCTGACCGACCTCGTCGCGACGGTCGCCGACGCGCGGACGCGCTGGCCGGCGAAGGGCCCGGTGCTGGACGCGTCGATCGTCGCGTGGACGATGGCCACCCTCGCGCGCGACGTCGCGATCCAGGATCGCGCCGGCGCGCCGACGGTCGAGCAGCTCGCCGATCTCTTCCAGGAGCTGGTCTTCGGAGCGAAGCCCCGGGGCTAGGTCGCGTGCTCCGCGTACGCGCTGTACCCGCCGTCGAACGTCCGCAGGCGTCCATCCTCCATCGCCACGATCCGGTCGACGACGCGATCGAGGAAGTAGCGGTCGTGCGATACGACGATCACGGTGCCGGTGAACTCCTCGAGCGCGGTCTCGAGCACCTCGGCCGACGCGATATCCAAATTGTTGGTCGGCTCGTCGAGCAGCAGGCAGTTCGCGTTCGAGTACATCAATCCCGCGAGCTGCATCCGGCTCTTCTCGCCGCCCGACAGCTTCGCGATCGGCTGCTGGGCCGACGCATACGGGATCAGGAACTTCAGGAGCTTTGCAACGGCCTCGCCCTCGGTCATCGGACGGACCGCGCGAAGCGTTTCGATCGGCGTGCGCCGCGGGTCGAGCGTCTCGTGGTGCTGCGAGTAGCGCCCGCGCTCGATGCTGGGTCCGACCCAGACCGTGCCGCGGTCGGGCGCGCGCTCGCCGCTCATGAGCGAGAGCAGCACCGTCTTGCCCGCGCCGTTCGGTCCGAGGATGCCCACGCGCTCGCCGTTCTGGATCACGAGCTCGGCGTCGGGGAGGATCGGGCGGCCGCCGAGGGCGACGGCGGCATGCTCGAGGCGGATGGCGATCGCGCCGCCGCGGATCCGCGGCCGGAACGCGAGCGCCATGCGGCGCCGCTCGAGCGCCGGGCGCTCCACCTTCTCCAGGCGATCGATCTGCCGCTGCTTATTGCGCGCTTGCTTGATGTGCCGCTCGTCGACGACGAGCCGCGCCCAGAGCTCGAATCGCTTCACCGCGGCCTCGAGTCGCGCGATCTCCTTCTGCTGTGACGTGTAGTCCTGCTCCTGGCGCCGCAGCGCGATGTCCTTCTGCACGACGTAGGCGGAGTAATTGCCCTCCCACACCCTCAGGCGCGCACCGCGCGCCGTGGGCTCGAGCTCGGCGATGCGCTCGACGGTGTCGTCCAACAGGTAGCGGTCGTGCGACACGATCACGACCGCGCCGGCGAACGCCGCGAGCAGCCGCTCCAGCGTCTCCTTGCGCGCGAGGTCGAGATGGTTGTCCGGCTCATCGAGCAGCAGCAGGTCCGGGTCGGCGACGAGGCACGCGGCGAGGCCGACGAGCTTGCGCTGCCCGCCCGAGAGCGCGGCGAGCGGCATGTCCCAATGGTCCACCGGGATCCCGAGCTCGCGCAGCAGACCCTCGGCGCGATTGCGCAGTCGTGGGCCGCCGGCGCGATCGAAGGCGTGCAGCTGCCGCTCCTGGTCCTCGAGCGCGCTCGAGAGGCGCGTCATGTCGCCGCTCACGTCGGGGTCGGCGAGGCGTTTCACGACGGCGGCAAGCTCCCGCTCGATGCCGCCCAGGTCCGGATGCGCCGCGAGTAGCGTCTCCATGACCGTCGCGTCGCGCGGTTCCTGCTCCTGCGTCAGGTACGCGACGCGGAGATCGCGCCGCCGGGTCACCACGCCGCCCTCCGGTGGCTCCACGCCCGCGATCGTGCGCAGCAGCGTCGACTTCCCGGTGCCATTCGGGCCGATGAGCCCGATCCGAGCGCCCTCCTCGATGGTCCAGGCGAGGTCGGCGAAGATCGTGCGGTCGCCGTGCGCGCGCGTGACGGCCGCGAGGTCGACGAGGATCATGCGCCGTCATTTGACACCCATCCGGTCGCACGATGGAATGAACGCACATGGCCGCGATAGACACCCCCTTCCCGGTCGCGCGCCCGCGTTACACGGGCGTGCTCGAGTGGGTGACCACCGTCGATCACAAGAGGATCGGGATCCTCTATCTCTGGACGACCTTCTTCTTCTTCGTCACCGGCGGACTGCTCGCGCTCGCGCTCCGCGCGCAGCTCGCGACGCCGGACGGGAAGATCCTGAACGCGGAGGCCTACAACGGCGCGTTCACGATGCACGGGACGACGATGATCTTCCTGTTCGTCGTACCGGTCTGGACCGGATTCGCGAACTACATCATCCCGCTGCAGATCGGCGCGCGGGACATGGCCTTCCCCAAGCTGAACGCGCTCTCGTACTGGCTCCTGCTCAGCGGCGGCATCATCCTGTACGCCGCGCTGCTCGTCGGACCGCCGGCGTCGGGCTGGACCTCGTACGTACCGCTCTCGACGCTCCCGTACTCGCCGAGCCACGGTCAGGATCTGTGGCTGCTCAGCCTCACGGTCCTCGGCTTCTCGTCGATCTTCGGCGCGCTCAACATGATCGTCACGATCTTCGCGCTGCGCGCGCCCGGGATGACGTTCTCGCGGATCACGCTGTTCACCTGGAGCGTGCTGGTCACGTCGTTCCTGCTCGTGCTCGCGATCCCGTTCCTCACGGTCGCCGGCGTGCTCCTGCTCTTCGACCGCCTCGCCGGATTGAGCTTCTTCGCGACGTCGGAGGGCTCGGATCCGCTGCTCTGGCAGTTCCTGTTCTGGTTCTTCGGGCACCCCGAGGTCTACATCATGGTGCTGCCCGGATTCGGCGTCGTGAGCGAGGTGCTCCCGGTCTTCTCGCGCAAGCCGATCTTTGGCTACAAGATGATCGCGTACTCGAGCGTCGCGATCGGCTTCCTTTCGTTCTCGGTGTTCGTGCACCACATGTTCGTCGCCGGTGTCGACCAGACACTGCAGGTCTTCTTCATGATCTCGACGATGCTCATCGCCGTTCCGACCGGCGTGAAGATCTTCAGCTGGCTCGGGACGATCTGGCATGGCTCGCTGCGGTTCAAGACGCCGATGCTGTTCGCGCTTGGCTTCATCGCGACGTTCACCATCGGCGGCATCTCCGGCGTGTTCCTCGGCTCGGTGCCGGAGGACGTGCAGCTCTCGGACACGTACTACGTCGTCGCGCACATCCACTACGTCTTGTTCGGCGGCGCGGTCATGACCGTCTTCGCCGCGATGTACTACTGGATCCCGAAGATGTCCGGCCGGATGCTGAGCGAGCGCCTCGGCCAGATCAACTTCCTGGTGATCTTCCTCGCGATGAATATGACGTTCTTCCCACAGCATCAGCTCGGGATCGAGGGGATGCCCCGGCGCGTGTATCACTACGTGCAGGCGCCCGAGTGGGGCACGCTCAACCTGATCTCGACGCTCGGTGCGTTCCTCATCGCGTTCGGGGTCGCGATCTTCCTCTGGAACTTCTTCCACAGCATCATCCTCGGCAACGGCAAGCCCGCCGGCGACGACCCGTGGGAGGGCGACACGCTCGAGTGGGCGACGCCCTCACCGCCGCCGGTCTACAACTTCCCACGCATCCCGGTCGTCCACAGCGCGCGCCCGCTGAAGGAAGACACGCCGCACACCTAGCGGCATGACCGTGTCAGCGGGCTACCGGCGTCTCGTCTACCTCACGCTCCTCGCCGCGCTGCCGGCCGCCTTCTGGGGCGGCATCGTGCGCGTCACCGGCTCGGGGCTCGGCTGTCCCGACTGGCCGCTCTGCCACGGACAGTTCCTCCCGTCGCTCGACGTCGCGACGCGCATCGAGTGGCTGCACCGGTTCCTCGCGATCGTCGCCGGCCTCACGCTCGCGGCGCTCGCGGGGTGGACCCTCCTGCGGTATCGCACGAGGACGGCGCTCACGTTCGTCGGGCTCGCCGTGGTCCTCTACTGGCTCCAGGCGATCCTCGGCGCGATCACGGTGCTCCTCGAGCTGCCCGACACCTGGGTCACCGTGCACCTCGCGAACGCCGAGCTGCTGCTCGCCGTCCTCACCGTCTACGCGGTCGTCGTGCGCTGGCCCGCGGCCGGCCCCGGCCTCGCGAAGCCGAGCCCGTTCACCTGGCTGGCCCTCGGCAGCGCGGCGGCGATGTTCGGGCTCATGCTCTCCGGCGCGTACGTGCGGGGCGACGGCGCGACCGCGGCGTGCTCGACCTGGCCCTTCTGCGACAACGGCATCCCGATGACCGGGGCCGCGGCCATTCACATGGCCCATCGCTACATCGCGGCGGTGGTCGGCGTGCTCGTCGCGTACACCGTGGCGGCGGCCTGGAAGCGCCGGCGCGAGATCCCCGGCCTCGGCCCGGCTGCGGCGCTCACCGGCTCGCTCTTCGTGCTGCAGGTGGTCGTCGGCGCGCTCAATCCGCTCACCGGCTTCTCGCCGTGGCCGCTCGGCGCGCATCCCGCGGTCGCGACCGCGCTCTGGTGCGCGACCGTCGCGCTCGCGGTGCTCGCCTGGCGTCCCGTCCGCGCCGAGGCGACCGTCACCGTCCGCGATCTCATCGCGCTCACGAAGCCCCAGATCATGTCGCTCCTGCTCGTCACGGCGCTCGGCGGGATGTTCCTCGCGGCCGGCGGCGTGCCGCCGTTCCACCTCGTGCTCGCGACGATGCTCGGCGGCGCGTTCGCGAGCGGCGGCGCGTCGGCGCTGAATCACTACTTCGACCGCGACATCGACGAGCGCATGCGCCGCACCTCGCGGCGGCCGCTCCCTGGGCACCGCGTGTCGCCGCGCGTGGCGATCGCGGTCGGCGTCATCCTCAACGTGCTCGCGTTCGCGATCCTCGCGACGGTCGCGAACATCCTCGCGGCCGTCCTCGCGATCGTCGGCACGCTCTTCTACATCTTCGTCTACACGCTCTGGCTGAAGCGCACGACGGTGCAGAACATCGTTATCGGCGGGGCCGCCGGGGCCATTCCGCCGCTCGTCGGCTGGGCCGCGGTCGCGAACGACGTCGACCTGCCGGCGCTGTACCTCTTCGCGATCGTGTTCTTCTGGACGCCGGCGCACTTCTGGGCCCTCGCACTGCTCATCCGTGACGACTACGACCGCGCCGGCGTGCCGATGCTCCCGGTCGTGCACGGGGACCGCGCCGCGCAGTGGGGGATCCTGCTCTACGCGGTCGCGCTCGTGCCGCTGTCGGTGCTGCTGTTCCTCACCCGGTACGTCGGGATCCTGTACCTCTTCGCCGCGCTCGTGCTCGGGCTCATCTTCGTGGGCTACGCCGTGCGGCTCCTGCGCGCCGCGCCGGCGCGCCAGCGTACGGTCGCGCGGAGCGCGTACCTCTACTCGCTGCTGTACCTCGCGCTGCTGTTCGTCGCGATCATGGTGGACACGACCGTACGCCTGTAGTCCTCGTCGCCCTCACGCTCCTCGCGGCCCTCGTGTATCTGCGCGGCGCGTCCGCCCGGCGCCGCTGGCCGCTCTGGCGCACGGCGCTGTTCCTCCTCGGGGAGGTCGCGCTGCTCGCGGCCCTCGCATCGCCGATCGACGCGCTCGCGCTCGATCTGTTCAGCGTCCACATGGTCCAGCACATGCTCCTGCTGGTCGTCGCCGCGCCGCTGCTGCTCGCGGGTGCGCCGGTCCGGCCGCTCCTGCGCGGCCTGCCGCACGCCGTCCGCCGCACGGTCGTACGCGCGCTCGCGCGCAACACCGCCTTCCGCGCGCTCGTGCACCTCGTGCGTCGGCCGCTCGTCGCGGCGGCGCTCTATGTCGTCGGGCTGTACGCCTGGCACATTCCCGCGTTCTACGACGCCGCGGTCGAGAGCCCGACGATCCACGTCCTCGAGCACACCTGGTTCCTCGTGACCGCGCTCCTGTTCTGGAGCGTCGTGATCGACCCGGAGCCGTTCCGCGCGACGCTGCCATACGCCGCGCGGATCCCGTTCCTCCTGCTCGTCGGCGCCGCCCAGAACACGATCCTTGGCGGACTGCTCGCGTTCAGCGACCGTGTCTACTACGCGCATTACGCCGCGACCGCCGCGAAATACGGCGCCGACGCGGCGAGCGACCAGCGGCTCGGCGGCGCGATCATGTGGGTGCCCGGCGATCTCATCTTCCTCGCGGCCGCCAGCTTCTCGTTCTTCCTGTGGCTACAGTCGGAGGAGCAGGCCCAGCGCCTGCGCGAGTCTCGACAGAGGTGAGTGTTGGAATGGCTTTGGGTCGTCGCGCTGCTCGCGATCGTGTTCGGTCCGGTGGTATGGGGTCTGCTGAGCGGTCGCAAGGGCCACGGGCCGGATCACGACGACGCGACCGAGGCGAGCGGCTGGGGCCCGATCATCCGTCAGATCATCAGCGGGCGCGGCGGCCGATGATGCGGATCCTCGCGACTCTCGCGCTGGTCGTCGCCACGGCCTGCAGCGCCGCGCCAGCGGACACGAGCGAGGTCCCCGCCCTGTACCTCGACCTGAGCGACTACAAGATCACGAGCGATCATCCGACGGTCGCGGCCGGCCATGTCGTGTTCGGCATCCGCAACCACGCCTCGATGCTGCACGAGGTGAAGGTCATCAAGACCGACCTCGCACCCGACGCGCTGCCGATCGATCAGGCGGCGGCGAAGGCGAACGAGGAGGGCAAGGTCGCCGAGCTCCTGAACATCGCGAGCGGCGCGTCGCGCAAGCTCGTCGCGGACCTGACGCCGGGGAAGTACGTGATCATCTGCAACGTCGCGGGCCACTACCAGCTCGGGATGCGCGTCGGCCTCGAGGTGAAGTAGGCCCTGCTACCTGAGCGTCAGGATGAACTGGACCAGCGCGTCGATGGTGGGCTGATCGAGTCCGAGGTTCGGCATCAGCGTCCCAGGCTTCACCGCCGGCGGGTTCGCGATCCACTTCTTGAGATTCGCCTCGGTCACGTCCAGGCCCGCGACCCCGGCGATCGGGGTCTTCTTCGATGCCTCGTGGCTCAGATCGGGTCCGACCTTGCCGCCGGTGAGTCCCTGGATGGTGTGGCAGCCGGCGCACGCGAGCGTCGTGAAGAGCTGCTTGCCCTTTGCCACCGCCGGATCGCTGAACCGGTCGGCATCGGCGACGGCCTTCGCCGCCCAGGCCGCGTAGTCCGCGGCGTTGTGCGCGACGACGGTGATGAGCATGTCGGCGTGGCCGGTGCCGCAGAACTCGATGCACTGGCCGGCGTAGGTGCCGGGGCGGTCGGCCTGGATCCACATGACCGTGTTGCGCCCGGGGACCGCGTCCTTCTGCCCGCCGAGCTTCGGCACGTAGAACGCGTGGATGACATCGACCGAGCTGAGCTCGATCTTCACCTTCTGGCCGGCGACGATGTGCAGCTCTTCGGGCTGCGACAGGTAAGTCTTGTCCTTCAGCTGGAACTTCGGGTCCGCGGGGTACTGGAAGCTCCAGACCCACTGCTTGCCCTCGGCCTTGATCGTCATCGCGGCGCCGCTGTCCACGTCGTTCACGAGCGCGAGACGCTGGAACGACAGCACGCTGAACGAGATGACCAGGAGCGTGGGGACGATCGTCCAGATGAGCTCGAGCAGGTTGTTGCCGTGGTACTGGCGAGCCGCGTGGCCCGGTCGCTCGCGGAAGCGGATGCCTGCCACGACCAGCGCGCCGACGACGATCGCGAGGACCACGACGGCCACCGCGAACATCAGCCAGTAGAGGTCGGCGATCGAACGGGCAAGGGGGCCCTGGGGGTCATTCGGCCACGGCATGCGCCGACAACACTAGGACAGCGTTTCGACGTCCGCCAATCGATGTCCTAGAGTTTCGATCGATGGCCGGGCACGATCAGCCGATCCACATGCCGCCGCCGAGCATGTCGCCGTTCATCATCGGCGTCGGAGTGACGTTCATCTCGTTCGGCATCCTCTGGAGCGTCATCCTCATCGGGATCGGCGTTCTCCTCCTGCTCGTTGGGCTCGCGACCTGGCTCATCGACGACGCGCGGGCCTACACGCAGGCGAGCGACGAGGGCGG
>DASWFN010000179.1:0-15316 GCA_036394215.1 Candidatus Limnocylindria bacterium
GCAGGGCCTTGCGGACTTCGCGCCGGAGCTTCTCGAGGAGAGCCATCTTCTCCGGGGACTGCTCCGCGAAGTAGGTGTCGTCGGCTGCCTTGCCTGCCATCGGTGGTCCTCCGTCGCCGGTCTCTGGCGACAGAATGCGCCAGCGGGCGGGGACGCGCTTCTCCGAAACTGCGCACCTGTGGCTGCTGCGACTATTAGAAGACAGTGGACGACCGCACCATCCGCATCGCGGTGCTTCTCGCCGCGCACATCGTCTTCCTCTCGGCGGCCGCGCTGCGGATCGTCCGCGGCCAGCGCGGTCACCTGCTGCGGACCGAGGCGCCCTGGTGGATCCAGTACTACCCGCCGCTCGTCTGGGTGCCGTTCGTCCTCGCGTATTCGCAGGTCGCGTGGTTCTCGGGGCTGCTGCCCAGCACGGATCTCACGACCGGCGTCCGGCTCGCCGGCCTCGGGATCGCGATCGTGGGCGCGCTCTTCGCGGCCTGGGGGATGTGGACGCTCGGCCGGAGCTACGGCATTCGCCTCGATCTCTTCGAGGGGCACACCCTCAAGACCGACGGTGTCTTCGCCCTCGTCCGGCACCCGATGTACGCCGGGATCCTCCTCTATCACCTCGGCGCGGCGCTCGCGCTCGAGAGCGTGCCGCTCCTCGTCCTGACTGCCGCCGTCGTCGTGCCGCTCACGCTCGCGCGGATCGCGGCCGAGGAGCGGGTCTTGCGCGAAGGGTTCGCGCCGTACGCCGACTACGCTCACCGCGTGCCGGCCCTCATCCCGCTCGTCGGCGGCCGCTAGACGCGGCGCGACGACGGCTCATGGCCGTCGTCGCGCGTGAGGAGGGGTGGAAAGGACTAGTTGGTCGCGGGGTGGTACTTCGCCCAGAAATCGTTCGCGCTCACCCCGCTCGCCGTGATCGCGGCGTTGCACATCTCACCGACGGCCTTCGTGTCGCCGACGCCGGCGGCCTTCACCGCCGCGTACATGTCGAGGCACTTCGCCGCCAGCTGCGCGGCATCGGCGGTGTTCGTGACCGGCTTCGGCGTCGCCGCCGGCTTGGTCGGGGTCGCGGTCGGCTCCTTGGAGACCTTCGTCCAGAACTCTTCGGGGGTCAGGCCGCTGGCGCTGATCGCCTTGCCGCAGGCGGCGCTCGCCGCGCTCACCCGCTCCTGCTCCGACGTGGACGTCAGCGCGTTGCGAAGGCGGAGGCACTCCTTGATGAGGGCGTAGAGCTCGGTGTCCTTGCTCTTCGACGCCGGCTCGGCCGGCTTCGTCTCGGTCGAGTGCGAGAGGAACCTCGCCGCGAACTCGGCGGTCGTCAGGCCGGTGAGCTCGATCGCCTTCTTGCAGGTGGCGGTGGCGTCGGCCGACTTCGCGGTGTACTTCGTGGCGCACTCCTGGGCCAGGTGGAGCGCCTCGGGCGAGAGCGCACCCTTCGCCTGGTCGGCGTACGGTCCGAACTTGGTCCAGAACTCCTGCGGCGACAGGCCGCTCGCCGCGATCGCCGTGCGGCACGCGTCGCTCCGGTCGGCAGTGCCCGCGAGGTACTGCGAGACGCACTCTTTGATGGCCGCGTCGAGGCCCGGCGCCTTCGGCTCGGACTTCGGCTCGGTCTTCTTCTCGTCGTTGATCCCGAACTTCGCCCAGAACTCCCCTGAGCTGAGCCCGGTGGCCGTGAGCGCGGCCTTGCAGACCTCACCGACCGCAACGCGATCGGAGGAGGTGGCGCTGTCGCCGAGCTCACGCACAGCGAGGTACCGATCGACGCAGTCCTTCACGACCTGCGGCACCGCGCCGTGACGCTCTTGCGTGGTGATCTGAGGTGACGCCGGCGCTTCGGCGACCTTCGGCTTGACGGACGAAGACGGCGAGCTTGCCGGACGCGACGACGCCGCCGGCGTCACCGACGCCACAGCACTCGCGGACGGCACCTCGTGGTGACTGGGCGCGTTCGTGAACTCCGCGTTGGAGACCATGGCCGCGCTGGCCGCGACGCCCACGACGAGCGCCCCCTTGCTCAGGCTCGCCACCTTGATCAGCTGTGCCCACATGTCCTGGCCCCATCCCTTCGACGCGATGTCGATCGTTTGCCTCGACAACGCGGGCAGGCGGGCCCTTCCTCATGGGCCGCTCGTACTACCTCCGCAGAGTGAGCGTGATCGTGGGCATCAGCGTCGTCGGCTTCGTGGCTGTCGTGCTGCTGCCGCCGGCGAACGTCTGACCGGTGGCGTCCTTCCAGTACGCGAAGAGGGTGATGGATTGCCCGGGCGTCGCCGGGACGGAGAAGCCGTACGACCCGTTCTTCGTCTTGGTGATGCACGACGCCGTCGATGTCGGGATCGCGGTCGACGTCGTGATGCACGCATCCGTGACGCCCGCACCCGACCCGTCCTTGACCATGCCGGTGAAGGTGATGGTCGGCTTGGCCGTCGGCGTCGGCGTCGGCGTCACGGTGGGGCGGGCGGTCGGGGTCGGGATCCGCGTCGGCGGTGGAGCCGCCGGCGCGACCGAGGTGGAAGGCGACGGGGACGGCGACGGCGAGCTTGCCGGCGGCGGCGATGCCGTCGGCGAAGCCGCGGGGACCGGCGTCGGCAGATCGACCTCGATCTGCGGGACGTTGCCGTCGAGCTCCATCACGGCGGACGTCGCCGCGGCGCGCGCCTTCGCCGCGGCGTCGGGGTGGCCCGCGGCCTCCTGGCGCGCGGCCTCCTCGGTGCGCGACTGCACGAGCTCGAACAGGTACGCGATGCGGTCGTCGGGTGACAGCCGCAGCACGGCCGCGGCCTCCTCGAGCGCGACACGAGTGTCCCACAACGGGCTGTCCGCGCCCGCGCCGAGCACCGCGCCGACCGAGCCGGCGATCAGGGCGAGGGCCGCGAGCACCGGGACGAAGCGGCGGATGCGGCCGAGCGGGCCGATCTGGGGGAACGCGAACGCGGCCGGTCGCACGCCCGGCTTCCACGCGCGCTCGAGGCGGTCGCGGATCGTTCGGTCCGCGCCGAGCGACAGCTCCTCGTCGCCGAGGCGCTTGAGGACGGAGAGCAGGCGGTCGTCGCTCATCGGTCCACCGCCACGCCGGCGAGCGTCAGCTGGCCGGTGCGCTTCAGCTCGTTGCGCAGCCGCTCGAGGCCGCGCTGCTGCAGGTTCCAGATGGCCTTCTCGCCCTTCTCCAGGAGCTTGGCGACGTCGGCGGCGCTGTACCCCTCGACGAAGCGCAGGAGGATGACCTCGCGATACTCCGGCTTGATCTTGCGGAGCGCGGTCAGCACCACGGCCATGTCGGCGGAGCGCGACGCCTCACCCTCGACGTCGACGGTGCTGCGTGGCTCGATCTTCAGGTCGAAGAGCGAGGAGCCCTTGTCCTTGCGGCCGCGGTCGATCGCCGCGTTCCGGGCGACCCGATAGAGGAACGCGATGAATGGCAGGCCCTGATCGCGGTAGCGGGCGAGCGACTCCATCGCTTTCAGGAAGACGTCGCTCACCAGGTCCTCGGCCTCGTGCGGCGAGTCGGACCGGGCGAGGCAGTAGCGGTAGAGGGGCTGGCGGTAGCGCTCGTAGAGCTCCCCGAACGCCCGGGCGTCGCCCCCTTGGGCGGCCAGAACGAGGGCGGCATCCACACCAGCTTCGGATCCCACCCCGTCCGCCGAAGAGACCCCATGAACAGTCACCTTTTTGCGTGATTCAGCAGGCTAACGGCGCCCGGGGGCGGCTTACTCACCCTGGCGGGGGTGCGGTCTGGTATCACACTGCCCAAACCATGGACACCGAGCCGCTCGTCGTCCTCGCGATCGTCGATGCGCTCCTGGTCGCGCTCTTCTTCCTGTTCCGGGTCCTGCCCTGGGCCAAGCCCGGACCCTGGCGGCTGATCTGGCTCATCGCCGGGCTGACCTCGATCCTGTTCATCGCGGCCGAGCTCGTCGCGCTCGCCTCGCAAGGCACCGCCCTCGCGCTCGAGCATCAGATCCCGCTCTTCGGCGCGATCTTCGCGGTGACCGTGGGCTTCATCCTCACCTACCTCGGCGGGCAGCAGGTCACCGAGCGCGCCCTGACGCTGTCGGAGACCGACGGGCTGACCGGGCTCGGGAACGCGCGCGCGTTCGACCTGCACCTCGGCGATCTGATGAAGCGCAAGCAGCGGTTCGTCCTCGTGTACCTCGACGTCGACGGCCTGAAGCGCGTCAACGACACGTTCGGCCATGGCGAGGGCGACGTCGCGCTGAAGCGGGTCTCCGACGTGCTGCGCGGGTCGCTCCGCCAGAGCGACGTCGCCGCGCGGCTCGGTGGCGACGAGTTCGCGCTCCTGCTGGTGGGCGCCGACACCGCGATCGCGACGGGCGTCGCGGACCGGATCCTGAAGAGCCTCGCCGCGGAGAACGCGCGGCTCGCCGAAGGTCATCGCGTCAACATCTCCATCGGCATCGTCCCCGACGCCCAGCGCTTCACCACGACCGAGGCCGTCCGCAAGGCCGACACCGCCATGTACACCTCCAAGAGCGCCGGTGGTGGCCGGGTAACGGTCGCCGAGGTCTAGCGCCTCTCCCCCGAGCGGGGTGGTCCGAACGTCCATGAGGGACCGACCGCGCGCCGGCGTTACCGCCTCAAAGAACGCAACGGGAGGCGAATGCTCGTGGACACCATGCGGCGCGACGACTCAGGGCAGGGGCTGGTCGAATACGCGCTGGTCATCGCCATCATCGCGATCGCCGTGATCAGCGCGATGGTCTTCTTGCAAGGGCAGCTTCAGACCGTCTTCAGCAATATCGGGAACAACCTCACCTAGCCGCTACGGCAGGCGGTTGAACCAGAGCAGCGAGAGACCGCTCGCGACGATCGAGAGCATCGCCGCGACGAGCGTGAAGAGCGCGGTGACCTCGGTCTTCTCGCTGCGGAAGACGAGCTGGGTGGTGAGGTTCTCGTAGACCTTCTTGAGATCGGCCTCGCTCGTCGCGAGGAAGTACTCGGCGTCGGTCGACTGGGCGATCGCCTTCAGCGTCGTCTCGTCGAGGGACGTCCGGATCGAGCGGCCCTCGAGGTTCAGCACCGCGCCGCTCGGCGTCCCCACGCCGACCGTGTACACGCGGATGCCGCGCTCGATGGCCTGATCGAGGATCTGGAGCGGCGGCGGGAACTGGTTGTTCTGGCCGTCGGTGAGCAGGATGATCGTCGCCGGGGACTTCGCGGCGCCCGGCACCGCGGTCTTCGTCGGCTTCTGCGGCGCGTTCGGATCCTGCGGCTTCGTGAGCACGGCCGACGGGAGGTCGCCCTCGTTGCCGCCGTCGGCCTCGACGATCGCGTCGAGCGAGGTGAGGATCGCGCGGCCGATCGCGGTCGCGCGCTGCAGCCGCAACCGGTCGATCGCGGCGATGACGAGATCCTTGTCCGTCGTCGGCGGCTGGACGATCGAAGCGTCGCTCGCGAACGAGACCACGCCGATCTTCACGTTGTCACTCTGCTTCAACACGAAGGCCTTCGCCGCGGCCTTGGCCGCGTCGATGCGGCTCGGCTTGATGTCCGTCGCCCGCATGCTGAGCGAGACGTCGATGGTCAGGATGACCGTGCCCTCCTGGCTCGGCACCTTCACGACCGTGACCGGACGGGCGAGCGCGGTGAGCATGAACACCAGCGCCACGAGGAACAGCGCCGGTGGGATGTGCCGCTTGATCCCCGGCCCGCGGCCGAGCGCCTCCTTCACGAGCGACAGGCTCGCGTAGCGGAGCGCGTACCTGCGCCGGCGGCGCTGCGACCAGATGTACAGGCCGAGAAGGATCGGCACGAGCACCAGGAAGGCGAGGCTCGTGGGCCAGAGGAAGGTCATCAGGCCACCGCCCGCATCGTGCGACGCCGCTTGCGGAGCGCGGCGAAGCGGAGGATCGCGCCGACGAGGTCCTCCTCGGTCGAGAGCGAGAGGACATCGACGCCCGCGCGCCGGAAGACGCCCGCGAGCTCGGCCTCGCGCTTCGAGACGACGGCCGCGAACCGCTTGCGGAACCGGGCGTCGTGCGTGTCGACGTACACGCTCTCGCCGGTCTCGGCGTCGTTCATCGCGACCATCCCGATGTCCGGGAGCTCGCGCTCGCGTGGATCCTCGAGGCGCACCGCGACGACCTCGTGCCGCCGGGACAGCAGCCCGAGCGACCGCTCCCAGCCGGGAGCGGTGAAGAAGTCGGAGACGAGGAACACGACCGAGCGCCGCTTGATCGTCCGCATCGCGTGCTCGATGAGGTCGGAGACGGACGTGTAGGGCGCGCTCTGGAGCCGCGGCAGGCTCAGCACGTCGTTGAGGATCCGCAGCACGTGCAGCTTGCCCCCACCGGCGGGGATCGACTTCTCGACCTTGCCCGCGTAGAGGACCGCGCCGACACGATTGCCGTGCCGGGTGAGGAGCCGCGCGATCACCGCGACGAAGTCGACGAGCTGGTCGCGCTTCAGCGTGTTGATCGTGCCGAAGTCGACGGACGGCGAGAGATCGAGCAGGAAGTGCGCGGTCACCTCGCGGTCCTCCAGGTACTGGCGCACGTACGGCGTGTCCATCCGCGCGCTGACGTTCCAGTCGATGTAGCGCACGTCGTCGCCCGGCTCGTACTCGCGGATGTCGGCCAGGTCGAGGCCGTGGCCCCGGAAGAGCGTCCGGTAGTCGCCCTGCAACAGCCCGTCCAAACGGCGGATCACGGTCCAGTCGACGCGCTTGAGGACGGCCTCAGGCTTTTGTGCTGACACGTTCCTGCAAAGCCTGCGTCGGCGCCGGGATCTTCTGGAGGACGCGGTCGATGAGCTGCTCCGGGGACACGTTGTCCGAGAGCGCCTCGTACGAGAGCACGAGGCGGTGGCGCAACACGTCGTGGACCAGATCGAGGATGTCCTGCGCGAGCACGTAGGTCCGGCCGCGCATGAACGCGAGGGCCCGCCCAGTGAGGATGAGGTTGATCGAGGCGCGGGGGCTCGCGCCGTAGGTGATGTACTTCTTGATCTCCGGAAGGCCGTAGTCCGATGGGTGCCGCGTCGCGGTCGCAAGCCGCACGACGTACTCCATGAGCACCGGGTCGACGAAGACCTTGTCGGTCTCGCGCTGCAGCTGGAGGAGACGCTCGGTCGTGACCACCGGTGCCACATGGGCCATGCCCTGGGCCATCCGCTCGACGACGAGGAACTCGTCCATCTCGCTCGGGTAGCCGACGACGACCTTCATCATGAATCGATCGACCTGCGCTTCAGGCAGCGCGTAGGTGCCCTCGGTCTCGATCGGGTTCTGGGTGGCCATGACAAGGAACGGGTCCGGCAGCGCGTGGCTCTCGCGCCCGATCGTCACCTGGCGCTCCTGCATCGCCTCAAGCAGCGCGCTCTGGACCTTCGCGGGCGCACGGTTGATCTCGTCGGCGAGAAGCAGGTTCGTGAACACCGGGCCGAGCGAGGTCTGGAAGTCGCCGTTCTTCTGGTTGTAGATCCGGGTGCCGACGAGGTCGGCGGGAACGAGGTCCGGGGTGAACTGGATGCGCTTGAAGTCGCCGTGCACGGCACCGGCGACCGTCTTGATGGCGAGCGTTTTCGCGAGACCCGGCACGCCCTCGACGAGGAGATGCCCGCGCGCGAGCAGCCCGACGATGATGCGCTCGAGCATGTGATCCTGGCCCACGATGACCCGCTTCACCTCGTAGAGGAGCCGGCCCACCTCGGTCTGCTGATGCGTCGTCGGGATCGCGTCCATGCTCTTCTCTCCTCTAATCCGGCGGCAGGCCGACCGCGCCGCCTGCCGCTTGGATCGTGACCGCGAACCCGACGCCGGCGAACGACGCTTGGCCATTCGGGTTCGCGAGCCCGCTGACGATGCCCACCACGTCGCCGTCGCGATTGAACAGCGGCCCGCCGGAGTTGCCGGGGTTGACCGATGCGTCGAACTGGATGAGCTCGTTCATCGGCTTGCTCAGGCCCGGCGGCTGGATGCTCCGGTGCAGGCCGGAGATGACGCCGGTCGACAGGCTGCGACTCAGGCCGAATGGGTTGCCGATGACGATCGCGTCATCGCCGACGTTGAGCGCGTTCGCGTTGCCCAGGGTCGCCACCGCGAGCGGATCGGGATGACCGAGCGCACGGATGCCGGCGATGTCGTTGTCGGGCTGGCGCGCGAAGATCTTCGCCGTGTACGACGATCCGTCGGCGAACGTGACGGTGATGCTCGTCGCGTCCGCGACCACGTGGAGCGCGGTGAGGATGTCGGCGTCCGCGTCGATGACGACGCCGCTCCCGAGGGCGGTCTTCCCGTCGGGGAGCTGCGAGCGGACCGTGACGACCGTCTGCGCGAGCCGCGCGTAGAGCTCCGGCACCGTCGGGGTCGGTGTCGGCCGGGCCATATCGACGGTCCCGAGCTCGACGCCCTTCGGCAGCGCGGAGATCGAGATGAAGATCGCGGCGAACACGAGGATCGCGGTGATCGCGAGCTCGACGCGCTCGCGCCGGCTGCGAGCGCGGAGCCAGCCCCCGATGCGGGCGCGGCGGCCTGGCGGAGCGGCGGCGACCTCGAGCTCAGGCTCGGGCGCGAGACCATGGCGTGGGAAATTGCCGTACGGCCGGTCCGCCTTGGAGCGCGTCATCCGAACCAGCCGAGTTTAGGCCCGCGGCCATGAGAAGTAGGTAAGAATCGCGACGTGGCGCGAGCGCAGCTGTCGCGGATCCGGCCGTTGCACACCGGCCACTACACGATGCCGGCGACCGATACGCGCTTTCCCAACGATCGGATCATCGTCACGGCGTTCCTCATCGAGCATCCCGAGGGTCTGTTCCTGTTCGACACCGGATTCTCCGCCACGCACTGGCAGGCCGTCGAGACCTTCGCTCCGGTGGACATCCGGCCGATACGGACGGTTCTGTCCGAGAACGGCATCCGCGCCGCGGATGTACGCATGATCGCGAACTGTCACTTCCACAGCGACCACTCGGGCGGGAACTTCAACTTTCCGGGCGTCCCGATCTTCGTCCAGCGCGCCGAGGTGGCCCATCTGCGCGCGGATCCCGACTACAGCCATGCACCGTCCGTGGCGGATTTTCCGGGCGCGGTGCTCGAAGAGGTGGATGGCGAGGCCGAGCCCCTACCGGGGATCCGCATCATCCCGACGCCCGGGCATTCGCCGGGCCATCAGTCGCTCGCGGTCGAGACGGCGGAGGGCCGCGTGATCCTCGGCGGCCAGGCGTTCAACTTCACCTCCGACTATGCGCGGCAGCGGTACTCGCTCGAGCTCGCATTACGCGGCGAGCCGCATGGCCCGTATCCCGAGTGGCTCGCCCGGTTCCAGGAGCTCGACCCGGTCCGGATCCGCTTCGCGCACGACACGGTGACCTGGGAACGTAACGCCCAGGGACCTATCGGCTGAGCCTTCCGCCCGGCATCATTACGCACGCACGCGACAGGCAGGAGGGTTCGGGAACGGTGAGCGACACGAGCCAGACGCTGACCGGCGAGTTCATCCGGCTCTACCCGGATCAGGTCGCGCACATCCTCGAGCAGCTCCCGGCATCCGAGACCGCCCGGCTCATCGAAGCGACCGCGCCGACGAATGCCGCGGGGCTGCTCGAACGGCTGAACCCGCGCGTCGCCGCCGGCGTCATCGCGGAGCTCGGCGACGACATCGCGCGCGGCGCGCTGAAGGCGATGGTCCCGACGAAGGCGGCGCCGATCCTCGCGAGCCTCGACAACGACGCGCGAGAGCGCCGGCTTGCGCTCCTCGACGCGCGGCTCGCGGAGCACCTGCGCGAGCTGCTCACCTACCCGCCGGACACCGCCGGGGCGCTCATGGATCCGCGCATCACGGCGTTCGACGCGGAGATCACCGTGGACGACGCGCTGCGCCGGATGCGCACATTCAAGGAGAAGGAGCTCGGCGCGATCTACCTCACGGACCGCGAGGGCAAGCTCGCCGGCGCGGTGCCGCTCGGGGAGCTCGTCACGGCGCAGCCGGACACGAAGCTCCAGGACATCGTGCGCGGCGTGCCGGCGGCGGTCGTCGTCACGGCGACGCGCGAGGAGATCGTGGACTCGCTCGCCTCGCAGCGACTCGCGACCTTCCCGGTCGTGGACCTCAACCAGCGGCTGGTCGGCGTGATCCGGTATCGCGCGCTGCTCGCGGCCGCCGAGGCCGAGGCCTCGTCCGACATCCAGACCATGGTCGGCGCGAGCAAGGACGAGACGGCGCTCTCCCGCGTCAGCTTCGCGGTGCGCCGCCGCCTGCCCTGGCTGCAGATCAACCTCGCCACCGCGTTCCTGGCGGCGTCGGTCGTCGGCCTGTTCCAGGGGACGATCGAGCGCTACGCGGCGCTCGCCGTCCTCATGCCGGTGGTCGCCGGCCAGGGCGGGAACAGCGGCATGCAGGCGCTCGCGGTCACGATGCGCGGCGTCATCCTGCGCGAGGTCGGGATCCGCGACTGGCCGAGGCTCATCTTCAAGGAGGCGCGCGTCGGCATCTTCAACGGCCTGGGCGTCGGCGTCGTCACGATGATCTGCGTCTTCTTCTGGAGCCACTCGCCGGGGCTCACGCTCGTCATCGGCATGTCGATGGTGCTGGCGATGGTCATCGCCGGCGTGTGCGGGGCGATGGTGCCGCTCGTGCTCAAGGCGTTCGGCCAGGACCCGGCACAGTCATCCTCCATCGTGCTCACGACCTTCACCGATTGCGGCGGATTTCTTTCGTTCCTCGGTCTCGCGACGCTGCTCTCAGGTCTGCTCACCGACCTGCGGTAGCGCTCAGCCGCCGACGATCGCCTGCACGCAGCGGTTCGAGATCTGCGTCTTCAGGTCCTCGGTGATCGTTCCCGCGTTCGTGGCCTGTTGGAACTCGTCGTACGCCGGATAGAGCTGCTCGTACCCATTGAGCACGCAGACGCAGAACGCCTGCGCGATCGGCGCGGGCACGGTATTCGGATCGATGCCCGAGACACAGCTGCCGACGATCGTCGCCTCCGCCGTCCTCGGATAGCGGCCCAGCGGCGTCTGGGTCGGCCGCGGCGTGCCGTTCGGTACGCCAGGAAGCGTGATGTCCGGTGAGGGCCGCGCCGCCGGCGCGGTGAGCGTCGTGCCGATGAGGCCGACGAGCAGGAGCACGACCACCGCGATGATCGGGACCGCGGAGAGGCGCCGGCGTCTCACGCGCGCCACCACGGGATCGGACGGGCCACTCTTCCGTCGCGCACCGTGACGCCCTCATCCCTGAGCAGGCGGGACTGCTCGGGCCATTTCGCCACGAGCCGGCCGTCGGCGGTGACGACACGATGCGCCGGTGCGCCCACGCCGCGCGAGAGGGCGGTCCCGACGGCGCGCGCGGCGCCTGGCTGCCGGAGCCGGTCCGCGACCATCGAGTAGCTCGCGACCCGGCCGCGCGGGATGCGGCGAACGACGCGGGCCACACGGTCCTCGAAGCTGGTCACGCGAAGAGCGGGGTCATGCCTCGACGCTCGAGCAGCGCCTCCATGGCGGCATCCGACGGACGACGGACGCCGCGCTCGGCGGCGTGGAGCTCCTTGGCGAGCAGGTCGATGTCGCTCGCGGTGTTGAGGAAGACCTGATCGCGGCCGAGGACGAACCCGACCGCGAGATCGATGTCGGCCTGCTCGGAGAGCGGCTCGTACCAGGTGAGCGCGTCCGCCGGCCGCTGACCCCAGGGGCCGAGGGTGATGCTCTTGATGGTCTGGACCGCCACGTCGCGCGCCGCGCACAGCGCGAGCAGGGCCTCGACGTCGGCACGGTATCCGGCATCCCGCAGCTGCACGTAGTTGTACGGGAAGAGGACCGCGTCGAAGTCGAAGCGCGCGAGGCTCTCGCGGTGCCGCGCCGCCACCGTGCTGCCATGGCCGGTGACGCCGATGAAGCGCGCGAGTCCGGCCTCGCGTGCCTCGACCGCGGCCGTGAGGGCGCCGTCGGGACCGAGGGCGGTCTCCCACTCCGCCGGATCGACGAGGTTGTGCAGCTGGATCAGGTCGACATGATCGGTGCCGAGGCGGCGCAGCGACTCGCGGATCTGATCCCGAGCGCCCCGATAGGTGCGCTCCCCCGTCTTCGTGGCGAGAAAGAACCGGTCCCGACCGGTGCCACGGAGCCACGGTGCGATCCGGAGCTCGGAGTCGCCGTAGCTGGCCGCGGTGTCCAGGTGGTCGAGTCCGTACCGATCGATCAGGGCGAGCGCGCGATCGGCATCGGCCTCGGTCGCCTTCGACAGGGCGGCGGCGCCGAAGATCGTCCGCGTGCTGAGGTGCCCGGTACGGCCGAACCGCGCCCGCTCGATCATCTCCCCACGATAGACGTCACTCGAGCTCGCGGATCGATGGCACGAGCAACAGCAGGATCGCGGTGACGATCGCGATCGTGCCGCCGATCACGAACGCGGGCGCCGGGCCGAGCGCCGCGACGATCGCGGCAAAGATGACCGGTGCGAGCGGCAGGAGCAGCGAGCCGCCGAACATGTCGATGCTCAGGACGCGGCCCATGAGCTCCCGCGGCACGTGCTTCTGCACCGCCGTCGTCCACAGCACACCGACGCCGACGAACTGCACGCCGAAGAGGGCGGCGCACACGAGCACCACCGCGACGTCGGCGATGACCCCGATCCCGATGAGGGCCAAGCCGCCGATGACCGCGAAGACACAGATCGCGATGCCGAGCCGGCGGATCTTGATCTGGGCGAGCGCGACGCTCGTGACGACTTCCCCGACCCCAACGGCGGCGACGATCGTCCCGAAGAGCCGCGCGTCTCCGTGCAGGACGTCGCGCACGAGGAGCGGCAGCGCGACGTTCAGCGGACCGACCATGCCGAGGATCACGATCGCCCACGCGAAGATGAAGATCCACAGCCACGGGACCGAGAACGTGTAGCTGAGCCCCTCGCGGACCTCGCGCAACAGCGGCAGCCGAGCCGGCGCCTCGCGGCGCCGCGGCCGAGCGAGCGCGAACGCACCGAATCCGACGATGAAGGTCACTGCGTCGAACGCGAACGCGAACGGCAAGCCGGCCGTCGCCACGAGCAGCCCGCCGACGATCGGGCCGCCCAGCAAGCCGATCTGCCGCGACAGCCCGCGAAGGGAGTTGCCGGACTGCAGGACCTCCACCGGCACGAGCTCGGGGATGAGGGCGTTCACCGCGGGCTGGAAGAACGACTGGCTCGCGCCGAAGAACGCGGCTTCGAGGTACACGTGCTCCATCCGGAGGCCGCCGGACGCTGACAGCACGGCGATCGAGGCGATGACGATGCCGCTCACCAGGTCGCTCGCGAGGATGATCGCCCGCCGCGAGATGCGGTCGGCGATGGCGCCGCCGAACAAAAGGAATACCAGCGACGTAGCGGCGTGCACCGCGCCCCAGATCCCGAGCTCGACCGCGCCACCGCCGAGCGCGATGATCTGGAAAGGCAGCGCGACGTTGTGCACGTGGTCGCCGAAGATCGAGACGGTCTGGCCGACCCAGAGAAGGCGGAAGTCGCGATGCGCGAGCGGCGCGAAGATGCGGGGGGCGGGCATGGCTAGCCCTGCGACATGCCGCGCCCGACGATGACCGCGCCGATCGACATCGCCACGAGCAGCAGGCCGATGCCGCTGAACGCCGCCGTGATCCCGACGGCGCCGGCGATGGCGCCGAAGATCGGCGTGGCGATGCCGCCGATCGGCTGCGCCGCCAGGTAGTACGCCCCGAGCACGGCGCCCCGCCGGTCCGCCGGCGCGGTGTCCATTACCAGCACCTCGGTCGCCGTGCCACGCATCGAGAACGCGAGGCCGAAGATCGTGAGCGGCACGATGAGCAGATCGTTCGGCACGACCGTCAGCAGGAAGACGGACGGACCGATGACGCCGAGCGAGATGAGGATCGGGGTGCGGCGGCCCAGCCGATCGGAGAGCCAGCCGCCCGATGGCGCGCCGACGACCCCGACGAGCTGCGTGTAGCCGAACGCCGTCGCGGCGATGACCGGAGAGATCCCGCGCGCGTCCACGAGATACAGCGCGAGGAACGCCGTCATCGACGCGATGCCCACCTGGAACGCGACCGACAGCGAGACGAGCGGGCCGATGGTCCCCATGACCGCGCGGATCTCGCGGAACGGAGCCCAGATATCCCCCGTCGCGCGCGACCGCGGGTCCGGCGGCGTGATGAGCCAGAGGGCGAGGCCGAGCGTGATCGGCACGATCGCGAACCAGAGGTACGGCGTGCGCCAGGTGCCGGTCGCGGTGGCGAGGTACGCCGCGACGAGCGGAGCCGCGAAGAACGACAGATGCCCGCCCGTGATGTGGAAGCCCATCGCGGCGCCGCGCACGCGCGGCGAGAACAGCCGCGCGATGAGCGCGGCCGCGGGCGCGTGGTACGTCCCGGAGATGATCCCGAGCGCGAGCAGGAGCACGAGCAGCTGCGCGTAGTCGCCCGCTTGCGCGAGCGCGATGCTCACGACGCCGGTGAGCAGGAGGCCGGCGACCATCACCTTGCGCGACCCGATGCGATCCGCCAGCAGGCCGATCGGCCCGTTCGAGAGCCCGAGGCTGAGCGAGTACGCCGACACCGCGAATCCCGACTGGGTGTACGTCAGCGCGAAGGCGTCACGGATGAGCGGCAGGAGCGGATTCAGGAGGCTGTTGCTCGTGTGGTGCGCGAAGTGCGCCGCGGTGATCGTCCCGAGCATCAAGCGCCCGCGGCGGCTCCGGAGCGAGAGCTCCTCCGACACGGGGACGGGCGGGGCCTCGAGGATCGCGGCTTCGGCGAGGGCGGGCTCGGTGACGGCCATGTGCGCAGTATCAGGCGACGGAGCGGGAAGCCTCCGCGACGAAGAACCGGCTCCGCTTGTCCTTGCGGCTGGTGGTCCGCGCCCCGGTGTCGGCCAGCTCAACCGGCCGCCAGTCCTCGCCGACGAGGGCCTCGAACCGGTGGGTCAGCACGCCGCCTTCGAGCTCGGCGAGGACGGCGGCGGGCACGCTCATCTCGAGCACGACACCGACCGGACCGTCCGTCCGCGGCGACGCCGGCGTGGCCGGGTCGCTTAGGGTCAGGAGCTCGCCCGTGGCGTCGAGCACGCGCACCCGCGTGGGCGCGGCCGCATCGGTCTCGAGGCGCAGCCACTGCATCGCGCCGTCGTGATGGAGACCCCAGCGCAGCGCGATGGTCCGCGGCGTCTGCGCGACCGGCGGCGCCTCCGGGACGCGGAGCGGCTCGGCCCGATGGAGGGCCAGCTGCTCGTGGGCCTGCTCGACCATCTGCCGGAACTGCCGGACCCGGACCTCGAGATCCGCGGCATGCTTGTCCGCCGCGAGCTTCGCGGACTCGGCGCGGCGGACGGATTGCCGGAGCTTCTCGACGTCGTTGACCGCC
>DASWFN010000180.1:0-9328 GCA_036394215.1 Candidatus Limnocylindria bacterium
GCTTCCATCGTCGCCATGACGACGTTCACCGGGTTCGTCGAGCCGAGCGACTTCGAGAGGATGTCGTGGATGCCCGCGGACTCGACGACCGCGCGGACGGAGCCGCCGGCGATGACGCCGGTGCCCTTCGACGCCGGGCGGAGGAGGACCTTCGCCGCGCCGAAGTCCGCGGTCACCGGGTGCGGGATCGTCCGGTCGACGAGCGGGACGAGCATGAGGTGCTTCTTCGCGTCCTCGACGCCCTTCTTGATCGCCTCCGGGACCTCGTCGGCCTTGCCGAGCCCGGCGCCGACGTGGCCGCGGCCGTCACCGACCACGACGATGGCCGAGAAGCTGAACCGCCGTCCACCCTTGACGACCTTGGACACGCGGTTGATCTGGACCACCCGTTCGGTGAGCTCGAGCCGGTTCGCGTCGATACGTGCCATTAGAACCTCAATCCATTGGAGCGTGCCGCGTCGGCGAGCGCCTTCACGCGGCCGTGATAGCGGTAGCCGCCGCGGTCGAAGATGACCTCTGCGATGCCGGCCGCCTTCGCCTTCTCGGCGATCTTCGTGCCGACGGCCTTGGCCTGATCGGCGCGCTTCGTCTTGGAGTCGCGCGCGTCCAGGCTCGATGCCGACGCGAGCGTCCGACCGCTGTTGTCGTCGATGACCTGCGCGTAGATCTGGGTCAGCGAGCGGTAGACGGCGAGGCGCGGGCGGTCCGCGCTCCCGGCGATGCGGGTGCGCAGACGGCGGTGCCGCTTCTGCCGGGCCTCGTCGCGTTCGGTGAATGCCATCTCCGCTCCTCCCCTAGGCCTTCGCGCCGACCTTGCCGGCCTTACCGGCCTTGCGGCGGATGTATTCGCCCGCGTACTTCACGCCCTTCGCCTTGTACGGGTCCGGGACGCGCAGCGCGCGGATCTTCGCGGCGATCTCGCCGACGATCTCCTTGTCCGCACCGGCGACGCGAACCTTCTGCGGCGTCTCGAGCGCGAAGCTGATGCCGGCCGGCGGATCGATCTCGATCGGGTGCGAGTAGCCGAGCGCGAGCTGCAGCTTCTTGCCCGCGAGCGTCGCCCGGTAGCCGGTTCCGCTGATCTCGAGGTCGCGGACGTAGCCGGTCGCCACGCCGGTGACCATGTTCGCGAGCAGCGACCGCGACAGGCCGTGGATGGCCTTCGCCGTCGGGCTCTCGTTCACCCGCTTCACGTTCATGCTGCCGTCCGCACGGTCGATGGTCACGAGGGGATGGAAGGTGCGCTTGAGCTCGCCCTTCGGGCCCTTCACGACCACATCCTGGCCATTCACCTTCACGTCGACCCCGCTCGGGACCGTGATGGGAAGCTTGCCGATCCGACTCATGCCGTCCTCACCACACGTACGCCAGGACTTCGCCGCCGAGGGCCTTGCGCTCGGCCTCGCGGCCGGTCATCAGCCCCGACGACGTCGAGACGATGGCGATGCCCAGGCCGCCGAGGACCCGCGGCATCTCGGTCTTGCGCGCGTAGACCCGCAGGCCCGGCCGGCTGATGCGCCGGATGCCCGAAACCGCGGAGGTCTTGCCGCCGATGTACTTGAGCGTCACCACGAGCTGCGTGCCGGCGGGGAGCACTTCGCTCTCCTTCGTCGCCTTGCGCTCGCTCGCGGCTTCGGTCCGATAGCTGCCGATGAACCCCTCGGCCTTGAGGATCCGGGCGATCTCGATCTTCATCCGGCTCGACGGGATCATGACCGTGTCGTGCCGCGCGCCGGCCGCGTTGCGGATCCGGGTGAGCATGTCGCCCACCGGGTCGTTCACCGCGACGCCGCGGGGACGCCGGGCCTTCGGGACGATCGTCCGGCGCGGCCGCGGGGCCTCGCCTTCCGTCCGCTCGGGACGCGGCGCCTGCGGCTCTGGGGTCGTTGTCGTCGCTTCTGTCGTCATCTTCAATTCACCAACTGCTCTTCGTCACGCCTGGAAGCTCGCCGACGAGGGCCCGCTCGCGGAAGCAGATCCGGCACAGGCCGAACTTGCGCATGTACGCGCGCGAGCGGCCGCACACCTGGCACCGGTGGTAGCCCTGCGTCTTGAACTTCGGCGTCTTCTGCGACTTGAGGATCAGGCTGAGCTTCGCCACTTAGCTACCCCCCTGGCCGGTGCGGAACGGCATCCCAAGCGACTTGAGCAGGGCCCGTCCCTCTTCGTCCGTCTTGGCGCTGGTCACGATCGTGATCTCGAGGCCGCGGAGCCGGTCGATCTTGTCGTACTCGATCTCCGGGAACACGAGCTGCTCCTTGAGGCCGAGCGAGTAGTTGCCCCGGCCGTCGAAGCTCCGCTCCGGGATCCCCTGGAAGTCGCGGATGCGCGGGAGCGCGACCGTGACGAGCTTCTCGAGGAAGTGCCACATCCGCGGGCCGCGCAGCGTCACCTTCAGGCCGATCGGCATGCCGACGCGCAGCCGGAAGTTGGAGATGGCCTTGCGCGACTTCGTCACGACCGGACGCTGCCCGGTGATGATGGCGAGGTCGTTCGCGGCCGCGTCCATCGTCTTCGCGTTCCCGATCGACTCGCCCATCCCGATGTTCAGGACGATCTTCTCGAGCTTCGGGACCTGCATGACGTTCTCGTAGCTGAACTGCTTGCGCAGCTCGTCCTTGACCGTCTTCTCGTAGCGCTCGCGCAGGAAGCTCGGCACCTGCGGCATCGCGCCGTCGGAGAGGGCCTGTTGCTGGGCGGGTGCGGTGGACTTCCGCTTGGACGGAGAGGTCTTCGGGGGCGCCTTGACTTCGGTGGTCACTATTCCGTCCCTTCCGTCGCGAGCGCCTGCCCGCAGTTCTTGCAGAAGCGCTCCTTGTTCTCGCCGTCGATGCGATAGCCGACGCGCGCCGGCTTGTTGCAGTGCGGGCACACGAGCATGACCTTGGAGACCGAGAGCGGCACGAGCTGCTCGACGATCCCACCCTTCACGTTCTTGTTCGGGTTGGCCTTCGTGTGGCGCTTGGCCGTGTTCACCCCGGTCACGGTCACGGTGCCGTTCCGCGGATGCACTTCTTGCACCTTGCCGCGGTCGTACCGGTCCTTGCCGGCGAGGACGATCACCTCGTCCCCCTTCTTGATCTTCGTCGTCATCTAGAGGACCTCCGGTGCGAGCGAAACGATCTTCATGAAGTTGCGCTCGCGGAGCTCACGGGCCACCGGTCCGAAGATCCGGGTGCCGCGCGGCTGGTTCTGCGGCGTCAGGAGGACGGCCGCGTTGTCGTCGAAGCGGATGAGCGAGCCGTCGTTGCGGCGCATCTCTTTCGTCTGGCGCACGACCACCGCGCGTACGACGTCGCCCTTCTTCACCTGGGCGTTCGGGATGGCCTGCTTCACCGCGGCGATGAAGACGTCGCCGATCTCCGCGGAGGTGCCGGTCGAGCTGCCCAGCACGCGGATCACCGAGAGCTCGCGCGCTCCGGTGTTGTCCGCGCAGCGGACCCGGCTGTAGGGACGGATCATTCGGCGGTCTCCGGCTCGGCTTCGGCCTTCTCTTCGCGCGGTCGCACGAGGATCGTGTCGACACCTTCGGCCTGCTCCAGGTACTTCTCGACATCGGCGACGCGCGGCGCCGCGGCGCCAGCCTCACCGGCGCGCGAGAGGACCTCGACGACCTGCCAGTGCTTCGTCGCGCTGAACGGGCGGCTCTCCTGGATGCGTACCAGGTCGCCGGCGCGCACGTCGCCCGCGGCGTCGTGCGCCGGGTACTTCTTCCGCAGCCGGATGACCTTCTTGTAGAGCGGGTGCTCGCGCATGCGCTCGACGACCACCGTCACGGTGTGCGGCTGCTTCGCCGAGACGACGAGGCCCACGCGGGTGCGGCGGCGCGACCGGCGCCACGAGTGCGCGGGCGCGTCCTGGGCCGAGCCCTGGGCGACCGACGCGCGGCGGAGGGGACGGGCGCGCTTCACCGGAGCCACCGCGGCCGGCTTCGGCGCGGCCGCGGCGATCGTCTTTTTCGGCGCGGTCACCTTCGCGGCGGTGGTCTTCTTTTCCACCGCCTTCTTGGGGGCAGCCGACTTCGCCGCGGTCTTCTTTTCAGCCGCGGGCGCTTTCTCCGCGGTCGCCGTCGTCTTCTTCTTCGCCGTGGTCTTCTTCTCAGCCATTCGCCGCCTCAGTCTTTCGTTCGTCCATCACCGTGAGCACGCGGGCAATGCGCTTCCTCGTGGCCGGAAGGCCCCGATAGTTCTTCAGCTGGCGCGTCGCCAGCTGGAACCGGAGGTTGAACAGCTCCTCCTTCGCGCTCTTGAGCTCATCCGCGAGCTCCGTGTCAGACAGCCGCCGCATGTCCTTCAGTTGCATTGTTCTCACCTTCCGCGCCCTCGCGGCTCAGGAACTTCGTCTTGATCGGGAGCTTGTACGACGCGAGCCGCATGGCCTCTTTCGCGAGTGCGTGATCGACGCCCGAGAGCTCGAACAGGATCCGGCCGGGCTTGACCACCGCGACCCAGTGGTCGGGCGCGCCCTTGCCGGAGCCCATCCGCACTTCGGCGGGCTTCTTCGTGACCGGCTTGTCCGGGAAGATGCGGATCCAGACCTTTCCGCCACGCTTGAGGTGGTGGACGATCGCGCGACGCGCGGCCTCGATCTGGCGAGCGGTCATCCAGCAGGGCTCCTGCGCCTGGAGGGCGTAGTCGCCGAACGCGATGAACGCGCCGCCCGAGGCGACACCCTTCATCCGGCCGCGCTGGAACTTGCGGTGCTTGAGCCGCTTCGGTTGCAGCATCTACGCGGTCCCCACCGGGTTCGTCGCCGCCGGTGAGGCCGCCGGAGCCGCCGGAGCGGACGGTCCGGCAGGAGCTGCCGGCCCTGACGGCGCACCCATCGCCGCCGGCCGCGCCGCGGCCGCCGGAGCGTTCTGCGAGATCTGGCGCGGCGCGGGCTCGATGTCCCCGCGATAGATCCACGCCTTCACGCCGATGGTCCCGTACGTCGTCTTCGCGATCGCGCGGCCGAACTCGATGTCCGCCCGCAGGGTGTGCAGCGGGACGCGGCCTTCGCGCTCCCACTCGCGACGGGACATCTCGGCGCCGCCGAGGCGTCCGGCGACCGCGACGCGGACGCCCTTCGCGCCGGCCTTCATCGAACGCGAGACCGTCTGCTTCAGCACCTTGCGGAACGACACGCGCCGCTCGAGCTGCTGGGCCACGTTCTCGGCGATGAGGTTCGCGTCGAGCTCCGGGTAGCGGATCTCGAAGATATTCACCTTCACGGCCTTGCCGGTCGCCTTGCCGAGGGCCTGACGGAGCTCCTCGACCTTCGCGCCGCCCTTGCCGATGACGACGCCGGGCTTCGCGGTCTGGATGGTGACCGTCACTTGGTTCGTCGAGCGCTCGATGTCGATGCGCGCGATGGCGGCGTCGCGCAGGCGGCCGCGGATGGTCGAGCGGATGGCGATGTCCTCCTTGAGGAGGGTCCGGTAGGTCTTCGCCTCCGCGAACCACTTGGCATTCCAGGTCTTCGTGAATCCGAGCCGGTACCCGATCGGATGGACCTTCTGTCCCATCTAAGACTCCTTCTCGTCGACGACCACGGTGATGTGGCTGGTGCGATGCAGCTTCACGTCGCGGCGACCGCGACCACGCATCCACACGCGCTTCATCCGCGGGCCCTCGTCGGCCGTCGCCCGCTTCACGTACAGGTTCTCGAGCGTCAGGTTGAAGTTGTTCTCCGCGTTCGCCACGGCGGACCGCACGACGCGGCCGATCGTGACCGCCGAGCTCTTCGGCAGGTGCTCGAGGATGGCGATCGCCTCCTCCGCGGACTTGCCCTTGATGAGGTCGGTCACGAGCCGGGCCTTCCGCGGCGAGACGCGCTGGAACTGGGCACTCGCCTTCACTTCCATGTCGTCACGCTCCCGGCTTCACGGTCGTCGCGGTCTCGGCGGCGGCGCCACGCCCGTGCCCCTTGAAGGTGCGGGTGGCGGCGAACTCGCCGAGCCGGTGGCCGACCATGTTCTCGGTGATGAAGACCGGCACGTGGCGACGGCCGTCGTGGACCGCGATGGTGTGGCCCACCATGACCGGCAGGATCACCGACGGGCGCGACCAGGTCTTCACGACCTTCTTCTCGTTGCGCGAGTTGAGGGCCTCGATCTTCTTCTTCAACGAGTCCTCGACGAAGGGACCCTTCTTGACGCTCCGACTCACTTACTTGCCCCTCTTCTTCTGCGGCTTGATCACGAAGCGGTCCGTCTTGGGATTCTTCCGCGTCTTCAAACCCATCGCGGGCTTGCCCCACGGCGTCTGGGCCATCCCGCCGACCGGCGACTTCGCCTCACCACCACCGTGCGGGTGGTCGCGCGGCGACATGACCACGCCACGGACCTGGGGACGGCGGCCCATGTGGCGCTTGTGCCCGGCGCCGCCGATCTTCTGGTTCTCGTGCTCGAGGTTGCCGAGCTGGCCGATGGTCGCCCGGCACTTCACGTGGATGATCCGGATCGTGCCCGAGGGCAGCCGGATCTGGGCATAGTCGCCTTCCTTCGCCACGAGCTGCGCGACCCCGCCGGCGGAGCGCACGAGCTGCGCGCCGCGGCCGGGCTGGAGCTCGACGCCGTGGATCTGCGTACCGGTCGGGATGTTCTCGAGCGGCATGCAGTTCCCGAGGCGGGCTTCCGCCGCCGGTCCGGAGAGCACGCTGTCGCCGATCTTCAGGTCGAGCGGGGCCAGGATGTAGCGCTTCTCGCCGTCGGCGTACGACAGCAGGGCGAGCCGGGCCGAGCGGTTCGGGTCGTATTCGATGGCCGTGACCTTCGCCGGGATCCCGTCCTTGTCGCGCTTGAAATCGATGATCCGGTAGCGGCGCTTCTCGCCGCCGCCGCGATAGCGCATCGTGACGCGGCCCTTCTGGTTGCGGCCGCCGGTGCGGTCCTTCGACTCGGTCAGGCGCTTCTCCGCCGGCTTCTTGGTGAGCTCGGAGAAGTCGGCGCTCTGGCGATAGCGCCGGATCGGCGTGACCGGCTTGTATTTCTTGAGCGGCATCCGGCTAGACCCCTTCCACGAAGTAGCGCTCGATGCGCTGGCCCTCGGCGAGCGTGACGACGGCCTTCTTCCAGTCGGACTGCTTGCCGACCTTCTTGCCGATGCGCCGCGACTTGCCGTGCACCGTCGCGGTGTTCACCGCGACGACATCGACCTTGAACGACTCGGCGACCGCCTGCGCGATCTCCTGCTTGGTCGCGGCCTTCGCGACGGCGAAGGTGTAGCGGCCGGAGTTCGTGCCGGTCATGGACTTCTCGGTGATGATCGGGCGAACGAGCACGAGATCGCCTCTCATGCGATCACCGCCTTTCCTTTGCGGACCCGATCGAGGTCCGCGCGAGCGGCGAGCCCATCGAGCGCGGCGCGCGCGACGAGGAGCGTCTCCGCGCCGAGCACGTCGACGAGGCGAAGCGACCCGACCGAGCGGAGCTCGACATCGGCGAGGTTCGCGACCGCGCGGCCGTGCGACTCGTTGAGCTCGGCACCGACGATGAGCGTCTTCCCGGTGTCGCCGATGCGCGCGAGCCAGTCGGACATCTCCGCCGAGCGCGGACGCTCGGAGAGTCCGCCGATCTGATCGAACACGATGACGCGTCCCTCGGCGGCGCGGGCGGCGAAGGCCTCGCCGAACGCGGCCTTGCGCATGCGCTCGGGGATCCGCTGCCAGTAGGTGCGGCCGTTCGGCCCGAACACGACGCCACCGTGACGCCAGTGCGGCGCGCGGGTCGAGCCCTGGCGGGCCCGGCCGGTGCCCTTCTGGCGCCAGGGCTTCGCGCCGCCGCCGGCGACGCGGGAACGGTTCTTCGTGGCGGCCGTGCCGAGCCGCGCGTTCGCGCGCGCGGCCTGGAAGGCCTGGAACAGGACGCCGGTCCGGCGCTTCGGCGCGCGGAGCAGCAGCGGGAGCTCGACCGAGCCGAACGCGTCGCCGTTCGCCGCGATCACCGGGGCGAACCCGGCGTGCGCGGTCGGGAGCGGCTTGGCCGCGATCTTCTCACGCGGCTCGCGCTTCGGGGCCTGGGCGCGCGGGGCCGGCTTCGGCGCAACGGCCCGCGTCGCCGGACGCGCGACGGCCTTCTTCGCCGGAGCGGCCTTCTTCTCGGCCTTCGCGGCGACGGCCTTCTTCGCGGCCGGCTTCACCGCGGGCTTGGCCGCAGCGGTCTTCTTGACGGTCTTCTTGTCAGCCATCAGGCCTTCCTCACCATGACGATGCCGTTGCGCGCACCGGGGACCGCGCCCGCGATCACGAGGAGCGAGCGGTCGGCGTCGGCGCGCAGGACCTCGAGGTTCTTCACCGTGACCCGGTTCGCGCCCTGGTGGGCGGCCATGCGAAGGCCCTTCCACACGCGGCCGGGTGTCGTGCCCGAGCCGACCGAGCCCTGACGGCGCAGATGATCGGAGCCGTGCGACTTCGGGCCGCGCGAGAAGTGGTGCAGGTGGACCGGGCCCTGGAAGCCCTTGCCCTTCGACACGCCGACCACATGGACCTTGTCGCCGGCCTGGAAGCGCTCGACGCCGATCGCCTGGCCGGGCTTGAATCCATCGACCGAGTCGAGTCGGACCTCGCGCAGGTGCTGGACCGTCGCGCCCGACTCCTTGAGGTGGCCGAGGCGCGCCTTCTGGAGCTTCTTCTTGTCGACGGTGCCGTAGCCGAGCTGGATGCCGAAGTAGCCGTCGCGCTCCTTCGTCCGGACCGCGGTCACGACGTTCGGCTCGACGGCGAGGACGGTCGCGGCGACGGCCGAGCCGTCGGCGCGGAAGTGCTGGAGCATCCCGATCTTGCGACCGAGGATGAGCGGCTTCGCGACGTCGGGCGCCTGGTCGCCGCGCGGCGTCTCATCGACGTGCGCTGCCTCGATCGTCTCGGTCTTCGTTTCGTCGGTCATTTCTTCCTCGCTGGCCTAGAGCTTGATCTCGATGTCGACGCCCGCCGGAAGGTTGAGCTTCATGAGCGCGTCGACGGTCTTCTGCGACGGATCGTTGATGTCGATGAGCCGCTTGTGGGTCCGGATCTCGAACTGGTCGCGCGAATCCTTGTAGATGAACGGGCTGCGAATGACGGTGAACTTCTCGATACGCGTGGGCAGCGGGACCGGCCCGGTCACCGTCGACCCGGTCCGCTGCGCCGTCTCGACGATCTGCGCCGCGGACTGGTCGATGAGCTTGTGGTCGTACGCCTTGAGCCGGATCCGGATCCGCTGCTTAGCCATCTATTCGATGACCTTCGTGCAGACGCCCGCGCCGACGGTCCGGCCACCTTCGCGGATGGCGAACCGGAGGCCCTCCTCGAGGGCGATCGGGGTGATCAGGGTGACCGTGAGGTTGGTGTTGTCGCCGGGCATGACCAT
>DASWFN010000181.1:0-12925 GCA_036394215.1 Candidatus Limnocylindria bacterium
GCGCAGGAGTACATCGAGGAGCACGTGGCCTAACGATCGATCCCGCGCACGAAATAGCGACTAGGGGAGGCAGCGGCATCGTGCCGCTGCCTCTCTTGTTACGAAAGGGGTCATGGCGAACGAAGACATCGGTGGCTACCGGTTCCGTGACCCGTCGCTCCTCACGACGGCCCTCACGCACAGCTCGTACCTGCACGAGCATCCCGACCAGGAGCTGGAGGATTTCGAGCGGCTCGAGTTCCTCGGCGATGCGGTCGTGGATCTCGTGATCGGCGAGCTGCTCTACCAGAGCCACCCCGATGCGACCGAGGGCGAGCTCACGGCGATGCGCGCGCAGCTCGTGTCCGGTCCGCCCCTCGCCCAGCTCGCGCAGCGGCTCGGCCTTCCGGAGCGCGCTCGGCTGGGACGCGGTGAGTCGGAGACCGGTGGCCGGCAGCGCGTCGGGCTCGGCGCGAGCCTCTACGAGTCGGTGCTCGGCGCGGTGTACGTCGACGGCGGCTTCGCTGCCGCCCGCGACTTCGTGCTTCGCACCATGAAGGACACGATCGTCGCCGCCGCCGCGGCGCCGCGTCGGTCGCCGAAGACCGTGCTTCAGGAGTGGGCGCAGGGGCAGGGCATGCCGCTCCCGTCGTACGACGTGGCCGAGACGACCGGGCCCGAGCACGCGCGTGAGTTCGTCATCGACGTGACCGTCGGCGAGCTCAAGGCGCGCGGCGCGGGACGCTCGAAGCGCGAAGCGCAGGAGAACGCGGCGGCCGCGCTGCTCGAGGCGACCGCGCGATGAGCGACGAGCTCGAAGTGATCGAGGGCGGCAATACGGGCGCGAACGCGGTGCTCAAGACCCTGACGCTTACAGGATTCAAGAGCTTCGTGCAGAGGACGCACTTGGAATTCGCGCCCGGCATCACCGCGATCATCGGTCCGAATGGCAGCGGGAAATGCCTGAAATTTTCGTCACAGGTCACGCTCGCTGATGGCTCGCGGCGCGCGATCGGTGAGATCGTCGAAGAGGCATTGGCGAGCGGCGACGTAGAGATCGTCGACGACGGGTTCGTCGCGCGGAATCCGCGGACGTCGATCGACATCGTGTCACTGAACCCGCTCGACCTGAAGCTCGAGCCGCGTTCGGTCACCGCGTACGTCAAGCGGACCGCGCCTCCGAAGATGCTCCGCGTCCACACGCGAGCAGGTCGTCGCGTCGATGTCACGCCATATCACCCGCTGTTCACCATCGACCACGGACGCATGAGGTCGCTGCGCGCCAGTGAGGTCAAAACGGGAGCCTATGTTGCACTCCCGCGTCAGCTCCCGCTCAGCGGCGACCGAGCGGCGATGCCGTTTGCGCGGAGCGTGGAGGCATTCGCTGATGATCCTCGGATCACCGTCCCAAGCTCCACTGCGCTTGCCACGTGGGGCGCGTCCGTGGCCCTCGATTTCGGCGGCTACTCCGCGTGGCGGAGGGCCGCCGGTCTCGCGCCCGAGCGCTTAGATGATCCGCGCGGGGAGATCGGGCTGCGCGTCCCATCCTTCATGGCCTTGTGCGCGACCGCCGGCGGAAGCCCGCCGATCGAGAACAGGCTTCGCGCGCGCAATGGGAACTCCATCCGTGTGCCGGAGTCCCTGAACCCGGACCTCGCTCGGTTCTTGGGGCTGGCGATCGCGGAAGGAGAGAACGTCGAAGCAGGGCAGCTTCGATTCGTCAACAACGAGCGTCCGGTGACGGACGAGTTCATTCGGCTCGCGGCGTGCCTGTTCCAGGTGCCGACATCGAGGCTCATGCACTCGAATGGACGTGCCGAGACGACCCTCTTGACGTCGATCGCGCTCATCAAGCTGCTCGATCACTACGGCTTGAAGCGCGGATCGAGATCCGCCGAGAAGTCGGTACCGCCGATGCTCTTCAGCGCTCCCGAGCACGTGCAGTGGTCTTTCCTGTCAGGACTGTTCGAAGGCGACGTTCACGTGTGCCACCGGCCGTTCCGAGGCCGGATCCAAGCCTATGTGGAATACGCAAGCGCCAGCGAGGAATTGGTTCGTGACGTCAGCTCACTGCTGCTTCGCCTCGGGGTATTCGGCGTCGTCCGTTCGAAGCTCAAGCGAGCGACGAATACCAAGAAGGGGATCTGGCGCCGCTACTGGAGCGTCTTCGTTTACGGGAATGAACAGCTGCGGGCACTCGCCGAGAATCTGCGGTTCGTCGGCGAGAAACAGGCAGCGCTCGAGCGTTTGCGCAGCCTGACGCTCGTTAGTAATCCGAACCTCGATGTCGTCCCGACCGCGACCGATCTGATCTACGACGCCATCAAGCTCGCGGGCGTGAGCGTCAAGCGCAACCGAAAGGGTCGCGCCAAGCTCGCTGCCTACTCAGAGCGCCGATGCCACGCCAGCCGGCAGGGCATCCGGGAGGTCGCCGCGCAGATCGAGCAGCTCGGCGCAACACCCGAGGCGGCGCGGCCGATCCTCGATCAGCTCGAGGTGCTCGCGACCTCCGACGTGTACTGGGACGAGGTGGTCTCGGTCGAGGAGTTCGACTCGCCCGACGAGTGGGTCTATGACCTGTGCGTCGAGGGCAACCACAACTTCGTTGCCGAGGACATGATCGTCCACAACTCGAACGTGGCGGACGCGATCCGTTGGGCCCTCGGCGAGAACAACGCGCGCGTGCTGCGCGCGAAGCGGAACGAGGAGCTCATCTTCGCCGGCTCGGAGACGCGACGCGGCCTCGGGATGGCCGAGGCGATCCTGCAGCTCGACAACTCGTCGCGCCGCCTGCCGATCGAGTTCAACGAGATCGAGGTCGGCCGCCGGCTCTTCAAGAACGGCGAGGCCGAGTACCTCGTCAACCGCGCGCGCGTCCGGCTCCGCGACCTGCAGGATCTCCTCGCCGGCGCGAACCTCGCGGACAACCCGTTCGTCGTCATCGGCCAGGGCCTCATCGACCAGGTCCTCGCCCTGCGGCCGTCCGACCGTCGCACCGTCATCGAGGAGGCCGCGGGGACGCGGCGCCTGCATCTCCGCCGCGAGGACGCGCTCCAGCGGCTGAAGCACGCCGATGTCGAGCTCGTCCGGGTCATCGACATCCTTCGCGAGATCGGCCCGCGCGTCGAGCTCCTCACCGAGCAGGCCGCGAAGTGGACCGAGTACGAGATCATCCGCAACGATCTTCGCCGGCGCGCGCTCCGGTGGTATCGCAGCTCGTTCGGCACCACCGCGGCGCAGCGGAACGAGCTCGTCGCGAAGCTCGTGGGCATCGACCGCGAGATCGAGCGGCTCGCCGACTACGTGGCCGAGACCGAGACGCTCGCGACCGGCACCGACGACGAGCTGCGCTCCGCGCGCGAGGTCGAGGAGAAGCTGCGGATCGCCGCGGCGGATGCGGCGACCGCCGAGTCCGGGCTGCGCGAGCGGATCGCGGCGCTCGCGGCGAGCCTCGAGGCCGTCGCGAGCGAGCGCGATCGCAGTCGGGCGGCGCTGGCGTCGCTCCCGGCCGAGGCCGCCTCGCTGCGCGAGCGGCGCGCGACGGTCGAGAACGAGGCCACCGAGGCGGCGCGCCGGGCGCGTGAGTCCGCGGCCGCCGCGCATGTCGCGGAAGAGGAGATGTCGAAGACCCGCGTCGCGCTCGCCGAGGCGCAGGCCGCGCGCGTCGAGACCGAGCGCGCGCACGTGCTGCGCGACGGTGAGGAGGTCCGGCTTGCCGATGAGGACCGCGCGCTGCTTGCGCGCGACGACGAGCTGTCGAAGCAGGCCGCCGGCCTCGCCGCGGAGCGCGCCGAGCGCGAGAAGGAGCGGTCCCGCATCGCTCGCGAGCTCGAGCGCGCGCGCGACGCCGCGACCGAGGCCGGACGGGCCACCGAGGGCGCGGCCGAGCGCGCGGGCGCCGCGCGCAACGATCTGCAGCGCGTCGACGGCGACCTCGCGCTCCTCCGCGGCCAGGCGAGCGCGCTCCGCGAGGCCGTCGCGCGAGCGACCGAGGAGCTCGAGGCGCGGGCCACGGGATCAGCGCCGGTCGCGCTACCGAAGGGTCTGCGCTGGCTGCACGAGCGCCTTGAGATCCCCGCGAACCTTCGCCTTGCGGTGCGCGCCGTCCTCGGCGACGCGGTCGCGTACCCGAGCGACAAGCGCGGCCTCGCCGACCTGCAGGGCGCGACCGGCGTGACGATCGTCGTGCCGAACGAGCGCGCCGACCTGGCCGTGCCCGATGGATGCTCGCGGCTCATCGATCATCTGCGGCTCGACGACGACGTGAAGGCCATCGCCGGGGCGCTGTTCCGCAACGTGTTCGTCGGACCGCGCGAAGCCGCGTACCGCGCGGCGTCGACGATGCGCGAGGGCATCGTGGTCACGCATGACGGCATGGTCGTGACGCCGGGGACGATCCACTTGCCCGACGACCGGGTCGCGAGCGTGCAGAAGGCGACCGAGCGCATCGTCGCGATGCAGCGCCGGCTGGGCGAAGAGCTCAACGCGTCCGAGCGCGCGCTCGTGCAGCTCGGCCTCGAGCGCGAGGCCTCGGCGGCTCGCCTTGCGGATGCCGAGGCGAAGCTCGGCGACGTCCAGCGCGAACGTGGCGGGCTCGAGATCGCGGCCGACGCCCTCGCCGCGACGGAGGCGGACGTGCGCGATCTCGTCCGCGCCGGCGAGGCCCGGGCCGTCGCCGTGGAGCGCGAGCGCAGCGAGCTCATCGCGCGGCGCGAGCAGCTCGGGGTCAGCCGCGATGCCGCGAAGCGGGCGACCGCGGCCGCCGCCGAGGCGTTCGGCGGCGCGCAACGCGACGAGCGTGTCGCCGTCGAGGCGCACGCCGCGACGACGAAGCGCGCGGAGGACGCGAGGCTGGACGCGGCGACGAGCGAGGAGCGCCGGTCGTCGCTCGTGCGCCTGCGCGACACGCTCGACGAGCAGGTGACCGCGACCGAGAAGCGCATCGCCGAGGAGGACGCGCGCCTTCGGGCGCTCATCGAGCAGGAGCGCGACGCGAAGAGCCGTCTCGGCGCGGCACAGGAGCAGCTCGGCGTCGCCGCGGCCAACACGAAGGAGGCCGCGCGCTCGGCCGACATCGCGCGCGAGCGTTCGCTCGCGGCCGAGGGCTCCCGACGCGAGTCGGAGCAGCGCCTCGCGAAGGCCCGCGAGCGCCTCGCGGAGCTGCGCGGCGAGCGCTCGAAGGTCGGCGTGGAGGAGGAGCGAGCGTCCGGCGCGCTCAAGCTGCTCGAAGAGCAGGTCCGCGCGGAGCTCGGGCTCCCCGACGAAGAGCCGCTGCCCGACCCGGAGTCCATCGAGGTCGATGACGAGGGCACCGACGACGAGAAGGCGAACGCGCTCCGCGACCTGCAGCGTCTCCGTCGCAAGCTCATCGCCCTCGAGCCGGTGAACCCGCTCGCGGCGGTGGAGCTCGGCGAGGTCGGGGAGCGCCATCGCTTCCTCTCCGAGCAGCGAGCCGACCTCGAGAAGGCGATGGCCGACCTGCGCTCGCTCGCCGACGACCTCGCGTCGACGATCGCCGAGCAGTTCAGCGCGACATTCCAAGCCGTCGATCGCGAGTTCAACGTGTTCTTCCAGCGGTTGTTCAACGGCGGGCAGGCGTCGCTCCGGACGAGTGACGATCCGGACGAGCCGGGCATCGATATCTACGCGCGGCCGCCGGGAAAGCGCATCGGCTCGCTCGCGCAGCTGTCCGGCGGGGAGCGCGCGCTCACCGCGACCGCGCTGCTGCTCGCGATCCTCCGGGTGAAGCCGACCCCGTTCTGCGTGCTCGACGAGGTCGACGCCGCGCTCGACGAGCGCAACGTCGGCCGGTTCACCGAGGCGCTGCGCGAGCTCACCGACCGCACGCAGTTCGTGGTCATCACGCACAACCGGAAAACGATCGAGGCGGCCGACACGCTCTACGGCGTGTCGATGGACGAGGGCGGCAGCTCGAAGGTGCTGTCGATGCGCCTCGCGGATGTGGACGAGCGCGCCGTCGGTTAGACGGCCATCCAGATCTGCCTCGCGCCCACTTCGCGAAAACCCTTGCGCATGAGGATCGGCGCGGTCGTCGAGCGCTCCGCGACGACGACCGCGGTCGTCTTCCCGTTCTTCACGGCGCGGTCGAGCCGCCACCCGAGGATCGCGGTGTAGACGCCCGTGCGCCGGTGCGGGCGCAGCGTGTGCGCGGTGTGCAGGTACACGGTGTCCCCGTCGCTCCCGTAGCGCCAGCGGCCGTATCCGACCGGGAGATCGCGCCGGTACGCGACGATCCCGCCACCGCGACGCGACGCGCACCGGAGGTAGCCCATCCGGCGCTCGACGCGAGCGCGGAGCTCGTCGCCAGTGACGTCGCGATCGACGCGGATCGCGTCGGTCGCGGTGCGTTCGTCGTGCTCCTCGACGAGGCGCAGATCGTGGTCCGGCAGGCGGCCGCGGATGGGGATCTTCGCGGTGAGGATGAGCGCGTCGATCTCCTTGTGCAGCCCGCGCTCGGCGAGGATGCTGGCGAGACCGGGGGCGTCGGTGTTCGGTCCGATGGCCCAGGTGAACGGCGTGCCCCGGTCTTTGAAGAGCGCGATCATCTCCGTCGCCCGCTCCTCGACCTCGGCCGGCCGCCAGCGCGCGTACTCGACACCGTTGTTCCACGGCGAGCGATCGGCGCTCAGCTTGTAGCGGACGTCCCCGCGGTCGACGCGCTCGATGCCCTCGCAGTCGGGCTCGTCGTCGATCGCCACGCGTTCCGCGACATCAGCGTTCACGGCGCGTCACGCTAGCAGTCGTCACACTGACGTGGTGAGCATGGACACCGGGCTCGCCAAGACCCGCGGCGGGTTCCTCGCCCGGCTGTTCGGACGCGAGAAGGACCAGCCGGTCACGGCCGAGTGGCTCGACGAGCTGGAGGAGGCCCTCCTGCGGTCCGACCTCTCCGTGTCGCTCGTCGACCCGGTGATGCTCCAGGTCCGGGATGTCGTGGCCGACCGCAAGGCCGACACCGTGCCGAAGGTCGTGGCGGCGGTCCGCGAGGCGCTCGTCGCCGTCCTTGAGCCCGGCGACCGCAGCCTGAACGCGGCGCCCGCGCCGCCGCGGGTGATCCTCGTCGTCGGCGTGAACGGGAGCGGCAAGACGACGACGGCCGCGAAGCTCGCGAAGCGCCTGAAGGACGCCGGCGAGAAGCCGCTCCTGGCGGCGGCGGACACGTTCCGCGCCGCCGCGATCGAGCAGCTCGAGGCCTGGGCGAAGCGCGTGGACGTGCCGATCGTCAGCGGGACGCCGAACGGTGATCCCGCGGCCGTCGTGTTCGACGCGGTGCAGGCCGGGATCGCGCGCGGGAACACGACGGTGATCGCGGACACCGCGGGTCGCCTGCACACGAAGGGGCACCTCATGGACGAGCTGGGCAAGATCGTGAAGGTCACCGGCCGCGCGCGCGAGGGTGCGCCGGACGAGGTGCTGCTCGTCCTCGACGGCACCGCGGGCCAGAATGCGATCGTGCAGGCCCGTCAGTTCACCGAGACCGCGAAGGTCACGGGCATCGTCATCACCAAGCTCGACGGCACCGCCAAGGGCGGCGCGGTCTTCGCGATCGCCGACGAGCTGAAGCTGCCGGTCAAGCTGCTGGGGGTGGGCGAGACGGCCGACGACCTCGTCACGATGGACCCGCGCCGCTTCGTCGAGGCGCTCCTGCCGACGCATGCCTGACCTGACGCGCCTCGGCGCCGTCGGGACCGACGCGCTCGAGTCGCTCCACCGGGATCTGCTGGAGGCGCCTCCGCACGAGGGTCGGCCGCACGTCGCGCTCAACTTCGTGATGACCGCCGACGGCCGCGTGTCGTACCAGGGCCGGGCCGAGATCGGGACGCGCACCGATCGCGCGCTCATGTTCCACCTCCGGTCGCTCGCGGACGCCGTCATGATCGGAGCGGGCACCTTGCGGGTCGATCCGTTCATCCCGGTCGTGAAGGGCCGCGAGCGGCAGCCGCTGGCGATCGTCGTGTCGCGGACGGCCGAGCTCCCGCTCGAGAACCGCTTCTTCGGCCATCCCGGACCACGCCTCGTGGCGACCACCACGAGCGCGCCCGCGCGCGCCGTCGGGGCGGTCCGCGGCGCGGGCGCCGAGGTCGCGACCTTCGGCGATGCCGAGGTCGACCTCGGTGCGCTGCTCGCGGACGTACGCTCTCGCGGCGTGCGATTCCTCCTCTGCGAGGGCGGCCCGATGCTCGCGGGGCAGCTCCTCGCGCAGGAGCTCGTCGATGAGCTCTTCCTCACGCACGCGACGCTCGTCACCGCCGAGCCCGATGCGCGCCGGTTGTTCGAGAGCAGCGTTCGGCCCGCCCGGACCGTGCGGGTCGAGCGCGTGTCGCTCCACGAGTCGCCGGACGGCGAGCGGTACGAGCGCTCGCGGCTGCGATACGGCTAGGCCACTGGACAGCGGGCGGAGAATTCGCGGAAGCATCGCGGGGAGGGAAGACCCATGGCGACAGAGCTCACGATCAAGGTGCCGAACAAGGCGGGTCAGCTCGCGTCCATTTCAACTGCGCTCGGCGACGCCGGTGTCAACATCTCGGCGCTCGCGGGCAGCACGCTGGGCGGCAAGGGCGTCGTCCACATCGTCGTCGCGGACAAGGACGCCGCACGGGCACGCCGCGCGCTGAAGAAGGCGAGCCTCCGGATCGCGTCGGACCGCAAGCTCCTCGAGGTCCGGCTCGCCGACAAGCCCGGCTCGCTCGCGCGCATCGCCGGCCGTTTCGGCAAGGGGCGGGTCAGCGTCGACTCCGCGTACCTGACGGGCACGGGCAAGGGGTCGCGGACGATCGGCTTCGGCGTGAAGGACGCCCGCAAGGCGAAGAAGGCGCTCGGCCGGTAGGACCTATCGCGACCGGCTAGCCTTTTCCGAGTGTTCGAGCAGCTCTCCGACCGGCTGACCGCGACCTTCCAGAAGCTCCAGGGACGGGCCCGCGTCACCGACGCGGACCTCGACGAGGCGCTGCGCGACGTGCGGGTCGCGCTGCTCGAGGCGGACGTGAACTTCAAGATCGTCCGCCAGCTCGTCGCGACCGTGCGTGAGCGCGCCATCGGCGAGAAGGTCCTCGAGAGCGTCAGCGGTGCGCAAATGGTCGTGAAGATCGTTCACGACGCGCTCGTTGAGATGCTCGGCGGCGAGGCGGTGCCGCTCGCGCGCGCCGATCGGCCGCCCACGGTCATCGCGCTCGTCGGGCTCCAGGGCTCGGGCAAGACGACGACGGTCGCGAAGCTCGCGAACGTCCTCCGCAAGCAGGGCCGCCAGCCGCTCCTGGTCGCCGCCGACATCCACCGGCCCGCCGCGGTCGATCAGCTGCAGTCGCTCGGGAAGTCGCTCGGCGTCCCGGTGCGCACGGTGGGCGCCGAGCATCTCGCGGAGGACGTCGCCGCCGCGGTGCAGGGCGCGACCGCCGAGGGTCGCGACACCGTGATCGTCGACACCGCGGGCCGCCTCCACGTGGACGACGCGATGATGCGGGAGGTCGAGGCGATCATCGCCGCGGCCGCGCCGCACGAGATCCTCCTCGCGGTCGACGCGATGGCCGGGCAGGACGCCGTCGAGGCCGCCACGGCGTTCAAGGCGCGGCTGCCGGTGACGGGACTGGTGCTCACGAAGGTCGACAGCGACGCGCGGGGCGGTGCCTCGCTGTCGATCCGCGCGGCGACGGGCATCCCGGTGAAGTTCCTCGGCACGAGCGAGCGGCTCGACGGCCTCGAGGTCTTCCACCCCGATCGGCTCGCGACGCGGATCCTCGGGATGGGGGACATCCTCACGCTCGTCGAGCGGGCCCAGGAGCACGTCGACGAGAAGGAAGCCGAGGTCCAGGCGAGGAAGCTGCTCGAGGCGCGCTTCACCTTCGACGACTTCTACAAGCAGCTCCAACAGGTGAAGAAGATGGGGCCGATCGGCGACCTGCTGAAGATGATGCCGGGCATGGGCGGGCTCGCGAAGCAGATGCCCGATCCGGAGCAGGCCGAGCGTCAGATGCGGACGATCGAGGCGATCATCTCGTCCATGACCATGGCCGAGCGGCAGGACCCGGCCATCTTGAACGGCTCACGCCGCAAGCGGATCGCGAATGGCTCGGGGGTGACGGTCTCCGAGGTGAACGCGCTGCTCAAGCAGTTCAAGCAGATGCAGGACCTCATGAAGCAGTTCGGCGCGATGGCCAAGCGCGGGAAGCTGCCGCGACTACCCGGAATACCCCAATAGCGGTACACTGCTGTTCTCCCCGCGCACATCTTTCACGGAGGAACGTCTGACTTTGGCTGTGCACATCCGCCTGCGTCGCACCGGCAAGACGAAGGCCCCGACGTACCGCGTCGTGGTCGCCGACTCCCGTTCGCCGCGCGACGGCAAATTCATCGAGATCCTCGGTCACTACAACCCGCGCACCGAAGAGGGTGCGCTCGTCCTCGACACCGAGCGCGTGAAGCACTGGATCAAGAACGGCGCGAAGCCGACCTCGACCGCGCGCTCGCTTCTCGTGCGTGCCGGCATTCCGGACGCCGAAGTCCCGCCCGTCGCACGGTGAGCAAGGAAGCCGAGCTCCTCGAGCACGTCGCGAAGTCCCTGGTCGACGACCCCTCGGGCGTCGTGGTGAAGGAAGAGCAGGACGGCGATTTCCTCAAGCTGCATCTGCAGGTGGCGGAAGCCGACGTCGGGAAGGTCATCGGCCGCGGGGGCCGCATCGCGAAAGCGATCCGCGCGCTCTTGAAGGTGATGGCGACACGCGATGGGACCAAGGTCAACCTCGAGATCGATTAGCACCGTGGGCGACGCCGACGGCCTCGTCGTCGGCGTCATCACGTCACCGCACGGTGTCCGTGGCGAGGTGCGCGTCGATCCCCGTAGCGACGTCCCCGATCGCTTCCGCGTCGGCGCGGTCCTCCACTGCGATGGCCTCGGATCGCTGACGATCACGTCCATCCGTGGCACCGCCGCGGAGCCCATCGTCGGGTTCAAGGGCTATGCCGACCGGCCTGATGCCGAGCCGCTCCGCGGCCGGTTCCTCCGCGTGAGCAAGGACGAAGCGCGCCGCGCGACCACGGGCAGCTACCTGTGGGCCGACCTCGTGGGCCTGCGCGCGGAGACGCCCACCGGCGAGCCGATCGGCACGGTGCGCGAGCTCATCCGGGCCGGCGAGACCGACGTCCTCGTCGTCGACCGCGACGGCGCGGGCGAGCTGCTGCTCCCGGCCATCGCCTCGGTCGTCCGCGATGTCGACCTCGCGACGGGCCGCATCGTCGTGATACCGCAGGAGGAGCTGTGATGAAGATCGACGTCCTCACGCTCTTCCCGAAGATGTTCGAAAGCCCGTTCGCCGAGAGCATCGTCGCGCGCGCCCGAGCGGCAGGGAAGCTCGAGCTCGGGTTCCACGACCTGCGCGACTGGGCGGCGGACCGCCATCGCACGGTCGACGACATCCCGTACGGCGGCGGCGCGGGCATGGTCCTCAAGCCGGAGCCGCTCGTGCCCGCGATCCGGGAGCTGAAGGGGACCGCCGGTCACGTCGTGCTCCTCTCCGCGCAGGGCAGGCTGTTCGATCAGGCCGCGGCGCGTCGCCTCGCGGCGCTGCCGCACGTCGTTCTCGTCGCGGGCCACTACGAGGGCGTCGACGAGCGCGCGATCGAGACGGCCGTCGATGAGGAGCTCTCGATCGGCGATTACGTCGTCACGGGAGGTGAGATCCCCGCGATGGTCGTCATCGACGCGGTCGCGCGGCTTTTGCCCGGCGTGATCGATGCCGCATCCCTTGACGAGGAGTCGCACACCAGCGGGCTGCTCGAAGGTCCGCAGTACACGCGCCCGCCGGAGTTCGAGAACCGGAAGGTCCCGGCGGTCCTGGTCTCGGGCGATCACGCGTCGATCGCGAAGTGGCGGCGCGCCGAGGCGATCCGCCGCACGGCCGAGCGCCGGCCCGAGCTCCTCGAGCGGGCCGACCTGACGCCGGCCGAACGAGCGCGCCTGCCGCGGCCCGCCGCGAAGGCGCCGGTCCGCGACGCCGACCTCATCGCGGCGTATCGCTCGGGCGTCGGGTCGTATCGCATCGCCGCGCGATTCGGGATCTCGCCGGCGACCGTGCGCGTACGCCTTCGGGCCGCGGGCGTGCGGCTCCGCGCGGCGCGGAGCACGCAGCGCGGGCCGACCGCGGCCGAGGTCGCGCGGATGCGGGCCACCGGCCTGACCGTGCGCGAGCTCGCGCGGCACTACGGCGTCTCGCACGTGACGATCCTCGACCGGCTGAAGAAGGCCGCGAAATGAGCTATCATTCGCTCACCCCGTGAGCACGACCGTTATGCCGATGAACGACGTCTTGAAGACGCTTGCCTCCGAACAGATGAAGGCCGACCTCCCAGAGGTCCGGCCCGGAGACACCGTCCGTCTGTCCGTGCGCGTCGTCGAAGGCAGCCGTGAGCGGCTCCAGGCGTACGAGGGCACCGTGCTCCGCGTGCGCGGGGGCGGCCTCGATGCCCAGATCACGGTCCGCCGGATCGCGAGCGGCGTCGGCGTCGAGCGCACCTTCCTCATCCACTCCCCCCGTCTCGAGAAGATCGAGGTCGTCCGCCACGGGCACGCCCGTCGCGCGGCCCTCTACTTCCTCCGCGAGCGCGTCGGCAAGGCTGCGACCCTCCGCGAAAAGCGGCGCTGATCCCCGATAGGCCCCGCACCTGCGGGGCCGGGCACTCCCGCGGTCGCGCCTGTTTTCGTGGCCCGCCGCCGCGTAGCGTGATCGCGTGACCATCCAGGTCGAGTCGGAACGCGAGCGAGTTTCGTACGCCGAGCGCGTTCGCGGCAACAACAAGCGCGTCGCCCTCGGCGTCTGCATCGCCCTCGCGCTCGCCGCCGCGTTGCCGATCACCCACCCTGAGGACCGGCTCGGAGTGGCACTCGCGGCGGGCGCGCTGCTCGCCGTGTGGCTCGTCTGGTTCCAGATCCTCC
>DASWFN010000182.1:0-20472 GCA_036394215.1 Candidatus Limnocylindria bacterium
CTCGCCGTGGCGCAGGCGCAGCACAACGTGCGCGAGCTCGCGGATCTCCTCGAGTCGCGCGGCGTGAACGTCGTCTACGCCATCCACCCGGTCGCCGGCCGCATGCCCGGGCACATGAACGTGCTGCTCGCGGAGGCGAACGTCCCGTACGAGAAGCTCATGGACATGGACGCGGTGAACCCCGAGTTCCCGCGCGCCGACGTCGCCCTCGTGATCGGCGCGAACGACGTGACCAACCCCGCGGCGCGCAGCACGAAGGGCAGCCCGATCTACGGGATGCCGATCCTCGACGTGGACAGGGCGCAGCAGATCATCGTGATCAAGCGGAGCATGAAGCCCGGCTTCGCCGGCATCGACAACGACCTCTACCTCGACCCGAAGACGCAGATGCTCTTCGGCGACGCCAAGGAAGCCGTCGCGAAGCTCGTCGCCGGAGTGAAGGCCTCCTAGCGACCCCGCGCCGCGGCGATCCAGTCGCGCGCGAGCGCCTGGTGCGCCGCCCACGCCTCCCACACCGCCGCGGCCCAGCGTTCGACGACCCCGTGGCGCTCCTCGGGCGCCGCCCCGATCACGTCGTCGATCGTCACCACGCCACGCGCCGTGGGTACCGCCGGCTTCGGCAGCTCGCGCGTCCGGCTGAGCCACTGCTGCATCGCGCGGAGCAGCGATCCCTCGCCATCGTCGTGTTCGATCGCGATGCCCACGCCGGTGAGATGTGCGGCGAGCGACCGCCCGGACAGGATGTACTTGTCGTGCTGCAGCGAATAGCAGTCGACGATGAGCCGCCAGTCGCGCGCGAGCTCGGCGTCATCGAATCGCTCCACTCCGAGCGCTTCGAATCGCACCTGACAGGCCGCGCTCGTTGCGGCGCCCGGCGCGCCGCACTCCGGACAGCGATCAGTACCCGACGTAGACGACTTTGAGCTCCGAGAAGAAGTCGAACGCGGCCGTGCCGCACTCGCGGTCGCCGAAGCCGGAGTCCTTCACGCCGCCGAACGGCACGTTCGCCTCGCCGCCGACGGTCGGCAGGTTGATGTGCAGCATCCCGGCCTCGGAGGCATCGGCGTAGCGGAACGCGGCATGGAGGTCGCGGGTGTAGATCGAAGACGAGAGGCCGTAGCCGACCGCGTTCGCCATCGCGAGCGCGGACTCGAGATCGTCGGCCGGGATCACGCTCACGACGGGTCCGAAGATCTCGTCCTGCGCCACGCTCATGCGCGGGTCGACCTCGGTGAAGATCGTCGGCGCGACGAAGTAGCCGCCGTCCACGCCGGAGTCGGTGCCGTCGCGCAGGAGCTTCGCGCCCTCGCGCTTCCCGTCGGCGATCTTCGCGCGCACCTTCTCGAGCTGCGAGCCGTCGACGAGCGGACCCATCTTCACCCCGTCGGCGAAGCCGTCGCCGGGCAGCCACGAGTCGGCCTTCCGGCCGAGCAGCGACACGAAGTCCGCGAGCAGCGGCTTGGCGACGACGGCGCGGCTCGTCGCGGTGCAGCGCTGTCCGGTCGCGCCGAACGCCCCGCTGGCGACGCTCTCCGCGGCCTTCTCGAGGTCCGCGTCGCCGAGCACGATGACCGCGTTCTTGCCGCCCATCTCGAGCTGCACCTTGCACAGGCGCTGCGCGGCGCGCGCGTAGAGCGCGCGCCCGACGGCCGACGACCCGGTGAACGAGATCGCCTTGATGCGGTCGTCATCGACGAACGCGCTCGCGAGCGCCTCGCCCGAGCCGAGGACAAGGTTCAGCACGCCGTCGGGCAGGCCGGCGTCGATGAAGCACTGGACCACGTCGGTCGCGCAGAGCGGGGTGAGCGACGCCGGCTTGAAGACGACCGTGTTGCCCGCGACGAGCGCCGGCGCGATCTTCCAGGCCGGGATCGCGACCGGGAAGTTCCACGGCGTGATGCACGCGACGACGCCGAGCGGCTCGCGCCGCGTGTAGATGAAGGTGCCGCGCTGGGCGGACGGGATGGTCTCGCCGGTGAGGCGCGTGCCCTGCGCCGCGGAGAACCGCACGTTCGCGATCGCGCGGTCGACCTCGGCGATCGACTCCGCGAGGACCTTGCCCTCCTCCTGGGTCAGGAGGCGCGCGAGCTGGTCGCGGCGGCGCTCCATGAGATCGGCGGCCTTGCGCACGATGTCGCCACGCTGCGGCGCCGGTGTGGCGCGCCACTCCGGGAACGCCTTCTCGGCCGCGTCGATGGCATAGCCAACGTCGGCCGCGGTGGACGCAGCCGCGTTCGCGAGCAGCTCGCTCGTTCGCGCGGGGTTGCGGTCCTCGACGGTCGCGTGCGACGACGACTCGACCCACGCCCCGCCGATGTGATTGAGCGCGGGGCGGATCGCCATCAGGGTGCGGTCACGTCCGCGTACATGTCCGGGCGGCGGTCGCGGTAGAACTGCCAGGTGTCGCGGACCTCGCGAACGAGATCCATGTCGAGGTCGGTCACGAGGAGCTGCTCCTCTTTGTCCGAAGCCTGCGCGACGATCTTCCCGCGCGGGTCGGCGAAATACGAGGAGCCGTAGTAGTCGTTCTTGCCGTACTCACCCTCGATGCCGACGCGGTTGATCGTGCCGACCCAGTAGCCGTTCGCGATCGCGTGCGCGGTCTGCTCGATGGTCCAGAGATGCATCGACAGGCCGCGCGACGTCGCCGATGGGATGAACACGAGCTCGGCGCCGTGGAGGCCGAGCATCCGCGCGCCCTCCGGGAAGTGGCGGTCGTAGCAGATGTACACGCCGACCTTGCCGACCGCGGTGTCGAACACCGGGTAACCCATGTTGCCGGGACGGAAGTAGAACTTCTCCCAGAAGCCGGGCAGGTGCGGGATGTGGGTCTTGCGATACTTCCCGAGGTACTTGCCGTCGGCGTCGATGACCGCGGCGGTGTTGTAGTACACGCCGGGCTGATCCTCTTCGTACATCGGCGCGATGATCACCATCGAGTGCTTCTTCGCGCGCTCCTGCAGCAGCTTCGTCGTCGGACCGTCGGGGATCTTCTCGGTGTAGGCGTAACCCTTCTTGTCCTCGACCTGGCAGAAGTACGGCCCGTAGAAGAGCTCCTGCAGGCAGATCACCTGCGCGCCCTGCTTCGCCGCGTCGTCGATGTGCCCCAGGTGGCGCTCGACCATCGAGTCCTTGTCGCCGGTCCACGCGGCCTGCACGAGCGCGGCCTTCACGTTCGTCATCAGTGCATCCCCTCCACTCGCCTCGGAAGTCGCAATCTACCGCAGCTGTGTCGCCAGCCGGACGAGCTCCTCCTCGGTGAACGACGCACCGCCGACGACGTACTGCATCCCGTCGGCACGCCACGCGATCGCCGTCGGCAGGCTCGCCGTCGCCGTCGCGTAGCCGAGGCCGGTCGTTCCGCGAACGGTCAGGCGGTGCGGCGGTGCGATCGCGCCGCTCGGGGCCGCCACGGACACGCCCGACGGATCGGGGTACTCGAGCACGATGAGCAGCCGCCCGTCCTCGAAGCGATAGAGGTCGCGGAAGCCGTCGCTCAGGTCCATCGGCGTGAGGCCGGTCACCCCGGAGAGCTGCGTGCGCGCCGCCACGGTCGCGACGGTCCGCGGCAGCTCGAGCGCCCGGATGCCGGTCGCCGGGGGAGCGCCCTGGATCACGCTCACCGACGAGACGTGCTGCGTCACACCGGCCCGCACCGGCGCGAGCTGCACGAAGCTGGAGGCGAGGACGGCGGTGAGCGCGAGCGCCCCGAGCGCCGGCATGAGCCAGCGATCGCGCAGCGTCGGCCGCGATTCAACGATGACCTCGAGGTCTTCGATCATGCCGTCCTGCTCCGCTGAAATGGTATCCCGCCACAATCAGCGCTCATGGGATCGACGGAGATGCACTGGCTCCTCGGCTTCTCCGATCCCGTCCTTGGGGTCGGTTGGGCCCCGCGCGCGAACCGCGCGGCCCGCTGGCGCCTCGGCCGAATGCGCGCGCTGCTCCACCTTCTCGGTGATCCGGATCGGACGATGCGCGTCGTCCTCATCGCCGGGACCAAGGGCAAGGGCTCGACCGCGGCGTTCCTCGCCTCGATCCTGCACGCCGGACACGTTCGCGCGGGGCTGTTCACGTCCCCGCACCTGCAGGCGTACCGCGAGCGCGTCCGCATCGACGGGCGGATGCTCGCCGAGGCCGCGTTCGCGGGCGCGATCCGCGACCTGCGCCCCACCGTCGCGGCTCTGCACCGCCAGCATCCCGCGGCCGGCGAGCCGACGACATTCGAGCTCACGCTCGCGATCGCGATGCGCGCGTTCGCCGAGCGCGGATGCGCGGTGGCCGTCGTCGAGGTCGGGCTCGGCGGCCGGCTCGACGCGACGAACGCGCTCGATCCGGCGATCTCGATCCTCACACCGGTGAGCCGTGACCACACCGCGATCCTCGGAGCTTCGATCGCGGCGATCGCGACGGAGAAGGCCGGCATCGTGCGCGCCGGGCGCCCCGCGCTCGTCGCCGAACAGCGGCCGGCCGCGATGCGCGCCATCCGCCGCGTCTGCCGCGAGGCGGGCGCGGAGCTTGAGCTGATCGAGCCCGTCGGCGGGCGCACCGCGCTCGGGCTCGCCGGCGAGCACCAGCGCCAGAACGCCGCGCTCGCCGCCGCGGCCGCGCGCGACCTCGAGCAGCCCGATCGCGCGATCGGCGCCGGCCTGCGGAACGCGGTATGGCCCGGGCGCTACGAGCGCGTGCCGGGCAGGCCCTTGGTGATCCTGGACGGCGCGCACAACGACGCGTCGGCGGAGGCGCTCGCGCGTGCGCTGCGGCGCGAGCCGGCCCGGCCGATCGTGATCGTCGTCGGGTCGAACCGGGACAAGGACGCGCTCGCCGTGCTGCGGCCGCTCGCGGCCGCCGGCTCGCGGATCGTCGCGACCCGCTCGGCCAGTGCCCGGGCCCGGGAGCCGGCCGACCTCGCGCGGATCGCCGCGGGGGTCACCGGGCGGCGCCCGGAGGCGGCGCCGGACGTTGGGTCCGCGCTCGTCCTCGCCCGAAGGCTCGCCGGCCCGGCTGGGCTCGTCTGCGTGACCGGCTCCCTGGCGCTCGTCGGGGAGGCCCGGACGGCGCTCGGGCTGCCGCCCGCGGAACGCCTCTGGTGACGGCGGGATGCCGCGAGCACAATGGCGCCGTGGAAATGGGGAGGCGGGCCGCCGCGATCCTGTTCGCGCTGGTCGTCGCGGCCGCCGCGTGTACGCCGGCACCGACCGGCACCGCGAGCGGCGGTCCGAGCGCGGCCCCGGTCCGCGGCGGCACGCTCGTGTTCGCGATCTGGCAGGAGCCCACGACGCTCGCGCCGATCTACGCCAACCAGACCGTCGCCAGCGTGGTCAACAACGTCACCGTCGAGGGTCTGCTCAAGACCGACACGGCAGGGACCTTCTACCCGGTGCTCGCGAAGACCGTGCCGACGCTCGACAACGGCGGCGTGAAGATCAGTGCCGACGGCAAGAAGATGGACGTCACCTACGACCTCTTGTCCGGCGTGAAGTGGTCCGACGGCAGCCCGTTCACCAGCGCAGACGTCAAATTCACCTGGGAGACGTACCTCAAAGACCCGAAGGTCGTCACGACCGAGGGCTACAGCTCGATCGAATCGGTGGACACGCCGACCGACACCCAGGTCGTCCTGCATTACAAGACGATCTACGGCGCGTACCTCACACGCTTCGGCGGGATCATCCCGAAGACGCTGCTCCAGAACGTGCCGGACATCTCGAAGAGCGAGTACAACCTCAAGCCGATGGGCACCGGCCCGTACAAGGTCACGGAGTTCGTGAGCGCCGACCACATCACCGTCGAGCGGAACCCGAACTACCGCAAGCCCGACAAGCCGCTGCTCGACAAGATCGTCTTCCGCAGCGTCCCCTCGCGTGAAGCTGCCGTCGCGCAGCTGAAGGCCGGCGAGGTCGACGGCATGTGGAACCTCCTCGAGGCCCAGATCCCGGATCTCGAGAAGGACGCGAACATCAAGATCGTGACGACGCCGAGCCCGAGCGTCGAGCGCATCGAGCTGAACCTCGCGAAGCCGGCCGACCCGATCGCGGACCCGAAGGTCCCCCATCCGGTCCTCGGCGACATCAACGTGCGCCGCGCGCTGCTGCTCGCGACGCCGAAGCAGCAGATCATCGACAAGCTCCTGTTCGGGAAGGCGAAGCCCGGCACGTCCGCCGTCTCGCAGGGCTGGGCCTCGCCCAAGGGGCTGACCCAGGAGTCCTACGAACCGGCGAAGGCCAAGCAGCTCCTCGACCAGGCCGGCTGGGTGCCGGGGTCCGACGGGATCCGCTCGAAGGGCGGCGTGAAGGCCTCGCTCACGATCGTGACGACGACCGGCGACAAGATCCGCGAAGGGGTCGAGCAGATCCTCGTCGATGAATGGAAGGCGATCGGCATCGAGCTCCAGATCAAGAACCAGCCGTCGGCCGTCCTCCTGTCCGGCTCGTACAGCGCGGGTGACTCGCGCAAGAAGGGCAACATCGACATGTGGATGTACGCGTCGAGCCCGGCGATCGATCCGCATCAGGTCATCAATCAGCGCTACACGAGCGGCAACATCCCCACGGCCGCCAACAACGGCTCGGGCCAGAACTACACGCGGTTCTCGAATCCGGAGGTCGATCGGCTCGTCGCGGAAGCGGGCGCGACCGTGGATCTGACGAAGCGGGCGAAGAACTACGCCGACGCCTTCAAGATCCTCAACGACAACGTGCCGATCATCTGGATGTACGACCGCCAGGGCCTGGACGCGTTCCGGTCGAACGTGTCCGGGTACAAGGGCAACACCTGGGACGACATCACCTGGAACGCCGAGGACTGGTCGATCCGGAAATAGCTCCGGACCAGAGCAGTAGGGCGCGGTAGATGGGACGTTACGTCGCGCGCCGGCTCATCCAGGCGATCCCGCTGCTCCTCGGCATCACCGTGATGGTCTTCGCGATCCTGAAAGCGATCCCCGGCGGCCCGCTCGCGGCGTACGAGGCGAACCCGAACGTCACGCCCGAGGACATGAAACGGCTCGAGCACGCGCTCGGCCTGGATCAGCCGGTCCCGATCCAGTACGCGTCGTGGCTCGGGCACTTCCTGACCGGTGACTGGGGCTTCTCGCATGCGACCTCACAGCCGGTGCTGACGATGATCGGCGGCCGGCTCCCGAACACGCTCTGGCTGATGGCGACCGTGTATGTCGTGACCTTGCTGATCGCGCTCCCGATCGGGGTCCTCACCGCGGTCAAGCAGTACTCGTGGTTCGATCACATCACCACCGGCGCGACGTTCGCGGCCTTTTCGATGCCGACGTTCTGGCTCGGACTGCTGCTCATCATCACGTTCGGCCTGACGCTCCGGCTCCTGCCGCTCGGCGGGATGCTCGCACCCGGCGCGCCGTTCACGTTCGGCGATCTCGCGCGACATCTCGTGCTGCCCGTCGCGACGCTGTCGCTGGTCCAGATCGGCGTCTACGTGCGCTTCCTCCGAGCGAGCATGCTCGAGACGACGGGCCAGGACTACATGCGGACGGCGCGGTCGAAGGGACTCTCGGAGCCGCGCGTGATCTGGCGCCATGCCCTGAAGAACGCGGCGATCCCGTTCATCACGGTCGCGGCGCTCGACCTGCCCGAGCTCTTCGTCGGGGCCGTCGTCACCGAGCAGATCTTCGGCTGGCCGGGGATGGGCCGGCTGTTCATCGATTCGGCCACCCGCCTCGACTATCCGGTCCTGATGGGGATCATCGCGATCTCGGCGGCCTTCGTCGTGCTGGCCAACCTGCTCGCCGACATCGTCTACGGCTACCTCGATCCGCGGATCCGGTACAGCTGATGGCGGACGCAGTCGTCCCGAAGGCGATCCGCGACTCCGCACCGGTCTACCGGTCGCGCAGCCAGCGACAGATGGCGTTCGAGCGATTCCGCCAGCACCGCCTCGCGGTGGCCTCGGGATTCGTCGTGCTGGCGATCGCGCTGCTCTCAGCCTTCGCGCCCATCGTGTCGCCGTACGATCCGAACAAGACGCAGCTGCTGCTCATCTTCGAGCCGCCGTCCCTCGGCCACCCGATGGGGACCGACAGCCTGGGACGCGACCTCGCGACCCGCATCCTGTTCGGCGGCCGCGTGTCGATGACCGTGGGCGTCCTCGCGGCGTTGATCGCCGTCGTCGCCGGCACGGTCATCGGCGCCGTCGCCGGCTACTACGGGGGACTCGCCGACGGCATCCTCATGCGCCTCGTCGACGTGCTGCTCTCGGTCCCCCGCCTGTTCATCCTCATCCTGCTATCGGTGCTCTTCGGTGGGACCGTGTTCACGATCATCCTCGTGCTCGGCGCGCTGTCCTGGATGCGCACGTCGCGGATCGTGCGCGCGACGGTGCTGTCGCTGAAGGGGCGGGAGTTCGTGGAGGCGGCGCGCGCCGTGGGCGCGAGCGATATCCGGATCATGGTCCGCCATCTGCTACCGAATACCGTCGCACCGATCGTCGTCGCGGCGACGCTGGGCGTGGCAGGCGCGATCATCGCCGAGAGCACGCTCTCGTTCCTGGGGCTCGGCATCCAGAAGCCCACGTCGACGTGGGGCAACATGCTCACCGACGCGACGACCGACATGACCTCCGCGCCCTGGGTCGCGATCTTCCCGGGGCTCGCGATCTTCCTCGCGGTCGTGTCGATCAACTTCGTCGGCGACGGGCTCCGCGACGCGCTCGACCCGCGCCGCGTGGTCGGAAAGCAGTAGCGTTGCCGCCGTCATGACCGACGCGCTCGATCGCTATCTCGACGAGCACCGCGACCGGCTCGTCTCCGAGCTGCGCGAGCTCTGCGCCATCCCATCCGAGGCCACCGCCGGCCCGGCGCTGGACCGCGCGGCCCGCTGGTGCGCCGACCGGCTCACCGCGGCCGGTGCGGCAAGCCGCACGCTGCGCGTCGATGACGCGCCGGCGCTCGTCGTGGGCGAAGCCGGCACGGGCGCCCGCACCCTCCTGTGCGTCCAGCACTACGACGTGCAGCCCGCGGTGCCGCTCGACCTCTGGCGCACCCCGCCCTACGAGCCGGCCGTGCGAGACGGCGCGGTGTTCGCGCGCGGCGTGAACGACAACAAGGGCCACCTCCTGCTGCGGATCCAGGCGCTCGAGGCCTACCGTGCGACCCGGGGCGAGCTTCCGATCCGGGTGCGCTTCCTGATCGAGGGCGAGGAGGAGGATGGCAGCGCGCACCTCGGCCGGCTGCTGGCCCTCGATCCGACGCTCACCGCCGCCGACGGCGCGCTGAAGGAGGGCGGCGGGATCGACGCGGCGGGCCGGCCGCACCTGCTCCTCGGCGGCAAGGGCATCTACTACGTCGAGCTGCGCGCGCACACGATGGCGCGCGACGCGCACTCCGGCGGCGCGACGTACCTGCCGAACGCGGCCTGGCGCCTGGTCCAGGCGCTGTCCACGCTCGTCGACGAACGCGGCCGGATCCTCATCGACGGCTTCTACGACGATGTCCGTCCGCCGACCGAGGCGGAGGTCGCGCACATGCGCTCGGTCCCGTTCGAGGCCGCCGAGCTCAAGGAGATCCACGGCATCAGCGGCTTCGCCTGGCGGCGGGACGACGACGCGGCGAACCTCGCGTCGGTCTTCGAGCCGACCTGCAACATCTGCGGCATCGAGTCCGGGTTCACCGGTCACGGTACGAAGACCGTCATTCCGGCCGAGGCCATGGCGAAGGTCGACTTCCGGCTCGTGGCCGATCAGGATCCGGCGCGGATCCGCGACGCACTGCGCGCGCATCTCGACCGCAACGGGTTCTCCGACATCGAAGCGATCTCGAAGGAGGGCACCCGGCCGTACCGCGGACGGATGGACGACCCCGTCGTCCGCGCGGCCAAGGCGTCGGCCGAAGCCGCCTTCGGCACCGAAGCGCTGCTCGTGCCGACCTCCGGTGGGACGTCGCCGATGTGGGAGGTCTGCGCGAAGCGTGGGCTCGCCAACGTCACGCTCGGGATGGGCCACCCCGGCTCCGGCGCACATGCGCCGAACGAGAACATCCGCCTCGACAACTACTGGCGCGCGCTGCGGGCGACGGTCGACCTCTACGGACGCTACGCGACCCAGGCATGACCGTCCGCGCGCTCGTCTTCGACTTCGACGGGCTCATCCTCGAGACGGAGACGCCGGCATACCAGGCGTGGGTCGAGACCTACCGCGAGTTCGGCCACGAGCTCCCGAAGGAGCTGTGGCTCGATTACATCGGCCGAGAGGGCGGATGGTTCGACGCCCTCGCGTACCTCGAGGGACTCATCGGCGCGCGCGACGACCGTGACGCGATCACCGAGCGGCGCGACGCGCGCAAGACCGAGCTCGTCATGGCCGTCGCGGAATCGGCCGGCCTGCGCGATCTGCTCGCGGACGCCCGCCGCCGCGGGCTCCGGCTCTCGGTGTGCTCGAGCTCGACGCCGAAGTGGGTCGTCGGACATCTTGACCGCCTCGGGCTGACCGCGCTCTTCGATCACGTCCAGTGCCGCGACCGGCCGGAGCTGCGCGCGAAGCCGGCGCCCGATCTCTACCTCGCGGCGTGCGCCGGCCTGGGTGTGCGCCCCGACGAAGCGATCGCGTTCGAGGATTCGCGCAACGGCCTGCTCGCGGCGCAGGCCGCCGGGATGCGCTGCGTCGTCGTCCCGAACGAGCTCACGATCGCGATGGACCTCGACGGCGCGGACCATCGCTTCGAGTCGCTCGCGGCCGTGTCGCTCGCCTCGCTGCTCGATCGACCGACGTAGCATCCGCTTTCGATGGCCGCGGTGATCCCAGCCGAAGTGAAGATGACCGCGCGCGCGACCGCGCGCGAGCGGCTCGGATCGGCGTGGCGCCATCCGATCCTGCGCGCGCTGCTCAAGGCCGCGCTCACGATCCTCGTCGCGACGACGATCACGTTCGCGCTCATCCGGCTCCTCCCGGGGAATCCGATCGACCTCCGGATCGAGGAGCTGACGCGCAACGGCGCGGTCACGTACGAGGAAGCGCGCCAGCAGGTGGCGACGATCTACCCGATCGACCTGGACAAGCCGATCTACGAGCAGTACCTCACCTACGTCGGGAACGTGCTCCACGGCGATCTCGGCAAGTCGTTCCTGTCGAGCAGCGTGCCGGTGACCGCCATCATCCTGGCCGTCCTTCCCTGGACGCTGTTCGCGGTCGGCACCGGCCTGCTCCTCAGCTTCGCCGCCGGCATCGGGCTCGGGCTGCTCGCGGCGTACCGCCGCGGCTCGCCCTTCGATCAGGCGGTGTCGACCTTCGGATCGATCATCAGCTCCGTCCCCAACTACCTGGTGGCGATCCTCATCGTCCTCATCTTCGGCGTGCAGCTGCAGCTCATTCCGATCACCGAGATGCGCGGCGCCTATTCGGGTGGGATCCAGCCGGGTTTCAGCCTCGACTTCATCGGCGACGTGCTCTTCCACGCGGCCTTGCCGATCACGGTGTTCTTCCTCACCAACATCGGCCACTGGATCCTCTCGATGCGCAACGCGACGCTCGCCACGCTGGAGGAGGACTACGTCGTGGCTGCGCGCGCCCGCGGCCTGCGCGACTCGCGCATCACGACGGCGTACGTCGGGCGCAATGCCGCGCTGCCGCTCGTCACCCAGCTCGCGATCTCGATCGGCTTCATCGTCGGCGGCGCGGTCCTGGTGGAGCAGATCTTCGTCTACCAGGGCGTCGGACTCCGGCTGCTGCGCGCGGTCGCTCAGCGCGATTACCCGGTGATGCAGGGCATCCTGTTGCTCGTGACGATCTCGGTCGTGGTCGCGAACCTCGCGGCCGACCTCCTGTACAGCAAGCTCGATCCGCGCATCGGCCGCGCGCAGTGACGCTGCCGCGGCCGCTCGCCGCCATCGCCGGCCTCATCGCGGTGATCGCCCGCCGACCGGTCGGCCTGCTCGGGCTCATCGGCGTGACCGGGTTCGTCCTCCTCGCGTTCGTGGTCCCGCTCCTCGTCCCACTGCGCAACGCCGTCGACATCGCGAACGTGTACCGCACCCCATCGATCGCGAACCCGCTCGGGACCGACTTCCAGGGCCGCGACGTCCTGAACCAGATCGTCTACGGGGGGCGGGACATCCTGAGCGTGGCGTTCCTCGCCGCGTTCTTCTCGACGGCGGTCGCGGTGACGTTCGGATCGATCGCGGCGACGGTCGGCGGGAAGGTCGACGCGTTCCTGCTCACGCTCGCGGACATCGTGCTCACGGTCCCGCACCTCGTGATCCTCATCGTCGTCGCGGCGATCTTCCGGCCCGAGGGGTTCCTGATCCTCGCGCTCATCCTCGCCTCGCTCCAGTGGGCCGGGCTGCTGCGCCAGATCCGCGCGCAGATCCTCTCGCTCAAGGAGCGCGAGTACGTCGAAGCCGCGCGATCGCTCGACCTCGGTCTCTTTCACATCATCTTCCGCGAGATGCTGCCGAACATGGCGAGCTACATCGCGATCCACTTCATCTTCGCGATGACCGGCGCCGTCTACGCGCAGGTCGGGCTCATCGTCCTCGGGCTCGTGCCGCTGTCCGGCGCGAATTGGGGGATCATGCTGTACCTCGCGCAGAGCCAGGGTGCGCTCTACTTCAGCGACAGCTTCTGGTACATCCTCAGCCCGATCCTCGCGATCTCGCTGTTCCAGCTGTCGCTCGTCGCGCTCGCGTCCGGGCTCGAGGACGTCTTCAATCCGCGGCTGCGGGCGGGCTGATGGCCCTCCTCTCGGTGCGCGACCTCGCGATCGACTACCGCTCCCGCCGCGGCGCGGTGCAGGCCGTCCGCGGCGTCACGTTCGACGTCGACGCCGGCGAGACGGTCGCGATCATCGGCGAGAGCGGCTCCGGGAAGACGACGCTCGCGGTCGGGCTCATCCGGCTCTCGCCGCGTAGCGCGACGGTGTCGCGCGGCGTGATCGTGTTCGAGCAGGCGACCGGCCCGCAGAACGTGCTGGAGATGGACGACGAGGAGCTGCGGCGCTTTCGCTGGGGCGACGCCGCGATGGTGTTCCAGTCCGCGCTCAACTCGTTCAACCCGGTCATCAACGTGTGGTCGCAGTTCCTCGACACCGCACGGGCCCACGGGATGAGCGACCCGACGGTCGTCCGGCGGAAGGCCAATGAGCTCCTCGAGCTCGTCCACCTCCACCCCGAGCGGGTCCTGCCCGCCTACCCGCACGAGCTCTCGGGCGGGATGAAGCAGCGCGTGCTCATCGCGCTCAGCCTGCTCCTCGGCCCGCGCCTCCTCATCCTCGACGAGCCGACGACCGCCCTCGACATCCTCACCCAGCGGGCGATCATCGATCTGCTGCGCGACCTGAAGCGGAAGCTCGGCTTCGCGATGTTGTTCATCTCGCACGATCTCTCGCTCGCGGCCGAGCTCGCCGATCGTGTCCTCACGATGTACGCCGGCCGCGTCGTCGAAGAGGCGAAGGTCGACGATCTCTTCTACCGGCCGCGCCATCCGTACTCGGTCGGCCTGCTGAAGGCCGTCCCGCGCGTGTCGGGCGAGCTCGGCCTTCTCGAGTCGATCGCCGGATCGCCGCCGGATCTCGTGCGTCCGCCGTCCGGCTGCGCGTACCACCCGCGCTGCCCGTTCGCGATCGATCGCTGCGCGCGGGAGGATCCCGCGCTCGTGCCCGTCGACGCTCCCGGACATACGGCCGCGTGCATCCGCTGGCAAGCGGTCGCGGAGCAGGTCGGCAGCCGCCGCCCGGCCGAGGCGCTCTGATCGCGCAGCTCATCGAGCTCGACGGCGTGAGCCGGACGTTCGAGACGCCCGGCGGACGGATCACCGCGGTGGACCGGGTCTCGCTCGCGTTCGCGGAGGGCGAGGCGATGTGCCTCGTCGGGGAGAGCGGGTGCGGCAAGACGACGACGGGTCGGATGCTGGCCGGACTGCTGCGACCGACCGGCGGCCGGCTCCTGTACGAAGGGAAGGACGTCTGGGAGAAGCGCGGCGCCGACCTCGCGGCGTTCCGCCGCGCCGTGCAGCTCGTGCATCAGGACCCGTACGCGTCGCTCAACCCGGTCCGCACCGTCTACGACACGCTGTCGGCGCCGCTCTTCCGTCACGGGAAGGCGCGCGGCAGAGAGCAGGCGACGGCCGCGATCCTCGAGCTGCTGCGGCGGGTCGGGCTCACGCCGCCCGACGACTTTCTGCCCAAGTACCCGCATCAGCTGTCCGGCGGACAGCGCCAGCGCGTGTCGATCGCGCGCGCGCTGTCCGTCGACCCGCGGATCATCGTCGCCGACGAGGCCGTCTCGATGGTGGACGTGTCCATCCGGATCACGCTGCTCGATCTCCTGCTCGCGCTCCGTGATGAGTTCGGCGTCACGATCGTGCTGATCACGCACGACCTCGCGGTCGCCCGCTACTTCGCGCGGCGCGGCCGGATCGGCGTCATGTACCTCGGTCGCGTGGTCGAGCTCGCGTCCACCGAGACGCTCGTGACGGACCCGGCCCATCCCTACGCGGCGGCGCTCATCGGCGCGATCCCGGAGGCCGACCCCACGCTCACGCGCGAGAAGGCCCGCGTGCCGCTGCGGAGCGCGGAGATCCCAAGCCTGCTCGAGGTCCCGCCCGGCTGCTCGTTCCATCCGCGCTGCCCGCTCTTCGAGGCCGGGCTCTGCGACGTCCGCATACCCGAGCTCCTGCCCATCCCGGGTGAGCGCCAGGTCGCCTGCCACGTGGCCGTCCGCGAGCGCACGCGCGGACGGGAGGGGGCCTGATCGACGCCCGACTCCTTCGAGGCGGCTTCCGGATCGGGTTCACGATCCTCGCGATCGCGCTGGTCACGCTCCCGTTCCAGCCGCGCGATTCCGCCGAGTTCGTCGTCACGGTCCTGGCGGCGATCGTGAGCGGCGCGTTCGTCCTCGGCGTGTCCTGGCTCGCCCGTTCGGCGGACCCGCCGCTCCCGCATGACAATGGGCCACGCACCGGCTACAACGAGCCACCACAGAGGAGGGACAAATGACCGAGAGAGATGACGCCCCGCGTCTCGCATATCTCCCGTCGCGGCGGCGCCTGCTCCGCGACACGGCGTTCGTGAGCCTTGGCCTCATCGCCGCGGCGTGCGCCCCCGGCGCGACGACGCCCGCGGGCAACGCGAAGAAGGGCGGCGAATTCCACGCGACGTGGCCGATCGACCTGCCGCCCAAGGGCGTGTGGAACTACTACGGCGGCGCCCCGATCCTCGGCGGCAGCTACCTCATGGAGATCATCTATCAGAACCTCGCGATCTACCGGTGGGCCGACAAGAAGTGGGCGTACCTGCTGGCCGAGTCACACAGCATCTCCGCGACCGAGATGACCGTGAAGCTGCGCAAGGGCGTGAAGTGGGACGACGGGAAGGACGTCACGGCGAAGGACACGCTCACGACGTTCAAGATCTCCCGCCTCACCGGGTCGTCGATCTGGAACTTCGTCGACGACATCGATGCGCCCGACGACTACACGATGCACTTCAAGCTCAAGAAGACCTCGGCTCTGCTCGAGCGGAACATCCTCCGCACGGGCATCCGCCCGATGTCGGTCTACGGCGCGATCGCCGACAAGGCCTGGACCGAGTTCAAGGCCGGCAAGACGACGGCCGACGACTCCGTCAAGGCGATCCGCAAGGAGCTCGCGGACCTTGTCGTGGCCGCTCCGTCGTCGAACGGTCCCTACAAGGTCGATCCGGCGTCGCTCACCGAGGCGCGGCTGACCCTGGTGAAGAACCCCGGCGGGCTCTTCGCCGACAAGGTGAACTTCGACAAGATCGTCGTCTACAACGGCGACACCGACCAGGTGACGCCGCTCATCCTCGCCGGCGACGTCGACTACAGCACGAGCTTCTTCCCGGTCGCGAGCGAGAAGGCATTCGAAGGCAAGGGCCTCAAGATCGTGCGCGGGCCGTTCTACACCGGCCCGGCCCTCTACTTCCACTGGGAGAACGCCCCGCAGTTCCAGGACCCCAAGGTCCGCCAGGCCGTCGCGTGGGCACTGGACCGCGACGAGGCCAATCACATCGCCTACGGCGACAAGACCCAGGCCCCGCAGTGGGCCGCGGGCGTCAGCGACGCGCTGCTCAAGACCTGGCTCTCCGCGGACGACCAGAAGAAGCTGACCGTGTACAAGAAGGACACGACGAAGGCCGACGGGCTCATGAAGGACGCGGGCTTCGCTCGCGGCAGCGACGGGACCTGGGCGAAGGACGGCAAGAAGCTGGAGTTCGACCTCCAGTACCCGAGCGACTTCGCGGACTGGGCGCCGATCGGCGTGAACATCAGCGAGCAGCTCAACAAGTGGGGCGTGAAGATCACGCCGCGGGGCGCGCCCCGCTCGACGCAGGGCCCCGACTTCAATAGCGGCAAGTTCACGCTGTCCTTGAACGCGTGGGGCTCCGGCAACCCGCACCCCCAGCCCTCGATGGTCCGGCCGATCCGCGAGTTCAACACCACGCAGTCCGCGGGCGGCCAGAAGTACCCGGTCAAGCAGAAGACGTCGCAGGGTGACGTCGACTTCGAGGCGCTCCTGGTGCAGGCCGAGGACCTCGACGAGGCCAAGCAGAAGGACGCGGTGAAGCGCTACGCGTTCGCGTTCAACGAGATCCTGCCCGCGATCCCGTTGGCCGAGCGCTTCAACAACGCTCCGATCAGCGACCAGAAGCGCGTGACCGGCTGGCCGGCGCTCGACGACCCGCTCTACCAGAACGGCGGCGCCGACAACTTCGCCCTGATCCTGCTCATGGACGGGACGCTCGGCTCGAAGTAGCGCCTCGCGACCACGACCGCAAGCGGTGGCCGTTAGGCATGGCGATCACTCGAGGAGGATCGCCATGCCTGACGCCATCGTTCTCGCCATCCGCGCCGAGCACGCCGACGCCATCCTCAATGGCACCGCGCGGTTCGAGCACCGCTCCGTCCCGCCGAAGCGCCTCCCCGCGAAGGCCTACCTCGCCGTCGTCGAGGCCCACGCCGTCGTGGGTGAGTGCGACCTCGGCGCGCCGACACGTCGCTCGGATCGGGGCTGGGCCCTGCCGGTCACGAAGGCGCGGCGCTACCGCGTGCCGCGGCCGCTCACGGAGTACGGGCTGACGAGGATCCCGCGTTCGTTCCGCTATATCGAGTAGCGCTCAGCGGCTGATGAGGTAGACGCCGCCGACGACGAGCCCGGAGCCCAGGAGCTTCATCGCGCTGAACCCCTCGCCGAGGAAGACGGCCGAGAGTACGACCACGAACACGACCGAGAGCCGGTCGAGGGCCGAGATCGCGCTGGCCTGCCCGAGCTGCAGCGCAGCGAAATAGGCGAGGTATGACGCCGCGCCGGCGACACCGGACAGCGCGATCCAGATCCAGCCGCTGCCGGTGATGTCCTGGACGCCGGTGATGCGGCCGGAGCCGAACGCCGCGAGCAGCACGACGACCGTAAGGATCACCGAGCGGGCCGCGGTCGCGGCGACGGGATCGACGTCCGTGAGCCCGATCTTCGCGAAGACCGCGACGAGCGCGGCGAAGATCGCTGAGAGCAGTCCGAGGACCACCCACGTTGGGATGGCGGGCACGGTCAGTTGGCGGGGCGCCACGAGAACGAGACGTGGATGATCTTCTCGCCGTCCGTCTCGAACGTCCACGTCGTGAAGTTCGCGAAGTGACCCGGCGACCGCGTCAGGCCGCGCAGGATCACGGAGTTCCCCTGCACGTCCTCCTCCCGGACGAGGCGGATGAACGGCGGCGCGACGCGGATGAGGCGCTTCGCCGCGTCCTTCCCCTGGAGCTCCGTCTCTCCGCCCGGGAGCACGATCGTCACTTCGTCGGTGCACACCGCCGCGGCCTTGTCGGCGTCGCTCTCCTCGAGCGCGGTCATGAACGTGCGGGCGGCCTCGAGCGGGGTCACGCTGTCATTGTCGCGCCGCGGCCAGCTCGGCACCGCGCTCGACCCACTCCGTGCGCATCCGCACACCGAACGACGCGATCGCCAGGCCGGCCACGATGCCGGTCGCGGCGAGCGCCGGATCGTCCCCCGGCCCGAGGGCCAGCGCGCCGTAGCGCTCGTCGCCGACGGTGATCTCCATGAACCGGCCGTCGCCCCGCACGCGGTAGTCCCGGCCTCCCAGCACGTACGGAAGCGACCGCTTCGCCATCGCCGCCTCGGCGCCCGCCTGGTCGCGGGGCGCGATGACGAACGGGCGGCGCTCGGGCGCGTCGGCGATGGCCACGGCGAGCTCGTCGGCGGCGATCGGACCGACCGCGACGACGTCGGGGACCGCGCCGTGCACCGGCGCGTACGGATCGAGCGCGGCGTCCGCGAGCAGCATGACCCGGCGGCTGTTCTCGGCGTGAGCGATGAACGCGATGAGCGCCTCTCCCTCGCGGCGCGAGATCTCCCCGAGCTGATCGCCGAGCTGATACGCGATCGCCGCGACGGACGTGCCCGAGACCGCGAGGAGCGCATCGTCGAGCGGGTCATCCGGCGCGCCGACGGTCGCGCCCGCCGCCTCGAGCACCCCGCGCGCGAAGCGCGCGATGGTCGGCGCGCCGGCGCCGCGCACGAGCCCCACGAGGTAGCGCACGTCCGGACGGCCGAGCGCCTCGAGGTAGGCACGCATCCGGGGCACCGTCCGCGCCTCGGGGGGCCGATCGGCCAGCGAGAGCAGGAACTCGCGGACCAGCGGGGCATCCACCCGAGGCGGATTATGGCGATGTGCGGAGTGGCCTCGCACCGTACGCGGTCGGCGCGCTGCTCGTCGTCGTCGTCTCGGTCGCGGCGCTGGCCGGCGCGCTCGCGGCCGGCGGCCTGCTCGAGGAGCGCGCACCGGCCGATGACGGACCATCGCCATCGGCGGCGCGGGCGCCGGTCGAGCTCTCGCGCACCGGCCGGCTCGCGTACTGGCGCGCCGATCCGAAGGGCGGCTATCAGCTGTGGGTCGCGAACATCGACGGCACGAACCGCCGGGCGCTCGCGCGGACGACGGTGATGAGCAGCGTCGACACGATGCGCTGGTCGCCCGACGGCAATGCCCTTGCGTACATCGACCGCGGCCGCGCGCTGGTCACCATCCTCCGGCTCGACGGCACGCAGACCGACCTTCGCCTGAACGCATCGATCGTCGCGCTGGACTCGCGGCTCACCGGCCTCGCATGGTCGACCGATGCCCATCAGGTCGCGACGACCCTGCGGAGCTCGAGCGGATCGGCATCCGACGTCTACGTCGCGTCCGTGGCCGGCGGCGAGTGGCGCAACGTGACCGGGCTCGGCGATGCGTTCCTGTCGCAGTGGATCTCCGCGACCGAGCTGCTCGTCCACACCCAGGGCGGGATGATCGCGGTGCAGCGCGTGGACGGGACCGGGATCGTGCCGCTCACCAGCCAGAGCGCGACCTCGCCGTTCCTCGGTGACGACGGCCGGGTGTACTTCCTCGCCGGCCAGATCGCGCCGACGATCCGGGATGGCACGCTCCCGGTCGTCAACGCGAGCCAGGCGCGCGTGTGGAGCACGACGGTCGATGCCGGCGAGCCGCGGCTGGAGACGGCACAGCGCTACGACGACATCCGGCTGGTCGGGCGGTGGCCGAACGGGCCATTCATCGCGAACCAGGGTGCGAGCACCGCGCTCTCGTTCCTCGGCGCGGCCGGGATCCCGCCGATCGACCAGCGCATCGGGATCGTCGAACGCGTCGTGTTCTCGCCGGATCGTCGGACCGCCATCGGCCTCACGTTCGGCCGCATCGACCGCTACGACACCGCGCACCCCGACTCCCCCGTCGTCCTGCTCAGCGACGTCTTCCAGCCTGACGCGTGGTACCCGAGCCCGCTGCCGACCGCGGTCCGGGCGTCGCCGTCGCCCGCGGCGCGACCGGCGCCGAGCGGCCGGTTCACCTTCGCGATGCATGGTCTGGTGTGGGTGACCGACTCGCGCGGCGTCGCGCGGGTGATCGCCAAGCTCGAATCCGACGATCGGTCGCTGCGCCGCCTCGGCGGCAGCGCGATACCGCAATGGTCGCCGAGCGGTGACCATGTCCTCTTCTTCGACGTGCAGGCGGGCTCGTTCGCCGGCGCCGCGTACGTGAGCGACCTGACCGCCGCGACGGTGCAATTCGGCGACCGCAACATTCCGATCGCGCCGTTCCCGACCTGGACCCCCGACGGGCACGTCGCGTACGCCGCGCTGCTCGGAACGCGCGACTCCGCGAGCTTCGGCTCCGACGCGGAGATCCGCGTCGGTCCGCCCTCCGCGAGGGGGTTCGTCGCGCTCTTCACCGGCCGCGAGGTCGCCTTCGGCGCCGGGAAGACGTACCTCATCGACAACGGGCAGCTCAGCGTGCCGCTGCAGACCCGCGTCGGCCACGAGCTCGTCGAGGTCAGCGGTGCGACAAGGCGAACGATCACGACCCCGTCGCGGCTCGCGACCGATCCGCGAGTGACCGGCACGACGGGGATCGGCCTGCGGCTCACCGAGCTCGGGATCTCCGCGGACGGCGGCACGCTCTCGGTGCGCATGAGCCCGGCGAACGGA
>DASWFN010000183.1:0-14789 GCA_036394215.1 Candidatus Limnocylindria bacterium
GGATGGACTCGCTCCTCGTCGTGCAGCAGATGCGGGGCCTCTGGAAGATCAAGCATCCCGGCCTGCGCCCGCTCGCGCTTCGGGCCGGCGAGCTCCTCGCGCGCTTCCCGACGCGCACGATCGAGCACGTGCCGCGCGAGCGGAACTCGCTCGCGGACGCGCAGGTGAACCGCGCGATCGACGAGGCGCTCGGCATCCGGTGAGCGACGAGCCGGTCCCCGATCCGCTGACCGCGTTCATCTCGCGGAGCCTGCGAGCAGAGGTCAGCGACGTGACCGAGCGGATCGTGCAGGACACCACCGAGGCGGAGATCGATCGCGTGAGCTTCACCCAGGACGGCGAGCGGCGGTCGCTCGTCGTGAAGCGCGTGCCGCCGCACGCGTCGCTCGAGGTGAAGCTGCTGCCGCATCTGGCGCGCAAGAGCGATCGCGTCCCCACGGTCCACGCGCGCGGGATCCCGCCGGCGACGGTGGCGGCGTGGCCGTGGCTCCTGATCGAGGACCTGCTCGACGCGCCGCGCGCCGGCGGCGACCTCGGGGCCATCGTCCGGGCGAAGGTGGCCGTCGAGCGCGCCGTGGCCGCCGACGGCCCCGCGCTCGTCGCCCTCGGCGTCCCGCGCCTCGCGCGGCCGGGCGCGCTCGCTGCGTGGCCCGAGGTGCTGGCGCACGGCGCGCTCTCGCCGGAGGTCGCGGCGGTCGTTGCGCGCGGCGTGGTCTTGACCGAGTGGCGGCATGCCTCGCTCGGCAGCGGGCTCACCGATGTCGTCCGGCTGGCCGTCGCCGCCGGCGTGCCCGCCCGCCCGCTGGCCGAGCTCTACGCCGCGGAGACCGGTCAGGCGCTCACCGAAGCGGCCCTCCAGGCGGCCTCGGATGCGCTGTCCTGATGCGTCGGCGGGTTGTAAACTGGAGCCTGCCGAGCAGGCCTCGGATGGTCGCGGCGGCGCAAGCCGCTGAGGAAAGTCCGGGCACCACAGGGCAGGTCGGCGGGTAACACCCGTCCGCCGTGAGGCGAGGACCAGCGCAACAGTGACGAACCGCGGCAACGCGGGTGAAACGGGCAAGCTCCGACCGGTGCAAGACCGCGCAGGGGGCGATGGTGCTGCCCGCACCGCTCCCGGGTAGGTCGCTAGAGGCGGGGGGCGACCCCCGTTCGAGAGAGATGACCGTCCACGACAGAACCCGGCTTACGCAGGCCTGCTCGGCCTTTCTCGTACAGCCGGTCTATCCGGGTCCGGCCGTGCGGCCCTCCAAGCAAGCCCGAACCGGCGCCTGAACCGCCTTGTCGCCCAAGTGCTATCCCTAATACAGTCCGCCAATCCCGACCAGGGTAGGCAGAGGGCAGAGCGCTGGCGGGGACGGATAACTAGGAGGGGCACATGCGCTGGCGTTCCGCACTGGCAGTCAGCTTCAGCGCGGTCATCCTCGCGGCCGCATGCGCCCAGTCGGGGACAACCACGACGAGCTCGGCTCCGTCCGGCTCGGCGAAGGCCTCGGGTGGGGCAGCTGCGTTCAAGCGGGGTGACGGTGGTGAGCTGAAGATCCTCTACTGGCAGGCACCGACGATCCTGAACCCGCACCAGGCGACCGGTACCAAGGACAGCGACGCGTCGCGTCTCGTGATCGAGCCGCTCGCATCGTGGGGTCCGGATGCGAAGCCGATCGCGAACGCGCTCGCCGACAGCATCCCGACCGTCGCGAACGGCGGCGTCTCGAGCGACTTCACGACCGTCACGTGGAAGCTGAAGCCGGGCCTCAAGTGGTCCGACGGGTCCGCCGTGACCGCCGACGACGTCGTGTTCACGTTCACCCAGATCAAGGACCCCGCGAGCGCATCGACGACCGCCGACAACACCGAAGGCGTGAAGTCGGTCGTCGCGAAGGACGCGAGCACCGTCGTCATCACGTATGACGCGCCGAACCCGAACTTCTACCAGTGGGGCGTCGGGACCTGCTGCGGCATCCTGCAGAAGGCCCAGTTCGCCGCCTACGCCGGCGCGAAGTTCAAGGACGCGCCCGGAAACCTGAAGCCGATCGGCACCGGGCCGTACACCGTCACCGACTTCAAGCCGGGTGACGTCGTGACCTACGCGGCCAACGCGAACTTCCGCGACCCGAACAAGCCGTTCTTCAAGACGGTGAACTTCAAGGGTGGCGGCGACGCCGAGACGTCGGCTCGCGCGGTCTTCCAGACCGGCGACGTCGACTACGCCTGGAACCTCCAGGTCACCGCGAGCGTGCTCAAGCCGATGATCGACGCGAGCACGAAGGGCAAGATGCTCACCGTCTACGGCTCGAGCGTCGAGCGCATCCTGCTCAACTTCGCGGACCCGAACGCACCCGGCGACCAGCGCGGCGAGCCCACGACGAAGCACCCGTTCTTCAACGGTGCCGACGGGCTCACCGTCCGCAAGGCGCTCTCGATGGCAACGGATCGCAAGACCGTCGCCGAGCAGTTCTACGGCAACGGCCTCGCCGGCAAGCCGGGCTGCAACATCATCACCGGCATCCCGGAGTACGAGTCCACGAACACCGCTTCGTTCTGCGGTCAGTTCGACACCGCCGCAGCGGCCAAGCTGCTGGACGACGCCGGGTGGAAGATGGACGCAGCCGCGGGCGTGCGCGCCAAGGGCGGCGTCCAGCTGAAGATCCTCTACCAGACCACCGTCAACGCGGTCCGGCAGAACACCCAGGCGCTCATGAAGACGAACTGGGAGAAGGCCGGCTTCAAGGTCGAGCTCAAGTCCGTCCCGGCGGCGACGTTCTTCACGAACACCTCGCCGGACGGCGCGAACCACTTCTGGTCCGACGTCGAGATGTTCACGAACAACTCCGACCCGGACCCGACGAGCTACCTGAACGGTTGGACGACCAAGCAGATCGCGCAGAAGTCGAACAACTGGCAGACCGGTAACTACAACCGCTACTCGAACCCCGACTTCGACACGAAGATCGAGTCGCTCCGCAAGGAGACCGATCCGGCCAAGCGTGCGACCCTCATCAAGGAGGCCAACGACATCCTGATCCTCAACGTCGTGATCATCCCGATCGTGACGCGGACCCAGGTGACCACGGGCATCGGCAACACCCTGAAGGGCGTCGTCCCGACCGGGTGGGACTCCGAGATGTACGCGATGCAGGATTGGTACAAGTAGCCACGTAGTCCAGGAATGAGGCGCGAACGGCGGCGCGGTGGAGAAGCCACCGCGCCGCCTGGAGCGCCGCCAATGAGGAGCGTGTAGGTGGGCAGATACATCGCGCGCCGGCTCCTCATCGCGGTGCCGACCATCATCGTCATCAGCTTCGTCGTGTACGCGATCCTCGCGCTCGCCCCGACCGATCCGCTCTCGCAGTTCGGCGCCGACCCGCGGGTCCCGCCGGAAGTGCGTGCGAACATCCGCCACGCCCTCGGCCTCGACGACCCCTGGCCCATCCGCTACGTCAAGTGGGTCAGCTCGCTCGCACGCGGCGACTTCGGCGTCTCGTTCATGAGCCACTCCTCGGTCATGGACCTCATCCAGCAGCGTCTGCCGAACACCCTCGCCGTCGTCGGCGTGGCCTACGTGCTCGGCGTGCTGCTCGGGGTACCGATCGGGATGATCTCCGCGGTGAAGCGCTACTCGCTCTTCGACCATGTCGCGACGACCTTCGCGTTCATGGGCTTCTCGGTGCCGACGTTCTTCACCGGTCTGCTGCTGATCATCGTCTTCAGCATCAACCTCCGGTGGTTCCCGTTCATCTACGACTCGACGCTCCAGATCCACGACGTCGGGTCGCTCATCGATCAGCTCAAACAGTCGATCATGCCGATCACGGTCCTGGCGCTCTTCGACACCGCAGCGATCGCGCGGTACCTCCGGGCCGAAATGCTCGAGCATCTGCCGCTCGACTACGTGCGCACGGCGCGGTCCAAGGGACTCAGGGAGCAGGTCGTCGTCGTGCGGCACGTCCTCCGGAACAGCCTCATCCCGGTGGTCACGCTCATCGCGCTCGGCATCCCCGCCGTCTTCGGCGGGGCGATCGTGACGGAGCAGATCTTCCGCGTGCCGGGGATCGGCGAGCTGCTGGTCCGCTCGATCGGGGACGGAGACACGCCGGTCGTCACGGCGATCCTCCTGATCTTCGCGGTGCTCGTCGTGCTGTTCAACCTCGTGGCGGACGTGCTCTACGCGGTGCTCGATCCGCGGATCAAGTACACGTAGTGGCGACGACCGCGGGCGTCAGCAAGCCGGGCGCGCTCTCCGCGCCGCTCGCCCTCCGGCCGGCCCGGTCACTGTGGAAGGACGCCTGGTGGCAGTTCCGTCACCACCGCCTCGCGATGTTCGCGCTCGGGACGCTCGTGTTCCTGATCCTCTTCACGATCCTCGGTCCGCTGCTGTATCACGCGCCGATCGACACCATCGACTTCACCCAGGCGCTCAAGGGGCCGTCGGCCGAGCATCCGCTCGGGACGGATGACCTCGGTCGCGACCTGCTGGCCCGCGTCATGTTCGGCGGCCGGATCTCCATCGCGGTCGGGATCACCGCGGTGCTCATCGCCATCACCCTCGGCACGACCATCGGCGCCGTCGCGGGGTTCTTCGACCGGGCGGACAACCCGCTCATGCGCGTGGCGGACCTTTTCCTCTCGGTCCCGCCGCTGCCCCTGCTGCTCGTGATCATCTACCTGTTCCGCGACTCGCTGCGGAGCGCGTTCGGGCCGGAGCTCGGGATCTTCCTCATGATCGTCAGCGTGATCGGCATCCTGACGTGGATGCCGGTGGCGCGGCTCGTCCGGGCGTCGTTCCTGTCGCTGAAGCAGAAGGAGTTCGTCGAGGCCGCGCGCGCCGTCGGCGCGCGCGACGGCCGGATCATCTTCCGGCACATCCTGCCGAACGTGATGAGCCCGGTGCTCGTTGCCGCGACCATCGGCGTCGGCGGCGCGATCATCCAGGAGTCCACGCTGTCGTTCCTCGGTCTCGGCTTCCCGCCCGACTTTCCGACCTGGGGCCGCATCCTGTTCGACGCGCACAACTTCCTGGACCTCGCCCCGCACTGGGCGATCTTCCCGGGCCTGTGCATCTTCCTGACGGTGCTGTCGATCAACTTCATCGGCGACGGCCTCACCGACGCGTTGAACCCGCGGAAGTCCGGCTAGCCCGCTCCGGACTCCACGTTCGGCTGGGCGAGGTCCGCCGGCCACAGCTGCGTCGCTCCACACTCCGGGCATTTCGCCGGCTTGGCGCTCGCGTGGGTGATCGTTCCGCAGGCCTCGCAGCGCCAGTGGCCCTCGCCGCCCGGGCGCGGGCGGATCGTCCTGCGGCGGGCGAGCAGCAGCTTGAGCTCACCGAGCTCGTGCGCCAGCTTGATCGGCTCCATCCCGGAGCCACGCTGGTCGGCCTCGATCAGGCCCTGGATGATCGCGTCCAGCCGCGCAGAGGCCTCGTTCGAGCGGGTCGTCTCGTCCACCGTGCACCCCCGACCAGCGATGATGGGTCATCCGGGCGGCGTCCCGGCACGTACTAGCCCAAAGGCGACCAGGCGATTGTGGAGGAAATCATGAAGCGCGTCCTAGTGGCCCTGGCGGCAGCCGGCCTGCTGGCGGCGGCCTGCGGCGGTGCCGGAAGCGGCGCGGCCTCGAGCGCGCCCGTGGCGGCGGCGACGACCGCGGCCCCGACCCCGCAGACGGTCTTCGTCTTCACCGCGGACCTCAAGCCGGAGAACGAGAACCCGGCGATCGCCGACGCGGAGGCGAGTGGCAGCGGGACGACGACCGTGACGCTCACGACGACGAAGGATTCGACCGGCAAGATCACCGCGGCGACCGCGAAGTTCGAGATCGTCCTCAAGGGCTTCCCGGCGACGACGATGATCATCATCTCGCACATCCACAAGGGCGACGCGAAGACCAACGGACCCGTGGTCCTCGACTCGGGGATGAAAGCGGCCGAGCCGATCGCCCTCACGACCGGTGGCACGACCATCACGAAGGACAACCTGACCGTGGCGCCGGATCTCGCGACGGCGCTCATCGCGACGCCCGGCGACTACTACTACAACGTCCACTCGCAGGCCCACGCCGGCGGTGTCGTCCGGGGCCAGCTCAAGCCAAAGAGCTAGCTTCTCCTCCTCGCGACGCATGACGCGGCGCCCGCACCGGGCGCCGCGTCCGCGCGTTCAGACTCCGGCGCGCAGCTCCGCGAGATCGAGGTCTCGCTCAAGGCGCCGCAGCACCTCATCGCTGATCGCCCCGCGCGCGTGCATGTCGCGCGCGGCCTGCCGCTCGGCGTCGATCAGCTCCTGCTTCAGCTGGCGGTGCTCGAGCAGCTCGCGATCGGCTTCGCCGAGCTCGCCGTCGTGGTGGTCCTCGGAGTGCTCGACCCGATGCTCGTAGTCCGCCTGGAGCCGCTCGATGAGCGGCAGGTGGCCCGGCCACCGGGCGCGCATCTGCGGCAGGAGCGCGAGCGCCGCCTCGGCGGTCCTCGCGCGGGCGTGGGCCTCTTCGTGCTGGGCATCCTGCGCCGCGACGAGCCCGAGGCCGCGCGCCACGAATGGGAGGGTCAGCCCCTGCCCGACGAGGGTGACGAGGATCACGCCGAAGGTGATGAAGATGACGAGGTCGCGCTCCGGGAACTGCAGCGGGAGCGCCAGCGCCGCGGCGAGCGACACGGCACCGCGCATGCCGGCCCAGCCCACGACCACGATGGCCCGCGGTGACGCGGGCGGGTCGCCGCGCCGGGCGCCGCGGATGCGCTTCGGGGCGTAGATCGCCGCGAATATCCAGCCGAACCGGACGAGGATCGCGACGAGCGCGACGGCCGCGGTGATCGCGATGACCTCCCCGAGCTGTCGTCCACCGAGGTTGCCGATGATCTCGGGGAGCTGCATCCCGAGGAGCGTGAAGAGCAGGCCATTGAGCAGGAAGCTGATCGTCTGCCAGACCGCGCCGCCGGTGATGCGGTCCTCCGATGAGAGCAGCGAGAGGCGGCGGCCGATGTACAGCCCGGCCGTGACCGTCGCGAGCACGCCGGAGAGCGCGAGCCGCTCGGCCGCGAGATATGCCACGAACGGGGTGAGGATGGAGACCGTGATCGACACCGGCGTGTCGCGGAGGCGCAGGCGGATGCCGGCCGCGAGCCCGCCGACGACGAGGCCGACGGCGACGCCGCCCACCCCGATGAGGAGGAAGCTCGCGACAGCGTCGGCCGCCGAGAAGGAGCCGGACACGGCCGCGACGAGGGCGAGGCGGTACGCGACGAGCGCGGTGGCATCGTTCAGCAGGCTCTCGCCTTCGAGGATCGCGATCACCCGTCGCGGGACGCCGACGCGCTGCAGGATCGACGTCGCCGCGACGGCATCGGGCGGCGCGACGATCGCTCCGAGCGCGAACGCCTGGGCCCAGCCGAGCGAGGGGATCAGCGCGCGGGCCGCGGCCGCGACCGCGGCGGCCGTGACGATGACCAGGCCGACGGCGAGCAGGCCGATGGTCGGCGCGTTCGCGCGGTAGTCGCGCAGCGGCGCGAATACGGCGGCGACGTAGAGGAGCGGCGGGAGGAAGACGAGGAACACGACCTGCGGATCGAGCGCGACCTTCGGCAGTCCCGGCACGAAGCCGAGCGCCACGCCGCCGACGAGCATGAGGATCGGCGGCGGCACGTGCACGCGCCTGGCCGCCGTGGCGAGCGCCGCGACCACGACCAGCAGGCCCAGGAGCACCTCGAGATCAGTCATGAGCGGGCGAGCCTAGTACCGCCGCTACGCTCACGCCTGTGGCGGTCATCGAGTTCATCGTGGGCCTCGCGATCGTCGGCTGGATCCTGAACGATGTCTTCACGACGGTGATCCTCCCGCGGCCCGCACCGGCGCGGTTCCGGCCAGCCGGCATCGTCACCCGACGGGCCTGGCGGCTGTGGCTGGCGTACGCCGACCGGAAGCCGACGCCGGCCGGGCGCGAGCAGCGCCTCGGGGTCTTCGCGCCGGGGATCGTGATGATCCTGCTGGGCGTCTGGATCGGGCTGCTCGTCCTCGGGTTCGGCCTGATGCTGAATTCCCTCGCGGCGCAGGTCCGGCCGCCCGTGTATGACGTCGACGCGGCGCTGTACATGGCGGCGATCTCGCTCCTCACCATCGGCTACGGCGACTTCGTGCCGATCGAGAATCTCGCACGGCTCGTCTCCGTCGCCGCGGGCGGCGTCGGCCTGGGTATCGTCGCCCTCACGATCACGTACCTCTTCTCGCTGTACAACAATTTCCAGCGTCGCGAGCTACAGGTCGTGACGCTCGATGCGCGCGCCGGAGCGCCGCCTGCGGGCATCGCGCTCCTCGAGACGTGCGCCGGTTTCGACGATGAGAACGAGGAGCTCGAGCAGATCTTCGAGCAGTGGGAGCATTGGGCGGCGGAGGTCCTCGAGAGCCACATCGCGTATCCGATCCTGATGTTCTTCCGCTCGACGCACGACCACGAGTCGTGGGTGTCGGCGATCGGCGCGGTCCTGGACGCGACGACGCTGCTTCTGGCGACGACCGAGGGCGGGCCCCGCGGCCAGGCGAACGCGACGCGGAAGATCGGCGGACATCTCGTCGAGGACGTCGGCCGGTTCTTCCGGTTCATCACCGACGGCAAGCCGTCGGCGGGTCCGATGATCGAGCGCGTCGAGTTCGACGAGGCCCGGCGCCGCCTCGCCGCGGCGGGCTACACGCTCATCCCCGACGCGGACGCGGCCTGGCGGGACTTCGCGCGGCTGCGGAGCGACTACGCCGGTCCGCTGAATGAGATCGCGCGCTACTTCGCCGTGCCGCCGGCGGAGTGGATCGGCGACCGCAGCTACGTCCTGCACGAGCCCGCGCGCCCAGGCTAGCTGAGCTAGCTCGCGGCGGACCGCACCAGCCGGAGCCCGAACGGCGCGTTCGCGTGGATCGCCTCGATGCGCGCGCGCGGGACGGTCAGGAGCGCCGCGACGATCTGCGGATCGAACTGCGATCCGGAGCAGCGCTCGATCTCCGCGATGGCCTCGTCGAGCTGGCGTCCGCGGCGGTACGGGCGGTCGGCGGTCATCGCGTCGAAGCTGTCGGCGACGGCGAAGATCCGTGCGCCGAGGGGGATCTGCTCGCCGGCGAGGCCGAGGGGATAGCCGTTCCCATCCCAGCGCTCGTGATGCGCCCGGATGATGACCGCGACCTCCTCCAGGAACGGGACGTTGCCGATGATCTTCGCGCCGAGGTCCGGGTGGGTCTTCATCGTGTACCACTCGTTCTCGGTGAGCGGGCCGGCCTTGCGGAGGATGTGATCCGGCACGCCGATCTTCCCGATGTCGTGGAGCAGCGCGCCGCGCCGCAGCGTCGCGTACTGCCCGGCCGGCACCTTCAGGACGTCGGCGATGAGCTCCATGTACTGGACGACGCGCCGGGCGTGACCCTCGGTCTCCGTGTCGCGCACGTCCAGCGCGCTCGAGAGCGCGGCGAGCGTCGCGTCGTAGGTCCGCTCGTTCTCCGCGAGCGCCGCGCCGAGCGCGGTCGCCTGCGAGACGATCTGCCGCGACGACCGGGCGTACACGCCGCGAAGCACGAGCCAGAGAAGGATCGCGGCGGCGGCGATGATCAGGCCGATGCCGGCCTGGATGTTCCAGAGCGCGATGTTGAGCGGCTCGACGTCGCGCCAGACGGTGACCGCCCCGACCACCGTGCCGTCGCGCGCCAGGACCGGGACCCAGCTCTCGAGGGTCTCGACACTGCGCACCTCCGGAGCCGCGGGGGCGATCGGGTGTCCCGAATGGTCGAGCGGGGGTGGCGTGTTGCCGGTCGCCTCCGCATACGTGAAGCCGGGTCTCGCGTAGCGCACGTCGGCGACGATCGTCCGGCGGGTCGAGACACGCCTTCCGCTCAGGGCCGCGCCGAGGCTCGGGTTCTCGATGAGGTCGAGGCGCCGGCCGATCTCGCTGTCGTCGTACGAGAAGATGATCGTGCCGTCCGTCGAGTAGAAGCGGGTCGCGACGACGTTGTAGATCGAGAAATGGAAGACGACGTCGCGCTCGAGCGTCGTGAGGTCGGCGGCACCGAGCTTGCGCTGGAAGATCGTGCTCTGGAACACCGTCCCGAAGTGACCGGCGACGGCGTCCTGGGTGAACGTGACCGTCTCGCCTTCCACGTAGCGGCCGATCAAGTAGGCGGTCACACCGCCGAGCGCGACCGCCGTGACCGCGAGCACCAGGGCGAGCGCGACCGAGAAGCGCGCCACCGGGGACCAGGCACGCACACCTCGCTGCGCCATCCGAGAGACCCTACGTTCGTGCCCGGTCTCGCGGCCCACCCCGAACGGGGGAGGCCCGTATCAGTTCCCTGTCCGGCCGCCGTCACGCATGGCACGCACCTTGCGAAACGAGACCGCGCAAGGAGGTGTAGTCATGCTCTGGACGATCGTCGTCGTGCTGCTGATCCTGTGGCTGCTCGGCGTCGTCGCGCTGCCCTCGATCGGCGCGCTCATCCACATCCTTCTCGTCCTCGCGCTGATCGTGTTGATCCTCCAGCTTCTGTCCGGCCGCCGGACGATCTGATCCGTATCCAACACGCGAGAAGGACCGCGGCGCTGATCGCCGCGGTCCTTCTGGCCGCACGCTTGACCGGCACGATGCGAATGTGTAACGTCATCCCGCTCGCCAGAAGTGGCGAAGACTTCGAAAGGCAGGGGCCGCTCACGTAATGGATCTCATGCGCATCCTCAACGGCTTCACCGAGGCAGCTCCTCGGAGCACCCTGCCCAGGGCCGGAACCAGCTAGAGCGACGCTCGGCTAGACCTCCGGACCGTGGGCATCGAGCCCACGGTCTTTTTATTGCGGCGGATACCGCCGAAGGCAGTGGGCTCCAGGTCTGACGAAAGGAGTCCCTGCAGTGGCGATCGCAGTCCGCGAATCGATCCGACCGCCCGCGACCCGTGCGACACCCGCGCTCCTCGCGACCGGCATCGTCAAGTGCTTCCGCTCGTCCGGAACGAAGAAGGACGTGCGCGCGGTCGATGACGTGTCGCTGTCCGTCGCGCGCGGTGAGATCTACGCCTTGCTCGGCGCGAACGGTTCCGGCAAGTCGACGCTCATCCGCGTCTTCTCGACACTGCTCGAGGCGGACGCGGGCGTGGTGAAGGTCTTCGGTCTCGACATCCGATCCGACGAGCTCGCCGTCAAACGGCTCATCAATCGGGTCTCGGTCGAGGCGTCCTTCTTCAAGAAGCTGTCGGCGCTGGAGAACCTCGTCTACGCCGGGCGCCTCTACGGCGTCGCGGCCGCGGACGCCCGCACCAGGTCGAAGGAGATCCTCGTTCGGCTGGGGATCCCGGTCGCCCGCCATGACGAGCCGCTCGAGCGGCTGTCCCGCGGGATGCAGCAGAAGGTCGCGATCGCGCGCGCGTTCCTGACCTCGCCCTCGTTGCTGCTGCTCGACGAGCCGACCACCGGACTCGACATCCGGAGCAAGCGGGAGGTCCAGACGTTCGTGCGCGACCTTCGGGACGAGCACGACGCGACGATCCTCCTGACGACGCACGACCTCGACGAGGCCGAGCGTCTCGCCGACCGCGTCGGCGTGCTGCACGGTGGCCGGCTGGTCGCCGAAGGCACGACCGCGGAGCTCATCGGGCGCTACGGCGCCCGCGGATCCCTCGAGGAGGTCTTCATGACCATCACCGGTCGGAAGATCGAAGACCTCGATACCGAGTCGAAGGACTGAGGCCGGCCGTGATCGCCGAATTCGGCACCCAGGCCGGCCTCGCCTTCGCGTTCCTCGAGCGCGAGATCGCGCTCATGCGGCGCTACTGGCTGTGGGAGCTCGTCTGGATCATCTACGGCATCGTGACCTCGCTCTCGGTCGCGTACATCGGCATCGCCGCGCCCGCGATCTCGGGGAACCAGGTCGACCCCGCGACGACGTCGCGGTTCGTCCTCTACCTGCTCGTCGGCACGATCGCGTGGCGGTTCATGGGCCTGGTCTTCGAGAACATCGCCGAGATCATCGCCTGGGAGCGCTGGGAGGGGACCATCGAGTACACGTTCATGGCGCCGGTCCCGCGACTCACGCACCTCGCGGGGATGGCCGCGGGCACGATCGTGCGCGCGCTCGTGTTCAGCGTGACGACGCTGTTCGCGGTGATGCTCTTCGTGCCGGTGGACCTCTCGCACGCGAACGCCGCCTCCGCGATCGTCATGCTCGCGGTCGGCACGGTCGCGTTCATGGGCCTCGGGATCGCGTCGGCGGTGTTCCCGATGCTCTGGACCGAGAAGGGCCTGCAGATGGCGTACATCGTCCAGGCCGTCGTGCTGCTCGTGTCCGGCGTCTACTACCCGACGACCGTGCTGCCCGGATGGCTGCAGGCGCTGTCGGTGATCTCGCCGGCGACGTACGTGATCGAGGGCATGCGCCGCGCGCTGCTCGACGGCGCGGACCTCGCGTCACAGTGGTCGCTCGTCTGGCCCGCGCTCCTGGTCGGCGTGCTGTCGATCCCGCTCGGCCTGCGCGCGTTCATCGCCGCCGAGCGGTACGCGAAGCGGACCGGACGCCTGAAGCGGAGCGGCTAGAAAGCTAGGCTTCCCAGATGGGAAGGCTGCCCGCACCGCCGCCCGCCCCCCGGGGCGACGAGGCCGAGACGCTCCACGGCGAGCGCATCGCGGATCCGTACCGCTGGCTCGAGCGCGACGGCGCCGAGACGGGTGCGTGGACCGAGGCACAGAACGCGCGGACCCGCACGGCGCTCGACGCGGTGCCCGAACGCGCTCGTTTCGCCGCGCGCCTGCGCGAGCTCCTCGGTGTCGGGCTGCTCGGCGTCCCGCGCCCGGTGGGGGACCGCGTCTTCTACGACCGTCGCTCGCCGGGCGAGCGCCAAAGCGTCCTGTATGTCCGCGAGCGCGGCGGCGAGCGCGCCCTGGTCGATCCGAACACGCTCGACCCGGAGGCGCTCGTGACGCTCGACTGGTGGTACCCGTCGCCCGACGGCGGGCTCGTGGCGTATGGCCTGTCGCGCGGGGGCACCGAGATGTCGACGCTCCACGTCATCGAGACCGCGACGGGCCGCGCGCGGCCCGACGTCATCCCGCACACGCAGCGCGCCCGAGTGTCGTGGTCCGACGATGGCTTCTACTACACCGCCCATCCCGCGCCCGGCACCGTGCCGGCCGGTGACGAGCACTACTTCACGACGATCCGCTACCACCGCCTCGGGGACGATCCCGCCCGCGACGCGGTCGTCTTCGGCGACGGCCTGCCGAAGGAGCGGATCCTGTCGATGGACGCCGACGCGAAGGGCCGCTGGGTCACGCTCGCCGCGTACCAGGGCTGGACGCGCAACGACCTCTATCTCCTCTCGCGGGAAGCGGGCTCCGAGCGGCCGCGCGTCGTCATCGAGGGCGCCGACGGGTTGAGCCGGGCGATCGTCGCCGGAGGACGCCTGTGGATCCACACGAACGTGGGGAGCCCGAATTACCGGATCGTGGTCGCGGATGCGGCGCGGCCCGAGGAGTGGACGACCATCGTGCCCGAGAGCGAGTGGCCGATCGAGTCGTTCGACGTGACCCGCTCGCACCTCATCGTGCACACGCTCGAGAACGCGTCGTCGCGTCTGACGATCTGGTCGCAGGACGGCATCCGCGAGCGCGAGATCGCGCTGCCGCCGTTCGCGTCGTTGTTCGAGCGTTGGCCGGGGGTCTCCCCGGTCGCCGATCCCGAGAGCGAGCGGTTCGGCTACACCGTCGACTCCTTCACCCACCCGCCGGTCGGCTACGTCGCGGACGCGGCCACCGGCGAGACCGAGGTCGTGACCCGGCTGGCCCTGCCCAGCGCGTACGACGCGAGCGCGCTCGTCGTCGAGCAGGAGTGGTTCCGGTCGAAAGATGGGACCGAGATCCCGATGTTCCTCATCCACCGCCGCGACGTGCGCCCGACGGGCGACATGCCGACGATCCTCAACGGCTACGGCGGCTTCAACGTTTCGCGCACGCCGGCGTACGCCGGGACCACGGTCGGCTGGGCCGAGGCCGGCGGGCTCTACGTCGTCGCCACGCTTCGCGGTGGTGCCGAGTTCGGCGAGCGCTGGCATCGCGCCGGCATGCGCGAGAAGAAGCAGAACGTCTTCGACGACTTCGCCGGCGCCGCCGAGGCGCTCGTCGCGAACGGCTGGACGTCGCGCGACCGGCTCGGCATCTCGGGCGGGTCGAATGGTGGGCTGCTCGTCGGCGCGGCCATGACCCAGCGGCCCGACCTCTTCGCCGCGGTGAGCTGCGCCGTGCCGCTGCTCGACATGCTGCGGTACCAGAACACGCTCATCGCGCGGCTGTGGATCGACGAGTACGGCTCAGCCGAGGACGCCGAGGAGTTCCGCTGGCTCCGCGCGTACTCCCCGTATCACAACACCCGCGCGGGCACGCGCTATCCGGCGGTGCTGTTCACCACCGCGGAGGGCGACTCGCGCGTGGATCCCGGCCACGCGCGCAAGATGGCCGCGCTCCTTCAATGGCTGCAGCGCGATCAGCCCGATGCGGTGACGCTCCTGCGGGTGGATCGCGATGCCGGGCACGGCGTCGGCAAGCCGCTCCACAAACAGGTGGACGACCACGCGGACCAGCTCGGCTTTTTCGCCTGGCAGCTTGGCCTGGGGAGCGCTCCCCGCCCCGGACGAGTCGGTACAGTGGCGGTGGGAAGGTGAACATCCTCCGCTTCCTGCGCGAGCAGGCCAAGGGATACGACTGCAGCGTGTGCGGCCAGAACCACGCGCGCTCGGACATCCGCGTGCTCGGCAAGCTCGAGTCCGCGTGGATCGTCCGCGTCACCTGCGCCAA
>DASWFN010000184.1:0-2027 GCA_036394215.1 Candidatus Limnocylindria bacterium
ACCGTCGGCGACGCGGGCGTCCTGTTGAAGGACCGCGACCTCGCGCAGGCCGCCGAGGCGGTCGGGCTCGTGCTCGAGCGCCGCGACCTTCGCGAGCGGCTCGTCGCCGCCGGCCGGCGGCGGCTGGAGGCGTTCGACCCCGACCGGGTGGCGCAGCGGACGCGCGAGGTGCTGGGGCTGTGAGGCTCGAGACGGCACACCAATTCGCACCCACGATCGCGTACGGCGACGCCGTCGGAAATGACTGCTTCGAGCTGCAGCGCCTGTACTGGTCGCGCGGCGTTCGATCGGATCTCTTCGCCGCGGAGGCGAAGCCCGAGGTCCGGCAGCTCGTCCAGCCGTGGCGCGACCTCGAGCAGCTCCCGGTCGAGGGCACGTCGCTCCAGGTGCACATCTCGATGGGGAACGACGCGCTCTGGGACGTCGCGAAGCTCCCACATCGGAAGTCCGTCATCTATCACAACATCACGCCGGCGCACTTCTTCACGGGCCTCAACGAGCACGCCCGGCGCTACTCGGAGATCGGGCGCGAGCAGCTCGCGGCGTTCGCGAAGGTGAGCGAGCTCGGCATCGCCGACAGCGACTACAACGCCAAGGAGCTGCTGCGGCTCGGGTTCGCGAAGACCGCGGTCGTCCCGATCATCGTCGACTGGTCGGCCTTCGACGTCGTGCCGGATCCCGCGGTCCTCCGCGAATTGTCCGACGAGCGCACCGACATCATCGCCGTCGGGCAGATCCTCCCGCAGAAGGCGGTGCACAAGGTCGTAGCGGCGTTCGCGAAGTACCGCGAATCGGACAAGACCGCGCGCCTCTGGCTCGTCGGATCGCACGCGATGTCCGAGGCGTACCTCGGCCAGGTCCGCGACGCGATCCGCGCCCACGGCCTCGACGGCGCGGTCACGCTCACCGGCACCGTCCCGATGACCGCACTCGTCGCGTACTACCGGGGCGCGACGGCCCTCGTGACGCTCTCGGAGCACGAGGGCTTCTGCGTGCCACTCCTCGAGGCGATGCGGAGCGATCTGCCGATCGTCGCGAGCGACGCGGGCGCGATCCCCGACACGCTCGGCGACGCGGGCGTGCTGCTCTCCGGTACGGACCCCGACACGGTCGCCGCGGCGCTCGAGCGCGTCGTGCGCGACCAGGCGCTGCGGAAGGATCTCATCGCGCGCGGGCAGCGGCACCTGCTCGCGTTCACGCCCGAGGCCGTGGCCGACGACCTGACCCGCGCGCTCGCGCTCGCCGGCTGGGAGCTGCCGGCGTACCGGAAGCGGGAGATCGCGGTCGTGTCGAGCGAGCGGCGCTCCGGGATCCACCACTACGCGCTCGCGGTCTGCGATGGGCTGCGCGCCGCCGGCCACCGGGCGACGTTCGTCGGTACGAAGCACCATGACGCGGCGGATCTGCGCGCGAAGCTCCGGTACATCGCGAAGGGGACCGACGCGGTCATCTTCGAGCACGAGGCCGGCATCTTCAGCGACGTCCCGTTCGTGCGCGCGCTCGCGCAGCTGCGGCTCCGCGGCATCCCGTCGGTGCTGTCGGCGCACGAGATCGAGCCGGAGAAGTTCCATCACTACCGCAAGCTGTCGCACGCGCTGCACTACCGGCCGAGCTACGCGTGGTATCTGGAATGGATCCGCGCGCTCTCGGTCGCGCTGCGCATCGCGGTCTGGTTCCTCGCGTACCGCGCGATCCTCGCGCTCATGGGCTGGCTGCCGGCACGCGTGGTCGTGCACTCGCACCGCTCGAACTTCTGGGTGAGCCTGCTCACCCGCGACGCGCGCAAGCGCGACCTCGTGCCGCTCGTCGTGATGCCGCTCGAGGACACGGTGCTGCCGGCGAGCGCCGCGGAGAAGCGCGCGCTTCGCGAGCGGCTCGGCCTGCCGCAGGACGCCTTCGTGTTCGTGTCGCCGGGCTTCTTCTTCAAGCGCAAGCGGTACATCGAGGTCATCGAGGCGCTCCCCGACGACGCGGTGCTCGTGCTCTCGGGCACCGAGTCGCAGTGGGAGCGCGGCTACTTCACCGAG
>DASWFN010000185.1:0-3752 GCA_036394215.1 Candidatus Limnocylindria bacterium
GGCAGCGTGGTCCGAGGGCGTCGGCTCGAATTGGGTCGGCTTCGGATCGATGCCCGAGGTCGAGAAGCTCGTCGGCGCGCCCGCGACGATGGAGGGTCTCGCGATCGTCTCCTTCGGCCATCCGGCGGCGAAGCTCGGCCGGGGGAAGAAACAGCGCAGGCCGCTCGCGGAGATCGCGAGCCGCGAGCGGTTCGGCGTGCCTTACTCGAACTGAACGGAGCGCTTGGACAGGCCGAGGAAGTAGCCGTCGATCACCGTCTCGGGCGTCTCCTTCGCGTCGAGGCTCGCGCCGAGCGCGACGAAGAGCGGCACGAAGTGATCGACCGTCGGATGCGCGTAGCGCACGCCGGGCGCGCGGTGCTTGTAGTCGACGAGCGTGTCGATGTCCCCGCGCGCGAGCGACTCGGCGGCCCAGGTGTCGAACTCCGTCGACCACTGCGGCGGCTTCGCGTCGGGACGGAAGTCCTCGAGGAACGGGAGGCCGTGGGTCAAGAATCCGCTCCCCATCACGAGCACGCCTTCGTCGCGCAGCGGCGCGAGCTTCGTGCCGAGCTCGAGGAGCCGGCGCGAGTCGAGGCTCGGCATCGAGATCTGGAGCACCGGCACGTCGGCCTTCGGGTACATCACGGTGAGCGGTACGTACGCGCCGTGGTCGAGACCTCTCGTCGGGTCATCGGCGATCGGCTCACCCGGCAGCAGCTCGCGCACGCGCTGCGCGAGGTCGGGCGCCCCGGGTGACGGGTACCGCACCTGGTAATAGCGCTGCGGGAAGCCGTAGAAGTCATAGAGCAGCGGGACCGGCGTCGTCGCGCCGATCGTGAGCGGCGAGTTCTCCCAATGCGCCGACACGACGAGGATCGCCTTCGGCGTGGGCAGGTCCGCCGACCAGCGCGCGAGCTGGCCAGGCCACACCGGATCGTCGACGAGGATCGGCGCGCCGTGGCCAAGGTAGAGGGCGGGCATGCGCCCGGTAGTCGTCGTTGGAGCGGTCGCATCGGTCATCGGCTGCCTTCCACCAACGCGCCGCCGGCCCGGGCGATTCCGTGCGAGCGGCGCGTCGCGATGTATGACCCGAGCACGATGAGCGTGAAGCCGGCGGCGATCCCGACGGTGAACGGCTCGTGGAGCAGCAACACGCCGAGCACCAGCGCCACCGCGGGGTTGAAGTACGTGATGATCGTCGAGCGGATCGGCCCGACCTCCGCGATGAGCGCGAAGAAGACGAGGAACGCGAGCGCGGTGCAGACGACGCCGAGGATGAGGACCGACGCGAGCACCGCGGTCGACGGGACGGTCGTCGGCAGCTGGGCGATCCCGATCGGCGCATATGCGATCGCCGTGAGCACGAGCGAGGCGGCGACCACGCCGACGGTCGGTGCGCCCTTCAGCTGGCGCGCGATGATCATCGGACCGACCGCGTACCCGATCACCACGAGGGCGACCTCGCCGACCGCCACAAGATCGTCCGTCGCGACGTCGAGCCCGACGACGAGCGCGACCCCGACGAACCCGACGACGAGGCCGAAGACGCGGCGCGCGTCCGGACGGTCATCGCCGCCGATGAGCCAGACGACCAGCGATCCGACCAGCGGCACGCCCGCGATGAGCAACCCGGCGAGCGAGCTCGACAGCTTGCGCTCGGCATCGGCGAGGAGGATCCACGGCCCGGCGACCTCCGCGAACGTGTAGGCGACGACCCACGGCCAGTGCCGAACGAGCGGCCGCAGATCGCGACGGGCGGCCGCGATCGGCAGCAGGATCACCGACGCGACCGCCGTCCGGAGGAGCACGAGGGTCGCGGGCGTCAGCTCCGCGACCGCGATCTTGATGAGCAGGTACGGCACGCCCCAGATGAGCGCCATCGCGCCAAACAGCAGCCATCCGCGACGGGTCACGACCTCATTGTCGAGGATTCGCGAGTAGCCTGCGGCCGTGGATCCGCTGAATCTCGATGAGTTCGAGGCGCTGGCGCGCGAATCGCTGCCGGCGATGACATACGACTTCATCGCCGGCGGTGCTGAGGACGAGCGCACCGTCGCCGGCAACCGCGCCGCGTTCGCGCGGCGCACGCTGCGCAATCGCGCGCTCGTCGACGTCACCGCGCGCGACACGCGCACGCGTCTGCTCGGGCTCGATCTCCCCCATCCGATCCTGCTCGCGCCGACGGCGCTCCACCGTGTCGCCCATCCGGAGGGCGAGCTCGCGACCGCTCGCGGCGCAGCGGCGGCGGGCGCGCTGTACACGGTGTCGACCGCGACGAGCACCCGTCTCGAGGACATCGCCGCCGCCGCGCCCGATGGCCTGCGCTGGTTCCAGCTGTATCACCTCGGCGAGCGCGAGGCGACCGAGCGCCTCATCGCGCACGCCGTCGCGACGGGCCACCGCGCGATCGCGCTCACCACCGACGTGCCGCTGCTCGGTCGCCGCGAGCGGGATCTGCGGAACGCGTTCACCCTGCCGGACGGCATCGGCATGGCCCACGCCTACGAGCCCGCGTGGGCACCACCTGGCGACGATCGCTCGCGCGCGTGGGCGAGCCCGATCGCGAGCGCGAACCTCACCTGGATCGACCTCGAGTGGATCCGCGCCGCGGCGAACGGGCTGCCGCTGCTCCTCAAGGGGATCGTCCGCGGCGACGACGCGAGACGCGCGCTCGACCTCGGCGTCGATGGCGTCTGGGTCTCTAATCACGGCGGACGCCAGCTCGACGGCGCGATCGCCACGCTCGACGCGCTCGATGACGTGGCGCGCGCGGTCGGCGGGCGGTGCCCGATCGTCGTGGACGGCGGCATCCGCCGCGGGACCGACATCATCAGCGCACTGGCCCTCGGCGCGGACGCCGTGGCGATCGGCCGGCCGCCGCTCTATGGGCTCGCCGTGGGCGGTGCGGGTGGCGTGCAGCGCGTCGTCGAGGTGCTGCGCGCCGAGCTCGATCTCGCGATGGCGCTCGTGGGCGCGCCGGCGCTCGCCGCGCTCACGCCGGATCTGATCGCCTAGGTCGCGGCCAGCCGCCCGTGCTGGATGAAGAGCTGTTTCTCGTTCGAGGCGAAGCTCACGATCGTCCTGCGCTCGGTGTCGACGACGGTGGTGAGCGTGAATCCGGAGCTCGCGAGGTATGCGACCGCGTACACGCCGTCGGTGACGCGGGCGTACTCGTATCTCGCCGACGGCTCCTGCGCCGACGGGGCGCCATCGGGCTCCCGCCAGCTCACGGTCCCATCGGTCGCGAAGCGATGCTCGAACGTCTTGCCCTTGACCGGACCATCGTCGTACGTCCAGCGGATCGTCGTGCCCCGGAGCGGATCTGCGGTCACCGGCTCCACCTCCTCACTCCGGTCATGGGGCTGCAAGAGGCGTGCGAGAGGCGTGAACCGCTAGCCTTTTGGAGGCCGATGAGCCGCGCCACCGAGGAATCCAACCGCCGCCTGCTCCGCGCCCGCGACGCGATGGACCGTACGTACGCGGAATCTCTGGACGTACTGGCCCTCGCCCGGATCGCTGACACCTCACCGGCCCACTTCAGCCGGACCTTCAAGGACACGTTCGGCGAGACCCCGCATCGCTACCTGCAGCGGCGCCGGGTCGAGCGCGCGATGTACCTGCTACGGGGGACGGATCGCGACGTCACCGACATCTGCATGGACGTCGGGTTCTCCAGCCTCGGGACCTTCAGCCGCACGTTCCGCGAGATCGTGGGCGAGTCCCCGACGGAGTTCCGCGCGCGAAAGGGCGTGGCCGCGGTGCCGACGTGC
>DASWFN010000186.1:0-5472 GCA_036394215.1 Candidatus Limnocylindria bacterium
ACCGGCTCGAAGAGGGACGGATGCCGGCGCTCGGGATCGAGATTCGCCGATGCGGCGAGTCCCAGCGAGCCCTGGAGCGCCGCGCCGATGTCGGTGAGGATGTCGCCGTAGAGGTTGCTCGCGACGACGACGTCCAGCGTCTCGGGGGCGTAGACGAACCGCGCCGAGAGCGCGTCGATCAGGTAGCTCGTGACCGCCACGTCGGGATAGTCGCGCGCGACCTCGCGCACGATCTCGTCCCACATGACGGCGGTGTACGTGATCGCGTTGGACTTCGTGGCCGAGGCGAGCGTCTTCTTGCGCTCGCGGGCGCGCTCGAACGCGTACCGCACGATCCGCTCCACGCCCTTCCGCGTGTACACCGAGGTCTGCACCGCGCTCTCGTCCGGCGCCCCCTGATGGAAGCGGCCCCCGATGTTCGTGTACTCGCCCTCGGTGTTCTCGCGGATGCAGAGCATGTCGACCGTCGCGGGCGTCCCGTTGCGCAGGGGCGAGGCGATGCCGTCGAGCACGCGGACGGGCCGGAGGTTCACGTAGAGATCGAGGCCCTGCCGGATCGGGATGAGCAGCTCCCAGAGGCTCACGTGGTCGGGGACGTCGGGGTGACCGACCGCGCCGAAGTAGATCGCGTCGTGTTGCTGCAGGACGCTCAGCGCGTCCGCCGGCATGCAGTGGCCGGTCTTCAGGTAGCGCTCGCAGGACCAGTCGAGAGCGGTGGTCTTGATGTCGAAGCTTCCGGTGACGGCCCCGACGCGCCGCAGCGCGTCGAGGCCCACCGGGATCACTTCCCTGCCGACGCCGTCGCCGGGGACGACGGCGAGCCGGATGGTCTTCGCTACTTCGCGACCTTGAGCGCGAACGTGTTGTCGTACAGCGCCTTGCTGTCCACCTGATCCGTCGGCTTGAGGTTCGGGCAGAGCGTCGGGTTGTTCTTGCAGTCCTCGACGTTGAGCTTGAGGACGTTGTCCACGCCCTTCTGATCGATGAGCCCGTCGGCGGAGTAGTAGCCCTTCGCGATCTCGAGGGCCTTGATGTAGAGGTCGCGGTCGCTGCCGGTGACCGCGTCGGGCAGTTTCGCCGCGACGTCCTTCGCGGCGTTCGTGGCGAAGTACCGGTCGGCCTTCACGAGCGCGTTCACCACGCGCTGCACGACATCGGGGTTCTTCGTGATGAAGTCCTGCGTCGTCACGGCGCCGGTGAACTGGTACGCGCCGCCGAGGAGGGCCGTGGTGTCCTTGTCGGTGCGGAGGTCACCGCCGGCGAGGACGTAGCCCTTGCCCGCGTTGACGTACGACGTGATGAACGGGTCCGAGTTCATGCAGGCGGCCGCGCCCTTCGAGTCGAGCGTCGCGGCCATCGTGCCGGAGCCGCAGGGTTTGAACGTGTAGTCCTTGTCCTGGACGAGACCGGCCTGATTCATGAGGAAGGTCAGGAGCAGGTGGGTGCCGGAGCCGACGGACGTCGCGCCCACGGTCATGCCCTTGAGGTCCTTCGCGCTCTTCACCGTGTCCTTGAGGTCGCTGCGCACGATCATCGCCGTGCCCGGCAGCTTTGCGAACGAGACGACCATCTTCGTCGGCTTGCCCGCGATCTGCGCCTTGATCGAGTGGTCGAGCGAGTTGCCGGTGAAGTCCACCGAGCCCGAGAGCAGCGCAGTCGCGGCCTCGGTGCCGGCGGCCGCGTAGTTCAGCTGGACGTCGAGGTTCTCGTCCTCGAAGTAGTTGAGCGCCTTCGCGAGATCCCAGGGCAGATAGATGAGCGACGCGGCCGAGCCGATCGAGACCTTCACCGTCGCGCGCGGCGGCTTCGTGGCCTGGGCCTGCGTCGCCGCCGGTGCGGCCGAGGTCGCCGCGGGAGCCGGGCTGCCCGAGCCGCCGCAGGCCGAGACGAGCAACGTGAGACCGACCGAGAGCGCCAGGAACGAGCGGATCCGCTGCATGTGCCTCTCCTCCATCACCGTTCGCGCCGCGGCTTCCACCGCGAGAACCAGCCCTCCGCCACCTGGAGGAAGGCATCGAGTGCCAGCGCCAGGGAGGCGATGACGACGATACCGCCGAACACCCCGGTGGAGTCGAAGAAGGCCTCGGAATTCGCGATCCGGCGGCCCACGCCGACGCTCGAGCCGATGTACTCGGCCACGACGGCCCCGGCGAACGCGAAGCCGGCGCTCGTTCGCAGGCTGGCGACGATCGCGCTGAACGCCGCCGGGAGCAGGACCTGGAACGTCACGTCGCGCCGCCGGGCGCCGAGGACGCGCACGTTGTCGACGAGCGTCTGGTCGACGTCGCGGACGGCCGTGAAGGTGGCGAAGAAGACGATGAAGAAGACGAGGGTCACGCCGAGGGCGACCTTGCTCGCGAGATCGATGCCGAAGGCGAGGATGAACACCGGAGCGAGCACGAGGCGGGGGATCGCGTTGAACATCGAAAGGAGCGGGTCGAACGCCTGGCCGAGCAGCCGATTCCGCGCGAACGCGTACCCGATGATCACGCCGGCGAGCGTGCCGATCACGAAGCCGAGGACCGTCTCGATGAGCGTGACCTCGATGTCGCGGTAGATCGAGGTCGGCGTGTAGCCCTCGGCGAGCCAGCCCCAGATCCGGGGCACGATGAGCGACGGCCGGGAGTAGAAGAACTTGTCAAGGATCCCGAGCTGACCGAGCCCCTCCCAGAGGCCGATGAACGACGCGATGACGAGGACCTGCAGCGAGCGGATGAACCAGGCCCGGCGCGTGACGGGCACGGCGGTCGTGCTCGTCGCGGCGACGAGCGTCACGAGGCTTCGAGGCTCCGCTCGTACGACCGTGTCACCTCGTCCCGCAGGTCGGTCCACGCGCGCTCGTACAGCGCGACGAATTCCGGATGGAAGCGGATCTCGGTGACCTGGCGCGGTCGGGGGAGATCGACCGGATAGCGCGCCTTGATCCGTCCGGGACCAGCGGTCATGACGACGATCTCGTCCGACAGCGCGATCGCCTCCTCCAGGTCGTGGGTGATGAAGAGCACGGTCTTGCCCGCGGCGCCCCACGCGTTCATGAGCTGGTTCTCCATGAGATTGCGGGTCTGCACGTCGAGAGCGCTGAACGGCTCGTCCATGAGCAGCACGGCCGGATCGCCCACCATCACCTGCGCGAGCTGCGCGCGCTTGCGCATGCCGCCCGATAGCTCGTGGGGGTAGCTGTCCCCGAACTTGCCGAGACCGACCTTGCTCGCCCATTCGATCACCCGCTGGCGCATGACGGCCTTGGGCGTGTTCTTGAACTGCAACGGAAGCGCGATGTTCTCGAGCACGGTCTTCCACGGCAGCAGCGCGTCGCGCTGGAAGATGAAGCCGACGTCCGTGCGGACGTCGGTCACCGGAGAGCCGTTCAGCGTGACGGTCCCGGTCGACGCGGGCAGCAGCCCCGAGACGAGCGACAGGAGCGTCGATTTCCCGCAGCCGGACGGACCGACGACCGAGACGAATCGTCCGGCCGGGATCGCGAGGTCGATGTCGGTGATCGCGAGGAACGGCTTCTTCCGCGGCGGCCGGTACGTCTTCGACACGCCGCGGAGCTCGATCGCGTGGGTCATCGGAGGGCCGCGGCCGCGCGCTCGGCCTTCTTCACGCGCCCCGCGGACGGCCGGCCGACGAGCTCCTCGGCGACGTCCGCGGCCGCGAACAGCCGCTCCTCGTCGATGTCGGTATGGATGCCCGCCTCGTGCAGCAGGTGGACCGTATCCTCCGTCGCGATGTTGCCCGTCGCGCCGGGCGCGAACGGGCAGCCGCCGAGGCCCGCGATCGATGCGTCGAAGCGATCGATGCCCACGCCGAGCGCGGCCCAAACATTCGCGAGGCCCATCCCGCGGGTGTCGTGGAAGTGGGCCGAGAACCGGGCGTCCGGCAGCGCCCCCCGCAGGAGCGCGAACCGCTCGGCGACCATTCGCGGGTTCGCGATGCCGATCGTGTCCGCGATGCCGAGGTCGACGACGCCGGCCGCGGCGCAGCGCTTGGCGAGGTCGAGCACCGTCTCCGCGGCGACCGCACCCGAGAACGGGCAGCCGAACGAGACCGCGATGGCCGCGCGCACGGCCACGCCGTCGGCGGTCCCGCGACGCGCGAGCGAGGTGAGCTCCTCGATCGATCTCGCGATGGTCCGGCGGACGTTGCGCTCGCTGAAGACCTCGGTCGCGCAGAGCACGAACGTGACGTGCTTCACGCCCGCCGCGGCGGCGCGATCGTAGCCGCGCTCGTTCCCGACCAGGGCCACGTACGCGACGTCGTCCCGCCGGGGGAGGCCGGCGACGACGGCCTCGGCGTCCGCCATCCGCGGGACGAGGTCGGGTCGCACGAAGCTCGTGACCTCCAGCTCGCGAACGCCCGCGGCGACGAGCGCTCGCGCGAGGCGCAGCTTGCCCTCGGTGGACACGTCGGTCGCCTCGTTCTGCAGGCCGTCGCGCAGTCCGACGTCGATCAGGGTCGCGCGTCGTGGGAGCGCCATCAGATGACCCCTTCGGCGTGTAACCGCGCCCGTTCGTCTTCGTCGACGCCGAGGTCGCCGTACACCTCGTCGTTGTCCGCGCCGAGCGCGACCTGGCCGAGCCGATCGACCCCGCCCGGCGCCTCGGACATCCGCGGGATGACACCGGGAACGGTGATCGGCGTGCCGTCCTCGAGCCGGCGCTCGAGCAACATGTCCCGCGACGCGTACTGCGGGTCGGTCGCGATGTCGGCCACCGTGTAGATCGAGCCGGCGGGCACCTCGGCGCGCTCGAGCGCGGCGAGGCAGTCGGCGAGGGTACGGGACGCGGTCCACTCGCCGACCGCGCGATCGAGGACGTCGGTATCGGACGCCCGCCCCGGGTTCGTTCGGTAGCGCTCGTTCGCGGCGAGATCCTCGCGGCCGATGAGACGCATGAGCCGCGGGAACAGCACGTCGCTGTTGCCGCCGATGACGACGTCCTTGCCATCGGCTGTGCGGTACGTGTTGGTCGGCGCGACGCCGGTGTACGCGCTGCCCGCGGCCTCACGGATCTTGCCGGTGTGCTTGTACTCGGTGACCGCGGCCTCCATGAGGGCGAACACGGCCTCGTACAGCGCGACGTCGACGACATCGCCGCGCCCTTCGCGCGATCGCCGCACGAGGCCCGCGAGGGTCCCGATCACGGCGAAGAGCGACGCGGTCTCGTCGGCGAGGGCGATGCCGGTCCGCGACGTCGGCCCGCCAGGATGACCGGTGAGGTAGCGGATGCCGCCCATCGCCTCGGCCACGATGCCGAGGCCGGTCCGGCTCCGGTACGGGCCGGTCTGCCCGAAGCCGGAGATCCGAACGACGACGAGCTCGGGGTGGTCCGTGCGCAGGTCCTCCGGGTCGAGGCCCCAGCGCTCGAGGGTGCCCGGGCGGAAGTTCTCGATGAGGACGTCGCTCCTCGCGATGAGCCGCCGAACGAGGGCCTGGCCCTTCGGCGTGCGCAGATCGGCGGTCACGAGGCG
>DASWFN010000187.1:0-4176 GCA_036394215.1 Candidatus Limnocylindria bacterium
GGACTGTTCGCGCTCGGGGCGGTCCTGCTCGGCCTCCTCCTCGCGCCGGCGCTGCACTGGGCCCGCCGCCCGCGGATCCGGCGGCCCGGCGAGCTGACGACGTTCTTCCTGGTCTGGCTCCTGCCCGGCCTCGCGATCTACGTCTTCTGGATCATCGGCGACTGGGGCTACGTCCTCTCGATCCTTCCGGGGCTCTATGTCCTCTGCGCGACGCTCCTCGCGCGGGCGCTCGCGCGCGCGCACGGCGCTCCGATCGTCATCGCGCGGGCACTGCTCCTGTCGGTGCTCGCCGGCACGGCGCTGTTCTTCGTCGGCTCCGGCGCGCGCTGGTCGGCCGGCCTGCTCGCCGCGCACGACCGGAGCGTGATCGACCGGGTCACCTTCATCCGCGCGCGCATCTCACCCGACGCGACGGTCCTGCTCGCGCGCGAGGACTACCAGCTGGCGCGGTATTACCTGAACGAGTACCTCGCCTGGCTCTACGACCCGGCGCGGGCCCGGACCGGCGAGGCGCCCAAGAACGCGTTCCGGACGCTCGTGGTCTTCACGCCCGACCTCGCGCTGCGGCAGCCGCTCGACCCGATCGGCTCGCTGGCGTCCGACGCACGGGCCGCGGGCCTCACGGTGGCGAGCGGATCGAACGTCAAGCTCTTCGGCGACTACCCGATCGCGCGCGAGCCCTGAGGGCTAGCGGGACGAGACGGTCACGATCGCTGCGGCGGCAGCGGCAGACGCGGTGTGCCAGCCCCTACACGGCGCGGGCGAGGGCGAAGGCGACCCCCAGGATCATGGCGCTGGCCGCCACGAGCGCCACATCGCGCTTGAAGACGGCCACGGCGGTGAAGCTCGCGAGGGCGACGACCGCGGCGATCGGATCGGTAACGGCGGCGGGCGCCAGGGCGACCGTGACCGAAAGGATGATCGCGACCACGGCGGCCGAGATGCCCGCGATCGCCTCCCGGAACACTGGACGCTCCAGGGCGCGCTCGATCCACCGTGCGAGCACGAGGATGAACAGGAACGACGGCACGAAGATGGCGACCGTCGCCACGATCGCGCCGGGGACGCCCGCGACGAGGTAGCCGACGAACGTGGCGAAGAGCATGAACGGCCCCGGTGTCGCGACGCTGAGAGCGACGCCGTCCAGCAGCTGTGACGCCGTGATCCACCCTCGCTCGGCCACCGCCTCCTGCTGCAGGAACGCGATCGAGCCGTACGCCCCGCCGAAGCTGAACAGTCCCGTCTTCAGGAAGACCCAGGTGAAGTCGAGCCACCCGGCGGGCGTGAGCGCGATCAACGGCGCCACCGAGACGAGCGCGGCCGGCGCCCGGATCAGCCGGCGCGAGGCGACGTTCGCGAACGCCGCGGCCGCGAGGACGACGAGCAGGTCGACCCGCGCGAGCCAGACGAGCGCGAACGCGAGGACCGCGATGACCGCGAGGCGCGCGTCCGTGAGCGCGGCCCGCCCGATCTTCAGCAGCCCCGCGGCGATGATCCCGAAGACCGCGGGCTTGAGGACGTAGAGCGCGTCGTTGACCGCCGGGAGCGCGCCGAACGCGACGTACGCGGCAGCCAGCGCGGTCATCACGATCGCGCCGGGAACGATGAAGGTGATGCCCGCGACGATCCCGCCCCAGGTGCGCCCGGTGAGGTACCCGACGTAGATCGCGAGCTGCAGCGCCTCCGGCCCCGGCAGGACGTGGCACACGCTCATGATCCGGACGAACCGGTCGCGATCGATCCAGCGCCGCCGTTCGACGATGCCCTGGAACAGCATCGTGATCTGCGCGACGGGTCCGCCGATGTTCACGAAGCCGAGACCGAGGAAGTAGCGGAAGACCTCGGCGCGGGTCGGCGTGCGCGTCGGCTGCACCGCAGCGAGCGTAGCCCGGAATAGGCCGCGGGTGGGCGCGGTTCCCAAGTCGATGCCCGACCACACCTCGCCCGACTTCAGCGCGCCCGCATCCGAAGAGCGCATCCAGCGGGCCGCGGCGGCGCTACGCGAGCACAACATCGAGACGATCGTCGTGGACACCGGCGCCGAGGCGAAGCAGGCCGTCCTCGAGCGCATCCCGGACGGCGCCGAGGTCCACAGTGCCGCCTCCAAGTCGCTGCAGGCCACTGGGATCCAGGCGGAGCTCGAGGCCTCGCCGCGGGTGACGTGGCTGCGCAATCAGCTGAAGACGATGGATCGGAAGACCCAGGCGCGCGAGATCCGCAAGCTCGGCGCCGCGCCGGACGTGATGCTCGGCAGCGTCTCGGCCGTCACGGAGGACGGCCGGCTCGTGACCGCCTCGAACAGCGGTAGCCAGCTCGGGCCGTACGCGGCCACGGCGGGCAAGGTCATCCTCGTCATCGGCGGCCAGAAGGTCGTGAAGGATCTGGATGAGGCGCTGCGGCGCGTGTACGAGCACGCGCTGCCGCTCGAGAGCGAGCGGCTGCGCGCCGCGTTGGGCGTCGACAGCGGGGTGAGCACGATCCTCATCACGAACCGCGACCCGCGGCCGGGGCGCCTGACCGCGATCCTCGTCCGCGAGCCCCTCGGCTTCTAGCCCGGACTACCATCGCGGCGGCTCACGCGTGATGGAGGGAATGCGGAATGGCGCTCAGCTTCGCGGTCAACTGGGTCGGCGTGATCGTCGGGAACGTGGCACTCCTCATCATCGGGTTCGTGTGGTTCATGCCACAGGTGTTCGGCAGCCGCTGGATCGCGTACATGGGCCGCCCGGGCGAGCAGCTCAAGCCCGGCCCCGACTTCATCCTGTCGGTGCTCTCCGGGACGCTGAACTCGTTCGTCATGGCGGTGCTCGCGCTCAACCTGAAGGCCACGACGGCCGGCGACGGCGTCCTGCTCGGACTGGTCGTCTGGGCCGGCTTCTTCCTCAGCTACATGACGGCGAACACCGTCTTCGCGAAGCGTTCGTGGGGCCTCTGGGGCATCGACGTGTCGCACGCGCTCATCGCGCAGGTCGTGCTCGCGGTGATCGTGACGCTCCTGAGGTGAGTGGAGCGGGCTACTCCCGCTTCAGCTGCTCGGCGTAGTACTGGCGGACCTTCTTCACCTTCGGCAGTGCGGTGGAGGCGATGTACGGCTGGCCGGGGTTCCGCGCGGCGTAGTTCTGGTGGTACGCCTCGGCCTCGTAGAAGCGTTCCAGCGGCACGACCTCGGTGACGATCGGCCGGTCGAAGACCTTCGCCGCGTCGAGCTGCGCGATGTACGCCTGGGCGATGCGCTGCTGCTCGGCGTCGGCGTAGAAGATCGCGGACCGGTACTGCCGCCCGACGTCGTTGCCCTGACGGTCCTTCGTGGTGGGGTCGTGCGCGATCGAGAAGAACACCTTCAGCAGCCTGCCGTACGTGAGCTTCGACGGATCGAAGCGGATCTCGACCGCCTCGGCGTGATCCGTGCGGCCGGTGCACACGGTCTCGTAGTCGGCGGTCTCGGCGGTCCCGCCGGCGTAGCCCGACTTCACCGAGCGCACGCCGTCGAGCTGCAGGTACACGGCCTCGACGCACCAGAAGCAGCCGCCCGCGAGGACGGCGATGGACTCGCCGCCGCCCGCGGGCGCCGCATCGCTGACCGGATCGGGGAACTTCTCGGGTGAGACCACTCGGTCTCACGGTACTCCAGCCCGGCTATTTGCCGTCGGTGAGCCCGATCACGTTCCCGTCGGGATCGCTGAAGAGCGCGATCGTCGTGGTCGGCCCGACCTTCGTCACCGGGAAGACGACCTTGCCGCCACCCTTCGTCGCCTTGTCCATCGTCGCCTGGAGATCCTTGACGACGACGTAGAACGTCACGAACGGCCTCGGGCCCCGCAGCGGACCGATCCCGCCGCCGATGCCCTTCCCGCCCGCGTCGGTATCGACGAACGTGTAGTCGTTCTCGGGCATGTGGTTCATCTTCCAGCCGAGGACATCGCCGTAGAACTGCCGCGCCTTCGCCGGATCCGCGCTGTTGATCTCGAAGTTGGTGACCGGATCGCCCATTTGAATACCCCCATCTATTACCAGTACCTCTTTGCCGCTGCGCTAGATGTCTGTTGGCAGGACGCCCCCTTCCGCGATCGTCGTCAGCCTTGGCAGGAAGTAGTCCCACCCTTCGGTGTGGCTCGCGAGCTCGGCTGCGGGCAGGCCGCGATGCAGGAGGCGCAGGCGCGTCCCCGTGCCGCGCGG
>DASWFN010000188.1:0-2748 GCA_036394215.1 Candidatus Limnocylindria bacterium
GGATAACCGGATGCGGGTCCTCGTCACCGGCGGCGCGGGGTTCTTCGGCTCGCACATCGTCGATGCCCTGCGCGCGCGCGGCGACGACGTCGTCGCGCTCGATGATCTCTCGACCGGTGACCGCGCGAACCTCGACCCCGCGGTGCCGCTCGTCGTCGTCGACATCAGCGATCGGGAGAAGGTACGGGATCGGCTCGCGGTCGAGCATTTCGACGCGGTGGTGCACGCGGCCGCGAAGACGAAGGTCATCGAATCGATCGAGCAGCCGGCGCTCTATCACCGCGTCATCGTCGACGGCACATCGAACGCGCTCGACATCGCCCAGCAATCCGGCGCCGCGGCATTCGTGAACGTCTCGACCGGTGGTGCGCTCTATGGCGAGACGCCGACCTGCGCGACCGAGGACACGCCGGTCGACGCGCCCTCTCCGTACGGGCGGTACAAGGCCGAGGCCGAGCGTCTCGTCGCGACGACGCCGGGCCTGCGCACCGTCACGTTCCGCTTCGCGAACATCTATGGGCCGCGGCAGCGCACGGATCTCGAGGGCGGGGTCATCGCGATCTTCATCGGCCGCTGGGAGCGTGGCGAACCGCTCACGATCTACGGCGACGGCTCGGCCGAGCGCGACTACCTCTACGTCGCCGACGGCGTGACCGCCATCCTCGCGGCGCTCGACCGGGAGGTGGCCGGCTCGTACAACGTGGGGACCGGCGTCGCGACCTCGGTGAACGCGCTCATCGAGCACCTGACCGGGCTCCTCGGCCCGCCGGTGGCCATCGATCGGGCGCCGGAGCGGACCGGCGAGGTCCAGCGCAGCTGCCTGGACGCCTCGAAGGCCGCGCGCGAGGGCCTCTGGCGTTCGGCCGTGCCGCTCGCCGACGGCCTGAAGCGGACCGTCGCCGGCTAGGAGCCGGGCGGCTGCCCTCTTGCCTGGCGGAGTACCTTTCTCGCCGGGAGCACGGGAACAGATGTCCTTCGCGGACCGATCGCTGAGCTGCCGCGAATGCGGGAACGCATTCGTCTGGACCGCGGGCGAGCAGGAGTTCTATCAGCAGAAGGGCCTCCTGCACGAGCCGCAGCGGTGTCCCGAGTGCCGGCAGAAGGCCAAGGCCGTGCGCGCCGCGCAGCGCGCGGAGAACATGCACGACATCGTCTGCAGCGACTGCGGGCAGCCCGGGCAGGTGCCGTTCGCGCCGCGCACCGATCGACCGGTGTACTGCAGCACGTGCTTCGAGACGCGTCGCACCTCCGCTCCAGCGCAGCTCTCCACCTAGACTTCGAGGCGCCCCGTGCGCCGATTCCTCGCTGGCTTCCTCGCCGGTATCGCCGCCACGTGCGTCTGCCTCGCGCTCATCGGACACGTGCTCGACGTGGAGGATGCGCTCCGGCCGGCTGACGTGATCGTCGCGCTGTCCGGCGACACCGGTGCCCGGACCGAGACCGCGGCTGGGCTCTGGATGCGCGGCTACGCGCCGCTGATCATCTTCGCCGGCGCGTCCGAGGACCCGAATTCCGTCGCCAGCGCCGAGCTCATGAAGCGCGAGGCCATCGCCCTCGGCGTCTCCGAGGGCGCGATCCTCGTCGAGCCGTCGTCCAACACGACCCAGGAGAACGCCCACGAGGTCGCGGTCCTGATGAAAGCCCGTGGCCTGGAGTCCGCGATCCTCGTGACCAGCCCCTATCACCAGCGCCGCGCGTCCAACCTCTTCGGCCGCGAGTTCGCGCCGGCCGGCCTGCGGTTCACGAACTTCCCGGCCCGCGACCCGCAGTGGGACCCGAATACCTGGTGGCTGCACGAGCCGGCGCGCACGCTCACGGTCGTCGAGCTGGCGAAGCTCTCGGTCGAGGTCGCGAGCTCCGTCTTCCACTAGCATCCGAATACGTGCCGGTGACCGCCATCGTCGGGGCCCAGTGGGGCGACGAAGGCAAGGGCAAGATCACGGACCTCCTCGCGCAGGAGGCGGATCTCGTCATCCGCTACCAGGGCGGCAACAACGCCGGGCACACCGTCGTCAACGACAGCGGCACCTTCAAGCTCCACCTCGTCCCGTCCGGCATCTTCAACCCGAATGCGACATGCGTGCTCGGCCCGGGCATGGTCATCGACCTCGCGGTCCTTCGCGACGAGGTCCTCGGGCTCGAGAAGCGCGGCATCGGTACCGCGAACCTTCGCATCTCCGACCGCGCGCACCTCCTCATGCCCTGGCATGTCGCTCTCGACCGGCTCGACGAGCGCGAGCGAGGCCGCCAGAAGCTCGGCACGACCGGACAGGGCGTCGGCCCCGCCTATGCGGACAAGGTCGCACGCCATGGGATCCAGGTGTACGAGGTGCGCGACGAGCGGGCCTTCCGCGCGCGCGTCGCGCACGAGCTCGAGACGAAGAACGTCATCCTCACGAAGTTCGGCGACGCGCCGCTCGATGCGAAGGCGGTCGCCGACGGCGTGCTCGCCGCCGCCGCGATGCTCGGCGACCGCATCGTCGACACGCTCGCGATCGTCGAGCGCGCCGTCGCGACGGACGCGCGCGTGCTGCTCGAGGGACAGCTCGGCGCGATGCGCGATCTCGATTGGGGCATCTACCCGTACGTGACCTCGAGCAATCCGCTCGCGGGCTTCGCGTCGATCGGCGCCGGGATCCCGCCGCGCTTCATCACCCGGGTCATCGGCGTGGTGAAGGCGTACAGCACCGCGGTGGGGGAGGGACCGTTCCCGACCGAGCTCAGCGGCGAGGCCGCGAACGCGCTCCG
>DASWFN010000189.1:0-3530 GCA_036394215.1 Candidatus Limnocylindria bacterium
ATGCCGAATTCACCGCGATCCTGATGTTCAAGGCGTACCACGAGGCCCGCGGCGACACCAAGCGGCGGCGCGTCATCGTGCCGGACTCCGCCCATGGGACGAACCCCGCATCCGCCGCGATGTGCGGCTTCGACGTGACGACCGTGAAGAGCGATGCCCGCGGCAACGTCGACCTGGACGCGCTGAAGGCCGCGCTCGGCGATGACGTCGTCGGCTTCATGCTCACGAACCCGAACACGCTCGGCCTGTTCGAGGAGCGCGTGCGCGAAGTGTGCGACGCCGTGCACGCGGCGGGCGGCCTCGTGTATGGGGACGGCGCGAACATGAATGCGCTGCTCGGTGTCGCGCGTCCCGGCGATCTCGGCTTCGACTGCGTCCACATCAACGTGCACAAGACGTTCTCGACGCCGCACGGCGCGGGCGGTCCCGGCGCGGGTCCACTTTGCGTGAAGAAGCACCTCGAGCCGTTCCTGCCGGTGCCGCGGATCGTGAGGGACGGCGCCGGCCTGTACCGCCGCGAGAGCGCGACGGAGCATCCGCAGAGCATCGGCCGCGTCCGCTCGTTCATCGGGAACTTCGGCGTGCTCGTGCGCGCGTACGCGTACATCCGGACCCTCGGCGAGGCGGGCCTCGTGGAGACCGGGCGCGACGCGATCCTCGCGGCGAACTACCTGCTCGCGCTCATGCGCGAGGGATACGAGGTCGCGTACGAGCGGACCCCGATGCACGAGTTCGTGCTGAGCGCCGCGAAGCAGAAGCGGCAGGGCGCGAACGCGCTCGATATCGCGAAGGCGCTCATCGACGAGGGCTTCCACCCGCCGACGGTGTACTTCCCGCTCATCGTGCCGGAGTCGATGATGATCGAGCCGACCGAGACCGAGCCGAAGGAGACGCTCGACGCGTTCGCCGACGCGATGCTGCGGATCGCGAAGCGGATCGAGACCGACCCCAAGGCCGTGCACGACGCGCCGGTGAAAGCGCCGCTCCGCCGCCTCGACGAGGTCGCCGCTGCGCGGAAGCCGGTGCTTCGCTACAAGCCGTCGTGAGCGTGTCGGCCGCGGTGCGGGTCGCCATGGTGCGCCCGCCCCTCGGCATCGTCGGGCGGGGGATCGTGCCCCTGCGAGCGAAGCCCGATGACGAGAGCGAGCTCGTCGACGAAGCGCAGTACGGCGAGATCCTGACCCGACTCGCTGAGGATGGCGAGTGGAGCTACGTGCAAGGCCGGGATCTGTACTTCGGCTGGATCCGTTCGGTCGTCCTCTCCGAGCCGCGCAGCCTCCCGGAGCAGCTGATCGTGGGCGTCCGGTTCGTGCAGATCCATGCGGCGGCGGCCGGCAGCTCGGAGGTCGTCGATGAGCTTCCCGCGGGCGTGACGGTCTCGGGAGGCGTGAGCCGCGACGGGTGGCTGAGCCTCGCGCCCGGTCGTCATATCCGCATGAGCGCGCTCGTGTCGACGAACGGCATCCCGCATCGTCACCCGACGCCCGACGACATCGTCGCCACCGCGGAGTCATATCTCGGCGTGCCGTATCTCTGGGGTGGCACGAGCGCACACGGAATTGACTGCTCCGGGCTCACCCAGCAGGTCTATCGTCTGAACGGTGTGGGGATGGCCCGCGACGCGGACCAGCAAGCCTTGGGAGGCAGACCGGTGGACGCGGCGCGGCCGGGCGACCTGCTCTTCTTCGGTGACCGTGGCGTGACGCACACGGCGATCGCGACGGGCGAGACGACGTTCATCCACGCGCCCCAGGCCGGCACGATGGTGCAGCGCGGCGAGCTCACCGCGGATCGCTCGCGGCTCCGCGCGACGCGGCGCTATCTCCCGTGACCCGCCAGCCGCGCCCGAAGGGTGACGGCTTCGAGCCGGAGCTCCGCGGCGATCGCGAGCTTGTCTACGCCGCGCGCGCCGGCGAGCTCCTGGCGTTCGACAACCTGTTCTACCGCTATCGCGACGGCATCTATCGCCTCGCCTTCGCGATCACGAAGGACGGATCCGCGGCCGAGGAGATCGTCGTCGATACGTTCGCCCGAGCCCATCGCGCGCTCGAGCGCCTCGAGCCCGACGATTCGCTGCGGCCGTGGCTCTATCGCGTCGCGATCAATCTCTCGTACAACCGCCGGCCGCGGAAGGGCGTCACGTTCAGCTCGCTCGATGACGGTACCGATGACCTCGCCGCGGAAGGCGAGTCGCCGGGCGATGCCGCCGAGCGCGCGGAGCGGCGCCGGGTCGTGCTCGAGTGCATCGAGACCCTGGGTGCCAAGCACAAGATCGTGGTCGTGCTGCACTACCTGAACGGCCTGAACCTGGCGGAGATCGCGGAGATCGTGGGATCGCCTGTCGGCACCGTGAAATCCCGGCTCCATTACGCCTTGCGGAAGCTCCGAGTGTCGCTTTCGGCACACCCCGGGCTGGACTTCGAACCCGCGGAGCTCTTTGCCCCTACGGAGCAGCAGATGCAGGAACGGAAGGCCCGATGAAGCTGTTCGGCACGTCCGCGCTCCCGCTCGACCAGCGGCTCCCGCTCGACGCGGTGCTGGACGACGCCTTCGCTCCGCTCCGCTCGCGGACGGCGCCGATCGGCGCGGCACGCGTGCGGGCCGCGGTCCGCTGGAGCGCGCCCGAAACGCCCAAGCTGCGGGGGCTCGCGCTGTTCAGCCGGATCTCGGAGCTCTCGATGGCCGCCGCCATCTCCGCGTTCCTGTTCGTGGGCGCCGTCACCTCCGCGCAGGCCGCGCCGGCGCTGCCGGACGTTTCCCGGAACGCCACCGCGGCGGGAGAGTGGACGCTGAACGGCCGCAACGCGCTGCAGCGGCCGATCGATTCCCGTGCGACCGACTACCGCGCGATCGCCGGCGAGGTCGCGGACAACGCCGCGACCGTCCGCCACGCCCAGCCCGAGGCCCCGGCGTACACCGTCCGCGACACGGAGCCGTTCGCTCACAGACCGTAGCCTTCGGCGCGTGCGGCCCCTCCGGACCGGCGTCCTCCTTCTGGTCGTGCTGGCGCTGGCGCTGCCGGCCTGCGCGACGCCCCGTCCGGCGCGGCGCGATGTGGTCATCGGCCTCGTCGGCGAGCCGGCATCCGTCTTCGCGGACGAGCCGAATGCGCGGCTCATCGCGGCAGCCGTCACCGAGCAGCTCGTCCGGCGCAACGCGCACGACGAGCTCGTGCCGCGGCTCGCCGCCCGCGTGCCGACCATCGAGAACGGCGGGCTCGTCATCGTCACCGACGATCCCGCGGCGCCCGACGGGCGGCTCGTCGCGACGTTCGAGCTCCGACCGGACCTGGTCTGGCAGGACGGCGCGCCGCTGTCCGCGTCCGACGTGCGCTTCGCGTGGGAGAGCGGCCGGAGCGAGCCCGCCGGGAGCGAGGCCCGCTGGGTCGCCGAGCGGGTCGAGCGCGTCGACGTGCTCACCGAACGAACGGTGCGGTTCACCTACCGCGCGAACGAGCGCTGGGATGGGTACGCCCTGGCGGCTCGGGTCCTTCCCGAGCACATCCTCGGCAACGCGACGGCCGCACGGCG
>DASWFN010000190.1:0-3398 GCA_036394215.1 Candidatus Limnocylindria bacterium
AGCTCGAAGGACGCGAGCAGCGACGCGCCCGCGATGCCGTCCCGTCCGGTGTCGGAGCCCACGAGATAGACCGCGCTCCCCGGCTTCGCCGTCGCGGCCGAGCGCAGGTCCGCGCGCTCGACGAGGCCGACGCACATCGCGTTCACCAGCGGGTTGTCGGCGTACGGCGCGGCGAAGGTCACGTGCCCGCCGACGTCGGGGATCCCGACGCAGTTCCCATAGAAGGAGATCCCGCCGACGACCCCACGCACCAGGCGCCGCGTGCGCGCGTCCTCGGGCGGGCCGAAGAACAGTCCGTTGAGCACCGCGATCGGCCGCGCGCCCATCGCGAAGATGTCGCGCAGGATCCCGCCGACGCCGGTGGCCGCGCCCTGGTAGGGCTCGACCGCGGACGGGTGGTTGTGGCTCTCGACCTTGAACACGCACAGGAGCCCGTCGCCGATGTCGACGGCGCCGGCGTTCTCGCCGGGCCCGAGCGCGACGCGCGCGCCGGTGGTGGGCAACGTGCGCAGGAGCGCCTTGCTGTGCTTGTAGGCGCAGTGCTCGCTCCACATCGCACCGAACATGCCCCACTCGAGCGCATTGGGCTCGCGGCCGAGGAGCGACCGGATGCGCTCGGCCTCGCTGTCGGTGAGCCCGGCGTCCTGGGGGAGGCGAAGGTTAGGCTGCGCCGTCGTCGTCCCCGTCGTCATCGGGGACGCGCTCATGAAGGCGTGCCGTCTCCAAGGAAGACGTCGACCTGATCGGCGAATAGCGCGAGATCGGCGAGCCGCGTCTGCATGTGTCCGTACACCTCGTCGATGTCCGTCTGCTCGCGGTCGTACGCGAGGAGATTGCGGAGGTCCGCGAGATGCTCCAAACGATACGCCAGCTGGCGATCGATGATCTCGTGCGTCGCGATCGCATCCAGGATGTCGTGGTACGCCTCCGGCTTCGGGAGCGCGAGCGCCGCGACGAAGTACGCGCCGGTGCCGAACGCGAGCTCGACGGCTTGCTGGAGGTACCACTGCGCGAGGCCGTAGAGCTTGGGGTCGGACTTGAACTTCTGCCGGTCGACGCCGCGCAGCTCGTGCATGAGCCGGATGTATTCGCGCAGCCGGGCCAGGCGCGCGCGCACGTAGTCCGCATCGATGGCGAAGCGCTCGCCGTGGACCCGCTCGGCGAGCGCCTTGGATTGCAGCTCGTCGTACTTCTTGAACTCGAGGTATTCCATCGTCGTGCGCGCCGCGAACTGCACCCGCCGGCGATGGTCGCGCTGGAAGAGCAGCGACCAGGTGTTGATGACCTGGGCGCGCTGGAGCAGCGACGCGTTGTTCAGGATCACGACGTCGAGGTCGGCGGTCTCGAGCGCCTTCGACAGCTCGCTCGTGAAATACACCTGGTAGTCGAAGTACTCGGCGGTCTTGATCTTGTCGAGCAGCAACAGGCCGACGTCGAGGTCCGAGAAGGTGCCGGCGAGCTTGCGCGCCGAGGCCGATCCGCTCGCGTACGCGACGTCGACGGGCGACGTCTGGAAGAGCTGCGTGAGCTGGGCCTGCTTCTCGAAGAGGTCCATATCCCTATTGAACGTTCGCGGGGGTCATGCCGGTGTGTCGAAGGCCGGTCAAAGCCTCCAGCACCAGCCGGCCGTCGGTCCCGCCGAGCAATTCCTCGCTGCAGCGCTCCGGGTGCGGCATGAGGCCGACGACGTTGCCGGCCCCGTTCGCGACGCCCGCGATGTTCGCGGTGCTCCCGTTCGGATTGCTCTCCGGCGTCGCGGCGCCGGCCGCGTCGGTGTAGCGGAACACGACCTGGCCATTCGCCTCGATACGCGCGAGCGTCAGCTCGTCGGCCACCCAGCAGCCCTCACCGTGCGCGATCGGCATGCGCACGACCTCGCCACGCAACCCCGCGGTGAACGGCGTCCGCTCCGATTCGACGCGCATGTGCACCCAGTCGCAGCGGAACTCGAGGTGGCGATTGCGCACGAGCGCGCCGGGGAGCAGGCCGATCTCGCACAGGATCTGGAAGCCGTTGCACGAGCCGAGGATCGGCATGCCCTCCGCGTCGGCGCGCCGCAGCTCGGCGGCGGCCGGTGAGATCGCGGCGATCGCGCCGGCGCGCAGGTAGTCGCCATAGGTGAAGCCGCCGGGCACGATGGCCGCGTCGTAGCCGCGCAGGTCCGCGTCGGCGTGCCAGAGGATCTCGGCCTCCGCGCCGACGAGCCCGAGCGCGTGCGCGAAGTCGTTCTCGCTCCACGTGCCGGGGAAGCGCAAGACGGCGATCTTCATCACCGCGGCCTCCGGCCGCGTCCGGCGCTGCCGCTCACTCCGCGGTCACCTCGACGGCGAATTCTTCGATCACCGGGTTCGCGAGCAGCTCGTCCCCCATTTTCGTGGCGACCGTGCGCGCCGCGCTCTCGTCGGGCGCGACGAAGCTCACGACGATCTCCTTGCCGGTGCGCACGTCCGCGACGTCCATGCCGAGCGAGCGCAGCGCGCCGGCGATGGCCTCGCCCTGCGGATCGCGCACCTCGGCCTTCGGCCGCACCCGGATCGTCGCGACGAAGTCGGTCACAGCGGCTTTCCGGTGAGCTTCGCGTAGCAGTCGCGGTAGCGGTCGCTCGTCCCGCGCACGATGTCCGCCGGCAACGCGGGCCCGGGCGGCTCGTGGTCCCAGCCCTGCGCGTTCAGGAAGTCGCGCACGAACTGCTTGTCGTAGGACGGGGGCGTGGCGCCGGGACGATACGACGCCGCGTCCCAGTAGCGGGACGAGTCGGGCGTCAGCGCCTCATCGATGAGCGCGAGCGTGCCGTCGATCAGGCCGAACTCGAACTTCGTGTCCGCGAGGATGAGCCCCTGCCCGAGCGCGTACGCGTGCGCGTGACGGTAGAGCGCGATCGTGACGTCCTCGAGCTGCTTCGCGAGGTCACGGCCGAGCGCCGCCGCGAGCTGCGCGCGCGAGATGTTCTCGTCGTGCCCGGTGATCGCCTTCGTCGCCGGCGTGAAGATCGGATCGTCGAGCCGCGCCGACTCCTCGAGGCCGCGCGGCAGGCGCTCGCCCGCGACGGTGCCCGCCGTGCGGTACTCGGACCACGCCGACCCCGAGAGGTAGCCGCGCGCGACGCACTCGAAGTCGATGCGCTCCGCGCGCTTCACGAGCACCGACCGGCCGGCGAGCTCGCGGTGGCCCGAGAAGGGCGCGGGGAGCTTCGCGTGGTCCGTCTCGAGGAGGTGGTTCGGCACGATCTTCCGCGTGCGCTCGAACCAGAAGTTCGACAGCTGCGTGAGCACGCGGCCCTTGTCGGGGATCGGCGTCGGCAGCACGACATCGAACGCCGAGAGCCGGTCCGACGCGACCATGACCAGCCTGTCCGGCCCGGCCTCGTAGACCTCGCGCACCTTGCCATGGCGGAACAG
>DASWFN010000191.1:0-5739 GCA_036394215.1 Candidatus Limnocylindria bacterium
GACAACGCTCGTGCGCACGCTCGTCGGCCAGCTGCCCGCGCTCGACGGCTACGTGTCGAGCGCGCCGACGGCGCGCGTCGCGTTCCTCGCGCAGGCCCAGGCCGAGCTCACCGGGGACGAGACCGTGCTCGACACGCTCCGTGACGCGACCGGGCTCAGCGAGCAGGATGCCCGCGGGCTCCTCGCGCGCTTCCTGTTCCGCGGCGACGACGTGTACCGCTCGGTCGGCGTGCTGTCCGGCGGCGAGCGCTCGCGGCTCGCGCTCGCGCGGCTCTCGGCCCGCGAGGCGAATCTGCTGGTGCTCGACGAGCCGACGAACCACCTCGATCTCGCCGCGCGCGAGCAGCTGGAGGCGGTACTTGGTGGATTTGAAGGCTGCCTCCTCTTTGTGTCGCACGATCGCTACTTCATCGACAAGCTGGCATCCGAGATCTGGGATGTCGCGGACGCGGCGCTGCTCCGCTACGAGGGCGGCTGGACGAACTTCGAGAAGGCGCGCGATGAAGGGCGGCCGCTTCCGGATCCGACGTTCGCGGCCCAGCTCCCGGGAGGTCCCGCGCCCGCCCCCGTGGTGAAGAGGGCGCCGGCCGCCGCGCCACGCCGGCCCACGCTGCCGAAAGCCGCCCCCGAGCCGGCGAAGGCGACACGGCGCACGGCGTCGAAGGTCCGCAAGGTCGAGGGCGTGCGAGCGCTCGAGGCGCGCATCGCGGCGATGGAGCTCCAGCTCGCGCAGATGGCCAAGAAGCTCGAGGCCGTCGCGCAGGCCGGGAACTTCATGGAGACGCGGCAGCTCGGCACCGAGCACGCCGAGCTCGAACGCTCGCTGAAGGCGCTCTACGACGAATGGCAGAGCTCGGCCGAGCCGTCCGAGGACCGTTCCTGAGCGCGTTCGTCGTCGGCCTGACCGGGCCGATCGGGGCGGGGAAGAGCACCGTCGCGGCGATGCTCCGCGAGCTCGGCGCGCGCGTGCTCGACGCGGACGCGATCGCGCGAGACGAGCAGAGCCGCGGCACGACCGGCTACAGCGCGATCGTCCAGCGGTTCGGCACCGACGTCCTCGGCGAAGACAGGGAGATCGATCGCCGGAAGCTCGCCGATGTCGTGTTCGCCGATCCACGGCGGCTCGAGCAGCTCGAGAAGATCCTTCACCCGCGGGTCATCGCGCGGATCCTCGAAGCGCGGAAGATGCTCCCCGACGACCAGGTCCTCGTGGTGGAGGCGATCAAGCTCATCGAGACGTCCCTGCGCAACGCCTGCGACCGGATCTGGGTCGTGGTCGCGCCGCGTGACCAGCTGCTCTCGCGGCTCACATCGCGCGGCATGAGCGAGGCCGGCGTCGTGTCGCGCCTCGCGGCGCAGGCGAGCGATGATGACTTCCGACGCGCCGCCGACGTGCTGCTCGAGAACAACGGCGACCGCGACGCATTGCGCGCCGCGGTCGCCGCCGCGTGGTCTGCCGTGCGCGAAGGAGCTAGGGGGCGATCTTCGCCGGGATCGGGAACTGGAAGCGCTTGAAGACGGGACCGAACGTACCGCCGACCGTCGTCACCTGACGCTGGTCCTGCGCGGCGCGCAGAAGGAACATCATCTGTGACCCCGCGGCCCGCAGGTACGCGATCTGCTCAGCGGTCTCCGCGTCCGTCCGGATCGTGTAGACCGAGCCGGCACGGGCGAGGATGAGCACGTTCTGGAGCGTGATCTTCGTGATCGTGTCGGCGTAGGTGTTGGGATCCTTCGTCCCGCTGAAGTTCTTGACCGGATCGATCTGCCAGGTCAGGAGGATGTCGACGATATCGCCGGGCTGCACGACGCCGCCGACGGCGTCGGCGTCGCCGACCGCGATCGTCATGACGCGGTAGTTCGGCGTGCCTGCCGGGATCGGCTGATTCGGCGCCGGCTGCGCGTTCGGCGGGAACACCGTGAACGAGACCGCGCCGGCCGCGGCGAACTTGCCCGCGAGGATCGGCTCGCCCGCGACGATCGACGTTTGGACGATCTTGCCGAGCACGTCCTCCGGCTTCGCGATGGCCGTCGGCGGCGCGAGATCGACGGGGTACTTGGCCACGCGCACGTCAGCGGCCGTGAGCGCGCTGCGTGGCGGGAGATCGCGGGCTGCGACGACGACCGGGGTCGTGGCCACCGGCGGCGGCGGCGCCTCCGCCTTCGACCCGGAGGTGGTCACGTACGTCATCACGCCGGCAAGGACGGCGATCAGGATGCCGACGATGAGCACGAGGCGCGCACGGCGCCGGGACCGGTCTTCCACTGGCCTTCCTCTATTCCTCTTGGTTGATCGCTCCGCAAACGGTAGTTGATGACCATGGGCGGGCGGCAATAGCCCATTGGTCGCATTGCGCGCCGCGGACGCGGGCGCACCCAGCCTTGGACGCGACCGTGGGCCGTACCATTGAAGGGTCGCCCCGTCCGAGGCAGTTTCGAACGCGCGTTCTAGAATGGCGCAGCAGGCAGTCGCATGAGCAGCTCCAGCGAGATCCTCCAGGTCCCTCTCGACCGGCCTTCGGGCCGGGCGGCGTATGACCTCGTCCTGCCGTGGCCGCTCGCCGGCGATCAGCCCCGGGCCGCGGCCGAGCTCTCCGCCGGGCTCGAGAGCGGGGCGAAGTGGCAGACCCTGAAGGGCGTCACCGGGTCGGGCAAGACGGTGACGATGGCGAAGGTCATCGCGGACTCCGGGCGGCCGGCGCTCGTGCTCGCGCACAACAAGACCCTCGCGGCGCAGCTGTATGGCGAGTTCAAGGAGTTCTTCCCGAACAACGCGGTCCAGTACTTCGTCTCCTACTACGACTACTACCAGCCCGAGGCGTACGTCCCGCGCAGCGACACCTACATCGAGAAGGACTCCTCGCGGAACGAGGAGATCGACAAGATGCGCCACTCGGCGACGCGGTCGCTCTTCGAGCGGCGCGACGTGATCATCGTGGCGTCGATCTCGTGCATCTACGGCCTCGGGGCGCCGGTCGACTACGGCGCCGTCACCGTGCGGCTCGTCAAGGGCGAGCGGATGCGGCGCGACACGGTGCTACGCCATCTCGTGGACATCCAGTACGAGCGGAACGATCAGAGCTTCGTCCGCGGGAAGTTCCGCGTGCGCGGCGACACGCTCGAGGTCCATCCCGCGTACGAGGACCTCGCCGTCCGCATCGAGTTCTTCGGTGACGAGATCGAGCGCATCACCGAGCTCGATCCGTTGACCGGTGAGGTGCTGGCGGAGCGCGATCGCATCGACATCTACCCGGCCCGGCACTTCGTGACGCCGCGCGAGAAGCTGAACGAAGCGATCAAGGACATCGAGGCGGAGCTGCTGGTCCGGACCAAGGAGCTTCAGGATGCCGGCCGGCTCCTTGAAGCCCAGCGCATCCTCCAGCGGACGAACTTCGACCTCGAGATGCTTCGCGAGACCGGGACGTGCCACGGCATCGAGAACTACTCGCGGCACCTCGCCCGGCGGCCCGCCGGCAGCCGGCCGTGGACGCTGCTCGACTACTTCCCGCCGGACTTCCTGATGTTCATCGACGAGTCGCACATGTCGATCCCGCAGGCCCGCGGCATGTTCTTCGGCGACAAGGCCCGCAAGGACATCCTCGTCGAGTACGGCTTCCGCCTGCCGAGCGCGCTCGACAACCGGCCGCTCACGTTCAAGGAGTTCGAGGATCGCCTCGACCAGACCGTCTTCGTCTCGGCGACCCCCGGCCCGTACGAGCTCGAGCGCACGCCGAAGCTCGTGGAGCAGATCATCCGGCCGACCGGCCTCGTCGACCCCGAGATCGACATCCGCCCGACGGACGGGCAGATCGACGACCTCCTGGGCGAGATCAACCTGCGGGTGCAGCGCGGCCAGCGGTCCATCGTGACGACGCTGACCAAGAAGATGGCCGAGGACCTCGCCGACTACCTCCGCGAGATGGGCGTGAAGGTCCACTACCTGCACTCCGAGATCGAGACCATCGAGCGCGTCGAGATCCTGCGCGACCTGCGACTCGGCGTGTACGACGTCGTCGTCGGCGTGAACCTCCTGCGCGAGGGGATCGACCTGCCGGAGGTCACGCTCGTCGCGATCCTCGACGCGGACAAGGAGGGGTACCTCCGGTCGGAGGGCTCGCTGATCCAGGTCATCGGGCGCGCCGCGCGGCACCTCGAGGGCCGCGTCGTCATGTACGCCGATCGCCGCACCGACTCGATGGATCGCGCGATCAACGAGACCGAGCGCCGGCGGAACCTCCAGATCGCCTGGAACAAGGCGAACGGGATCGAGCCCACCAGCATCATGAAGGCGATTCGCGAGGTCGGGATGCGACTGAAAGAGGTCGCCGAGGTCGAGGGGCAGTACGAGCGGCGCGGCCGGCCGATCGCAGCGGGTGAGATGCCGAAGGACGAGCTTGCGCGCCTCATCAAGGACCTCGAGCTGGACATGAAGACGGCCGCGAAGAACCTGGAGTTCGAGCGCGCCGCGGCGCTGCGCGACGAGGTCGTCCAGCTGCGCGGTCTCCAGGTGCTCGAACGCGGCCCGGAGAGCATGCTTCCCGAGGGGCCGAAGACGACCAGGCGGGTCGTCCGGCGCAGGAGGTCATCGTGATGCTGCTCGGAGCGATCGTCCCGCTCGCCGTCTTGGGACTCATCGTGCTCGGCGTGGCGATGCTCTTCCGGCGGGGCGGCAATGGGTCGGATCTCGGACCGCGCAATCTCTTGCGCCTGTATCTGTATGTCGCCTCGCTGGCCGGGATCATCGTGCTCGTTGTGGGGCTGTCGGGGCTGCTGAACGCCGGCTTCGCCACGGCGTTCGGCACGGGCTTCGCGTACGGACAGCAGAGCTACCCGCAGCCGGCGTCGGTCCCGGCATGCCCGCCGAACGTCCCACCGGGCGCGCCGCAATGCAAGCCGGCGCAGGTCGATCCGGCGGCGCAGAGCGAGCGCGAGAACGAGCGCAAGCGCGCCGATGACCTCATCCGCGGGATCACCTTCACGGTCTTCGGGCTCGCGTTCTGGGGCGCGCACTGGGCGGCGCGGCGGGGCATCGTCGGCGCCGACGAGCCGCAATCGGGCCTGCGCCGCGGGTACCTCATGCTCGGCACCGTCGTCTTCGGCCTGGCGACGGTGTCGCTGCTCCCGATGGGCGTCTACCAGGCGCTCGCGTACTTCATCCTGCCCCCGTCCAACGACTACTTTCGCCCCGGCGCCGGCGAAGCCCTGGCCGCGGGGATCGCGACCCTCCCGGTCTGGCTCATCTATCTCTGGCTCGTCGTCCGCGAGTTCCGCGCCGTGCGCGCGCTGCCCGCCCCCACCGTCTGATGCCGCTCGACCACATCCACGTCAAGGGCGCGCGGGAGCACAACCTCAAGAACGTCGACGTGAAGATCCCGCGCGACAAGATGGTCGTCATCACCGGTCTCTCCGGGTCGGGGAAGTCGTCGCTGGCCTTCGACACCATCTACGCCGAGGGGCAGCGGCGCTACGTCGAGTCGCTGTCGGCGTACGCGCGCCAGTTCCTCGGTCAGATGGAGAAGCCCGACGTCGATTTCATCGAAGGGCTCTCGCCCGCCGTCTCGATCGACCAGAAGGGCGCGACCCGGAATCCGCGCTCGACCGTTGGCACGGTCACCGAGATCTACGACCACCTGCGGCTCCTGTTCGCGCGCGTCGGTGTGCCCCACTGCCCGACGCACGGGATCCCGATCGTCGCGCAGCACGTCCAGGAGATCGTCGACCAGATCCAGGCGTACCCCG
>DASWFN010000192.1:0-2631 GCA_036394215.1 Candidatus Limnocylindria bacterium
GTGATCGGGTTGGCGTCGACGTCGAGCTTCGCGATCTTGACGTTGTCCTTCTCGCTCGCGATCTCTTCGAGGACCGGGGCCACCATGCGGCACGGGCCGCACCAGGTCGCCCAGAAGTCGACGAGCACCGGAGTGTCCGACCGAAGGACCTCCTGCTCGAATGTCTGATCCGTCACGACGGTGGGCTTTCCCATTTTGTATCGCTCCTTGCGTTTTAGTAGTTCGAGGTCGCGGGAAAACCCGCTGCTACCACTTGAACGCTAGCTGCTGGCCCGCTTGTTCCACTGCAGGTTCAAGGCCGAGGACCGGTTCGAGGCCATCCAGGCCCGCTTCCGGATCCAGGGCGAAGGCCCGCAACGGAGCCCACTTTACGAACCTCCAGCCCCGGCGTCGAACCGCCTGCCGGAGCGCCGCCGATCGCTCGAGCTTGAACGCGGCGAGCGGGCGCCGCTCGTCGGCGAGCGCGATGAACCGGAACACCCGGTCGTCATCGGGGATCTGCTCGCCGATCGCCATGAGGCTGCGATGCAGCCGCGCGGTCCAGTCCAGCTGCCAAAGGAAGACCATCTTCCCGCGGTCGTACCAGGCGAGATCGACGGCGTCGAGGACGTCCGCGGGACCGCGCAGCGCGCCGGTCCGCGCGAGCGGTGTCGTCTTCTCCTGATCCGAGAGCAGGTCGGCGAGCACGTTCGCCTTGCCGACGTAGCCGGCACCGAGCGGCCGCCGCCGGAGCTCGCGGCCGATCTGGACCTTGAAGCCGATCCGGTGTCCCGCGTCGATGAGCGTCGCCGCGAGGAGCGTCTGCTCGAGCTGGCGCCGGGCGAGGCTGTCCTCGTCGCGGAGCCGCCAGCGGCCGTCGTCGCCCTGCACGCCGTACGCGGCGATGCAGCGCTCGACGAGCTCGCGATCCGGCGTCTCGATCCCGCGGAACAGCCCGTACGCGCGCTTCAACAGCGAGCGCGTGTCCACGTCGCGCGCCGCCGAGAGCACGCCCCACACGCCCCACTCGACGCGGTCGTCGAGCGGCGAGTGGTCGTCGGCACCCTGGATGAGCGCGAACAGCGGGTCGTCCTTGTCCGATCCATCGAGCCGCTCGATGCCGGACCGACGGCCGTCGCCGAGCGCCGAGCGGAAATGATCGAGGAACAGCTCGAGCTCGGAGACCCCGCCGGCGCGCGCGAGCGCGAGCGGCGCGAGGAGCCCCTTGGCCGCGAGCGCGTTCAGCGCGGCGACCGCCGCGCGGTCGCCGCCGATCGGCTCGCCGCGCGCGATGATCGCGTTGCGCACGCCGTCGCGCATCGTCTCCTCGAGCGTGAGCGAGTCCGCCGCGCGCTGGTCCTTGAGGAGCGGCACGGCGCGGTCGAAGTCGAGCACCGCGACGGCGCCGGTCGTCCCGCCCGCGGCGGTCGGCAAGGCGTCTTTCTGATAGATGATCCCGCGCAGGCCGTACCCCGCCCCCGCGCCCGCGAGCGCGCAGGCTGCGATCGTCGCGGCCTCGGCGTGCGCGAGGTAGATGACGCACGGCGCGCCGTCCTTCGAGCCGCGATGCGCGTCGAGGAGCGCGCTGCGGAGCGTGCGCAGGAGGCGCTCGCGGCCGGCGAGCCGACCGTCGCCGTCGGGGCTCGGATCGTCCTGCTGCCCCGCGAGCACGACGCTCGCGACGTACGCCCACCCGCCGAGCGGATCGTCCGCCGGTGCCTGGACGAGCACGAGGTCGGCCGGCGCCTTGAGGGCCGGCGTCGAGCGGGCGGGTGGGTTCGCGGCGAGCCACGCCGCGAGCTCGCGCGCGGTGCGCTCGAACTCGAGCCAGACGTTCACCTCGCGCGACTGCGCGGCCTGCCCGCGCCGGGCGCGGCCCTTCTCGATGCGCAGCGGTGCCCCGTGCCCGGCGACCGCGTTCAGCCGGCTGCCGGAGACGAGCACCTCGAGGAGGCAGAGCCGCAGGAATGCCTTCACCGGGCCATCCGGAAGCGCGGTCTCGATCGCGCGAAGGCTGCCCATGAACGCGGCGAGGTTCCGCGGCGTGTACAGCGCGGCGATGCTCTGGGCGAGCACGCGGCGCTCCTCGCCGGGGCCGAAGCGCTCGACGAACTGCCAGAACGCGAGGCCATCGCCCTCGACGCGGCGCGCGCGCGCCTCGTCCTCGTCGGCGGTCGGCTCGATGAGCAGCGCGCGGCCCTCGCGCGCGCAGATCGTGCAGCGGAACGCCTTCTTCGTCGGGGCCGGCGCGTCACGCTCCCAGAGGAACGCCTCGACGACGACCGGCCCGCGGCACGTGCCGCAGTGCGAGGAGTAGAGGTCGCGCATCGTCACCCGGTGCGCGGGTCCGCCGAGCGTGCTGTCGCCGACGGCCTCGAGCGCGACCGTGACCTCGGCCGGCGTCGGCGCCGCGGCGATCACGGCGCGGGCCCACGCGCCGATGGCCGACGTCGAGCGCGCGATGCCGGCGCGATCGCGCCGCTGCACGGCATCGGCGGCGGAGAACGGGTACGCGAGCGGGTCGAGGACGACTCCGCGCTCCTCGGTGTAGGCGGCGGCGTACGTGTCCGCGAGGGCCAACGGGAACGCGCTGCCGAATCGGTGGAGGGGTCTTGGAAGGGGAACGGTCTCGACAGGAACGAAGGCGTCGAG
>DASWFN010000193.1:0-21990 GCA_036394215.1 Candidatus Limnocylindria bacterium
AAGCCAGGACCCTCTTGGAACGTGTTGCGCAGCCAGCGCCGGCGGGGGTCGCTCGCGTGCCCGTGCTTGGTGACCCGGATCTCGTCCATGGCCGGCGACCCTAGCCACCGGAGGCAGTCTCAGAAACCGGTGCGAATCACACCTAGACCCGGTCCCGGCGCACGGCATGTGCGCGCTTCCGGCGCAGCGTCGACCACCGCCACCAGATGAGCCCATACCCGATCACGCCGATCACGCCGGAGAGCAGGTCGTTCATCTGGTCCTGCAGGTCGCGGACGTTGTGCGTCCCGCGGAAGACGTCGCCGTAGAACTCCTGGATCTCGAGGATGACGTGGAGCAGCGTCGACAATCCGACCCCGGCGAGGATCGGGAAACCGAATGCCCCGGCCAGCACGATGGCGAGCGCGCAGGGCCGTGCGAGTCGCGGACCATCGCGCGCGAGCGAGCCATCAGGCGCGCCGGATGCAACAGCCGTGCCGGAGGTCGAAATGCCGTTCAAGAGCAAGGCGCAGCGCCGCAAGTTCGCGCAGCTCCTCGTCGATGGGAAGATCTCGGACCAGACGTACGAGGAGTGGAACCGCTCGACGGGGAAGAAGGAGCTGCCCGAGCGCGTGACGCCGAAGAAGAAGACCGCTCGGAAGAAGACCGCTAGCCGGAAAAAGTGAATCGCGCGGCCGACGTGTTGAACTTCTTCACGTCGAACGCGACGAGCTTCTCCGGGCGGGCGCGGAAGATGGGCCCCTTCTCGTACTGGTCAGGCTTCGGCCGGTACTTGAACGTCGGGCCGTACTTCGCGGCGTACCGGCGGGCGATCTTCGTCGCAAGCGTTCGGTCGACCCCGGGGACGACATCGACGATCGCGTCTCCGTAGACCGCGCGGTCTCCGGTCTGCACGCCGAAGCCGAGCCGCGGATCGCGCGCGAGGTTCCGCGCCCAGCGGGTGCGGACGCTGCCCTCGAACCAGAGCGTCGCGTCGACCCACACGCCCCATTGCTGCACGAGGTGGGGCCGGCCATCGTCATCGGTCGTCGCGATCCAGAGGTACGGGAACGTCTTGAGGATGCGCTCGGCCGCGGTCCACGTGAGCATGCCCGCCGCCTCGCGCGAGATGTAGCCCTTCGGAAGGTGCGGACGGTCGCGCACCGGCGTCGCCACGCGGTCATCGTATCGATGCCCTTGGCCGCGGCCGCGTCCGTGGCGCCCAGGAAGCCGGCCCCGTACACTGGGACTCTCGGTGAGCGGATTTTCGGAGCATTTCAGTGCGTCCGTCCCGGCATTCGGGGCTGTAGCTCAGTTGGTAGAGCGCTTGAATCGCACTCAAGAGGTCCGGGGTTCGAATCCCCGCAGCTCCACTCGATGAATCTGAGCGATCCCGATCGCCAGGCGAACATCGCGTTCGCGCTCATCGTCCTCGGGATCGTCTTCGTCGGCGGCCTCACGATCTGGCTCTTCTACGGAGCGCAGTTCTAGGCATCGCGCAGCGGACTAGGGGGGAGCGAATGGCCACGCCGCATCTGCAGAACTACATCGACGGGCGCTGGACCGACTCGGCGAGCGGTGAGGCGTTCGAGGACCTCGACCCGGCGACCGGCCAGGTCCTCGCGACCGCCACGAAGTCGACCAAGGCCGACGTCGACCGCGCGGTGGACGCGGCGCGCAGGGCGCACGACGCGTGGCGCCTCTTCCCCGCCCCGAAGCGCGGCGAGATCCTCTACAAGGCCGGCGAGATCATGCTCGCGCGCAAGGATCAGCTCGCACGCGAGATGACGAGCGAGATGGGCAAGGTGCTCGCGGAGGCCCGCGGCGATGTCCAAGAGGGCATCGACATGACCTACTACACCGCGGGCGAGGGCCGCCGCCAGTTCGGCGATGTCGTGCCGGCGGAGCTCCCGAACAAGTGGGCCATGTCGACGCGCGCGCCGCTCGGTGTGGTCGCGGCGATCACGCCGTGGAACTTCCCGTTCGCGATCCCGACGTGGAAGATCATGCCCGCGCTCGTCCTCGGCAACACCGTCGTCTTCAAGCCCGCGTCCTACACGCCGATGCTGGCGGTCCGCCTCGTCGAGATCCTCGAGGAGGCCGGTCTCCCGAAGGGCGTCCTCAACCTCGTCCTCGGTCCGGGCGGCACGCTCGGCGACGCCCTCGTCACACATCCAGGGGTCGACCTCGTGTCGTTCACCGGATCGAGCGACGTCGGCGCGCACATCAGCGAGATCGCCGGGCGCCTGCTGAAGCGCGTCTCGGCCGAGCTCGGCGGGAAGAACGCGATCGTCGTCATGGACGACGCGGATCTCGATCTCGCGACCGAGGGCATCGTGTGGTCGGCGTTCGGCACGTCGGGGCAGCGCTGCACCGCCGCGTCGCGCGTGATCGCGAACCGCGCGGTCGCGAACGAGGTCATCGACCGGCTCGTGAGCCGCGCCAAGAAGCTGAAGCTGGGCCACGGGCTCGACGCGGGCACCGACCTCGGCCCGGTCGTCTCGGCCGAGGCCCAGCAGAAGGTCCACAGCTACATCCCGATCGCCGAGAAGGAGGGCGCGACGGTCGCGGCCGGTGGCCGCATCCCGACCGACGGCGCGCTCGGCAAAGGCTTCTTCCACGAGCCGACCGTGCTCGTCGACGTGAAGCCGAACATGCGCGTGGCCCAGGAGGAGATCTTCGGACCGGTGGTGAGCGTCATCGAGACGAAGGACATCGACGAGGCGATCCGCGTCGTGAACTCGACGAAGTACGGCCTCTCGTGCTCGATCTTCACCAAGAACATCAACGACGCGTTCAAGTTCATCCGCGACGCCGAGACCGGCCTCGTCTACGTGAACGCCGGCACCATCGGCGCCGAGATCCAGCTGCCGTTCGGCGGCACGAAGGCCACCGGCAACGGTCACCGTGAAGCGGGCCGTGCGGCACTGGATGTGTATTCGGAGTGGAAGTCGGTGTACGTGGACTTCTCGGGCAAGCTCCAGCGCGCGCAGATGGACGACGCGAGCTCGCCCGGCTAGGCCGTCGGCAGCGTGAAGACGATCCGCGTTCCCTGACCCGCGGCGCTCTCGGCGCGGATGGTCCCGCCGTGCGCCTCGACGAGGCCCTTCGCGATCGCGAGCCCCAGGCCCGCGCCGGGTGAATCCGTCGATCGGCTGAACCGGTCGAAGATCCCGGCGACCGCATCGGGCGCGATCCCGGTCCCCGTGTCGCGCACCGTCGCTTCGATCGTGCCGTCCGTGCCGCGCAGCTCGATCGCGACGGAGCCGCCGGCCGGCGTGTAGCGCAGCGCGTTCGCGACGAGGTTCACGAGCACTTCGCGCACGCGCACGGGATCGGCGTCGATCGCGGTCGGTCCGTCGGCCGACGAGCCGAGCGTGACACCGCCGCGCCGCGCCTGGTCGGCGAACGCGGTGACCACGTCGCGCGCCACCGAGGCCACCTCGATCGGCTCGCGGTGCAGCGCGAGCGCGCCGCTCTCGGCGAGCGAGAGGGTTCGCAGATCGTCGATGAGCCGCGCCAGCACCTTCGTCTCCTCGAGTATCGGGGCGACGTGCTCGCGGTCGAGCGGATGCACGCCGTCGAGCAGCGCCTCCACGTTCCCCTGCATCACCGTGAGCGGTGTGCGGAGCTCGTGCGTCACGTCGGCGAGGAGCTGCTTCCGCTGGGACTCGTTCGCCTCGACGCGCGTGGCCATCGCGTTGAACGCGTGGGCCAGCGATCGCATCTCGCGTGGCCCGCTCTCGGCGACGCGCGCGTCGTAGCTCCCCGCCTCGAGGCGGCCGGCGGCCTCGATGAGGTCGCCGACCGGCCGCGCCACGCTGCGGAAGGTCCGCCGGAGGAGCCACCAGAGCGCCACGATCGTCACGAGCGGGACCAGGAAGAATGGCGGCCCGCCGGAGTGATCGGCCCACCATGGCGGCGCGCCCTGAGAGCTGACGAATCCGAGCGCGTTCGCGACGGACCAGAACAGCGTGAACGCGCCGAAGAGCACGAGGCCGACGACCGCGACGAGCACCAGGAACATCCGCCGGAAGAAGCGACGCTGCATCGCCCGCGATGCCTGACGGCGCGGCGGCGGGAATGGCTCGGCCTCCGGCCACCACGGCGGACGGGTGTCGTACCCGCGCCAGCCATGGCTCATCGCTCGTCGTCCCGGAAGCGGTACCCCACGCCATGGACCGTCTGCAGGTAGTACGGCTCGCGCGGATCGGGCTCGAGCTTGCGGCGGATGTTCTTCACGTGCGCGTCGATCGCGCGCTCGTACGACTCGAACGCGACGCCGTGGACCGCGTCGAGGAGCTGCGAGCGCGTGAAGACGCGACCGGGCTCGCGCGCGAGCGCGGCGAGCAGCTGGAACTCGGTCGGCGTGAGCTCCACGTCGCGCGCGCCCGCGGTGACGCGCAGCCGCGGGAGATCGAGCGTCACGTCGCCGGCGCGGATCACGTCGGTGGGCGCCTCCGGCCGCTCGGTCCGGCGGAGAACGGCTCGCACGCGGGCGACGAGCTCCTTCGGGGAGAACGGCTTGGTGACGTAGTCGTCGGCGCCGAGCTCGAGCCCGACGAGCTTGTCGCTCTCGTCGGAGCGCCCGCTCAGGATGACGATGGGCACGCTCGACGCGCGCCGCAGCGCCCGCGCGACGTCGAGACCGTCCATCTTCGGCAGGCCGAGGTCGAGCACGATGAGATCCGGATGGTCGGACCGGGCGCGCGTGAGCGCCTCCGTACCGTCGGAGGCGCTCACGACCGCGAAGCCGGCGTGCTCGAGGTAGTCCCGGGCGAGGTCGACGATCTTCGGTTCGTCGTCGACGACGAGGATCGTCTTCACCACGCGGATGCTACTGACGCGGTGGCACGGTCCCGGACGTGGTGTCGCCGTGGGCCCGCTTGTGCCATTCCTCGAAGCGTCCGGGAACGCCGTGCTCGGAGTCGTACCAGCCACGGTGGCCCCAGCCGCGACCGCCGCCCACGAGCGCGCGCAGGAGCGCGAAGAACAGGAACAGGCCGAGGATCGGGAAGAGGAAGCCGAACGGGTTGAAGCCCCAGCTCCAGCCGTACGGGTGGCCGTAGTACGCGACGGGCGCGACGACCGGTGCGCCGCCGGCCGCGGGGGCGACGATCTGCACCGCGCCACCCTGGGCGAGGCCGGCCTCGTACGCGCCCGCGGCGATCGCGCCGCCGACCAGCAGAGTGAGGATGACCGCGAAGGCGAATCTCATCGGATGAGCTCCTTGTTTTTTCTTGTGGCCCACGCTGGACCGCTCGTGTGCAGCCGTCGTGAAGACGGTGCGGAGGCCTCGGGTCAGACGGTGATGACGACCTTGGCGCGCGCGTGTCCCTCCCGGAGATACCGGACGGCCGCGGCGGTCTCGCTCAATGGGTAGGTCCGGTCGATGACCGGCGTCACCTTGCCCGCCTCGATGAGCTCCTTGAGGACGAGGAGGTCCTCCTTCTTCAGCTTCGCGATGAAGAACGGGATCGGATGTCGTCCGAAGCGGGTACGGATCCGCGCCTCGAGGATGCGCCAGAGGATCCCCGCGAACGCGCCTTTGCGCGCGCCGGCCAGCACGACGATGCCGCCGGGTACGAGCACGCTCGTGTACGTGGGCAGCGAACGGCTGCCGGCGACGTCGAAGAGCACGTCGTAGCGCTCACCGCGCCTCGCGAAGTCCTCTTTCGTGTAGTCGATGATCAGGTCGGCGCCGATCGAGCGGACCAGCTCCACGTTGCTCGTCTTGCACACCGCCGTGACGTGCGCGCCGAGCGCCTTCGCGATCTGTACCGCGAACGTGCCCACGCCCCCGGTCGCGCCATTGATGAGGACGCGCTGCCCGGGCCGGATCTTGCCGACGTCACGGAGGCCCTGCAGGGCGGTCAGTCCCGCGACCCCGACCGCACCGGCCTGCTCGAACGTGATGCGCTCGGGCTTTGGCACGAGCACGCTCTTCTCGGTCGCGCGCACGTACTCGGCGTACGCGCCGGAGCGAGCGCCGAAGACCGCGTCGCCGGGGCGGAACGCCGTCACGTTCTTCCCCACCGCCTCCACGACTCCGGCAACGTCGGTCCCCGGCGTACCCGGATCGGGCTGCTTCCAGCTTCGCGTCATCAGGAGCGTCACCAGCCGGGGCACCCCGAGGATCGAATACATGTCGGATCGATTGACCGAGCTGGCCCGGACACGCACAAGCATGCTGTCGTCATCGATCGTCGGCGTGTCGATCTCGCCGAGCTCCAGGACATCCGGCGAGCCGTACCCGTGCTGCACGATCGCTCTCATCGCACCCTCCCGCATCCGCATGTGGCGCCCGCTTCCATGCGCCGAAGCCTGACCTTGAAGTGTGCAGAGGATGTGAATGCCGTTGGGAGGTCCGCCTCAGGCGCGCAGCACGGACGCGAGCCACCGTGCCGCGGCGTCGATGGCCTCGACCTCGTGCGCGCCGTACTCGTGACCGGCCCCGCGGAGCACGACCAGGTCGATACGGGGGTTCTGGCCGGCGATGCGCTCGAGGACCGCGAGCGGACCGAGCTCGTCGCGGTCACCTTGCACCACCAGCGTGGGACAGCCGATCCCGAGGAGCGCGGCCTCGTCCGCCGGGCGCGGGCGGCCCGGCGGCGAGATCGGATGGCCGAGGATCACGAGCGCATCCGGCGGCTCGTCCGCCGCGAGGAAGGCGCACATCCGCCCGCCGAAGGACCGGCCGACGAGCGCGACCGGCGCGCCCGCACGCGCGACGAGCACGTCGCGCGCCCCACGGAGCTCCTGTTTCTCGGTCGCGTAGCCGCGGCTCGGCCGCTTCGTCGAGAACGTGATCCGCGACGTCGCGATGCCCTCGGCCTCGAGCCGCGCCGCGAGCTTCTTCAGCAGCGGCTGCTCCGCGGTGCCGCCATAACCGGGAGCGAGCACGGCCGAGCTCACTTCTTCTTCGTGACCTTCTTCGCCGTGAGCTTCTTCTCGCCCGTCAGGAAGACCTTCGCCGGCAGCTTCTGCGGCAGCTTGAGCGCGGGCGCCAGCAGGTCGCCGACGGTCTCGAGACGGCCGGGCAGGTTCGCGATCGTGAATGCGTCGGGCCGCCCGAGCGCCGGGATCTCGTCCCAGCGCAGTGGCGCGCTCACCGGCGCGCGGCGGATGGGCCGCACGCTGTACGGTCCCGCGGTCGTCTTGCCCCGCACGTTCTGCAGGTAGTCGACGTAGATCCCGCGCCGCTCCTTCTTCGCGAACGTGAGCGTGATGAGCTTCGGGGCGCGCTCGCGCGCGACCTTGCCGACCTGCTCCACGAATCCGCGCGACTCGTCGTACGTGTAGCGCCGCGCGATCGGCACGAGCACGTGGATGCCGCGGGACCCGGTCGTCTTCGGGAAGCCCTCGAGGTCGAGGCCGTGCAGGATGTCCTGGACGAGCATCGCCGCCTCCTTCACGTCGGACCACGTCGCACCCGTCGCGGGGTCGAGGTCGATCATCGCGAAGTCGGGGTTGTCGGGCTTGTCGACGCGCGCGAGCCACGGGTGGATCTCGATCGCGGTGTAGTTCGCCATCCAGACGAGCGTCGCGAGGTCGTTGCACAGGATGTAGTCGATGCCGCCTTCGCGGTCGGCCTTCTTGTCGGTCCAGCTCTTGATCCACTTCGGCGTGAAGCTCGGCTTGTCCTTCTGATAGAAGCTCGGCCCCGCGATGCCGTCCGGGAACGGCTTCAGCGTCAGCGGGCGATCGCGGATGACCGGGATGAGGTACGGCGAGACCGCGGTGTAGTACCTGATGATGTCGGCCTTCGTGTAGCCGTCCTCGGGGAACAGGACCTTTTCGAGGTTCGTGAGCTTCAACTGATGGCCGTCTATCTCGAGGGTCGCCGGCGTCCGCTCCTTCCGCGATGGATCCACCTTCGTCATGCGTCCCGCTTCTTTCGTCGCCATCTCGGCCTTGCGCTGCGCCTCCTTGGCCGTCGTCGCAATCTCCTGGCCAGTGCACTCCGTCGGATCGATGTCGGTCCGCAGGCCGAGGTACGTCGGGTGGCGCAGCGTGCCGTCGCGCGTGATCTCGGCGTAGCGGACCTCGCACACGAGGTCCGGGAAGCACCACGTCGCGGGCTGGTTCACCTTCGGCTGCACCGCGAACGGCGACGTCGGGGATTGGTGCTCCTTGAGGATCCCGAGCAGCTCGCGGAGCGTGCGATCGTCGAAGCCGCTGCCGACGTGCCCCACCGGCACGAGCTTCCCGTCGGTGTAGATGCCGACGATGAGCGCGCCGAGCGTGCCGTGGCGCCCGCCCTGCCCCTCGGTCCAGCCGCCGATCACGCAGTCCATCGTCTTGAAGGCCTTGATCTTCACCCAGGCCGCGGACCGTCCCGACACGTACGGCGCATCGAGCCGCTTCGCGACGATGCCCTCGAGCCCCTGCTCCTGCGCGGCCTTGAACAGCGCCTTGCCGCTGCCGGGGAAGCCCTCGGAGAGCCGGATCGCGCCCATCGGCTCGAGCGCGGCCTCGAGCCGGCGGCGCCGCTCGCGCAGCGGCTGCTTCGCGAGATCCTCGCCGTCGGCCCAGAGCAGGTCGAAGACCTCGTAGACCACCGGCACGCTCTTGCGCAGCCGGCTCACCGCGCTCGGCTCGCGCTGATGCATCCGCGGCTGCAGGCGCTGGAACGATGGGACGCCCTTCTCGTCGAACGCGACGATCTCCCCGTCGAGGATCGCCTGGTACGCGCCGGTGAGCGCCTCGGCCGCGCCGTGTGCCTCGGGGTATTGCTTCGTGCAGTCGAGGAGGTTGCGCGTCTGCAGCCGCACCTCGCCGCCGTCGACGAACGCGAGCGTGCGCACGCCGTCCCACTTGGGCTCGTACGTGAACTGCGGTGAGTCGAACGGCTCGTCTGCGGTGATCGCGAGCATCGGTTCGATCTTGCGATCGAGCGGGTGATCCTTGGGCGGCGTGCCGTGCATGATCATCAGCCAGTGGCGGCCCTCTTCGGCCGCCGTCTGCACGATCACGTACTCGCCGGTGAGCTTGGTCCCGTGGAACTGGATCTTGTACTCGCCGCCCTTCGCGCCGGTCCCCGGCTTCTCCAGCAGCAGGTCGTACGTGCCCTGGTCCCAGATCGTCATCGTCCCCGCGCCGTAGCCATCGGGGATCACGCCGTGGAAGGTCAGGTACTGGATCGGATGGTCCTCGGTGTGGACGGCGAGCCGCCGTTTGCCCGGCACGAGCGGCGGACCTTGCGGCACCGCGAACGATGCGAGCACGCCGCGCATCTCGAGACGGACGTCCCAGTGCAGCCGCGTCGCGTGGTGGCGGTGCACGACGAACCGCGGCTTCGCGATCGGCGAGATCACCTCGCCCTTCGGCTCGGGGGTCCGCTTGAAATCGCGCTTCTTCTGGTATTCGGTCAGACTCACGGCCTACGCATTGTCAGGGGAGGCAGCCATGTCGTCGTTCACCGACCTCGCCGAAACGTTCCTGCAAGAGGAGTTCGCCGAGTCACCGGTGCTCGCGAGCAGCCTCGGGCTCACCGAGTACGACGAGCAGCTGGATGACCTCTCGGCCGACACGTTCCGGCGGCACGAAGAGCGGACGACGGCCTGGCTCGGGCGCTTCCGCGCCGTCGCCGCCGACGCGCTGAGCCCGGCGGAGGCGATCGACCGCGACTTCGTCATCTCGATCTTGCGTGGCCGCGAGCTCAACGCGCCGCGGCGCAACTGGCAGCGCCAGCCGGCGACGTACCTGAACCCGGGTCTGGGGGGCGTGTTCTCGCTGTTCCTCCACAAGCTGCGGCCGGAGAAAGAGCTCGCGGAGGCGGCACGTGCCCGCCTCGCCGAGGTGCCGCGCGCGCTCGACCAGGGACGAGAGAATCTCGACTTCGAGATCGTGCCGAAGGTGTACCTCGACCGCGCCGTCGGCCAGGCGCGCGCCGCGGCCAAATACGCGCGCGACCTCGTGCCGCGAGAAGTGACCGACAAGGCCGAGCGTGAAAAGCTCGCGGCGGTCGGGGCCATCGCCGGCGACGCGTTCGACGGGTTCGCGACGTTCCTCGAGAAGAAGCGCGAAAAGGCGAGCGGCGACTATGCCATCGGTGAGGCGCTGTACACCGCACTGCTGAAAGAGAAAGAGCTGCTGCCGTACGACGCGCGCGGGCTGCGCGAGCGCGGACGCGAGCAGTACGACCTGCTGGCCGCCGAGCTCCGGCGGCTCTCACGCGAGATCGCGGACACCGACGACTGGGCCGGGCTGCTCGACACGCTGAACAAGATCCACGCGCCGACCCCCGAGGCGATGCGCGCCGAATATGCGGAGTGGACCGAGAAGGCCCGGTCGTTCCTGCGCGACACCGGCCTGGTCACGCTCCCACCGGGCGAGACCTGCACCGTCGAGCCGTCGCCGCCATTCCAGCGGCCGATCCTCGCCGTCGCGTCGTACAACCGGCCGCCCGCGTTCGCCGACTCGCTCGCCGGCCACTTCTTCGTGCCGTACCCGCCGGACAACACGCCGGCCGAGGAGATCGAAAAGCGGCTCGAGGGCAACTGCAGCGCCGGGATCCCGACGACGTCGGTGCATGAGGCCTACCCGGGCCATCACTGGCATCTCGTCATGGCGCACTTCAACCCGTCGAAGCTCCGGCAGGTCTACAGCACGTCCTACTTCTCGGAGGGCTGGGCCCTCTACGCCGAGCGGGTCATGCGGGAGCAGGGGTTCTTCACCGACCCGAAGCACCGGCTCTACCAGTACGAGGCGACCATCTTCCGCGCCGCTCGGATCATCGTGGACACGAGCCTCCACCTGGGCGAGATGACCTACGACGAAGCGGTGCGTTTCATGATGGAGAAAGCGAACCAGCCGGAGCCGCAGGCCCGCGCCGAGGTCGGCCGCTACTGCTCCTGGCCGACGCAGGCGTCCGCGTACCTCACCGGGATGCTCGAGATCGTGGATCTGCGCACGCGCTGGCTCGCGAAGAAGGGCAGGAGCGATGTGGCCGCGCTGCGCGAGTTCCACGACAAGCTCACCGGCAGCGGCGCCATGCCGACGAGCCTCGCGGAGCGCGCGATCCAGTAGCCGTGGACCAGGCCCTGACCGTCGTCGCGATCGTCGTCGGGCTCTGGCTCGTGCTCGTCGTCGCGCTGCTCGTCGCAGGGCAGCGCGTGCTGGCCCGCGAGATCGCCGCGCTCATCCCGAACCTCGCACGCCTCTACGCCGGGCTCGTGCGCGACCCGCGGGTGCCGCTGCGGGCGAAGGTCGTCCTCGGCTCCGCGGCGGTGTACCTCGCGATGCCGCTCGACATCATCCCGGACTTCGTCCCGATCGTGGGCTCGATGGACGACGCGATCGTCGCGGCGTTCGCGCTCCGCTATGTCGTTGGCGCGGCCTCCCCGGAGATCGTGACCGAGCACTGGCCCGGTGACCCGGCGATGCTGCGTCGGATCCTCTGGCTCGCGCGGAGCGCCTAGCCACCGTGTGATCCCGCTCACCCGGCTTGACCCGGCTTGACGTGGGGGTCTACGCTGCGCGCGGCTGGCCGCGCGACAGGCGGCTCCGAGACGGGCGGGAGGTGCGCACATGCCACGGTCCATCTGGAAGGGCTCGATGCAGTTCGGGATGGTGAACATCCCGGTCGCGCTGTACGTCGCGACCGAGAGCACCTCGAAGGTCTCCTTCAACCTCCTTTGCCCCGACCACAAGACGCGCATCAAGAACAAGCGCTGGTGCCCCGCCGGCGAGCACGAGGTCGCCTCGACCGTGAAGGGCTACGAGTACGAGAAGGGCCAGTACGTCATCTTCACCGACGACGACCTGGAGAAGCTCCCGCTCAAGTCCAGCAAGTCGATCGACATCGCCGGTTTCGTCAAGACCGATGAGCTGCCGGGCGAGCTCTATTTCCAGAACGCGTACTACCTCGAGCCGGACAAGGGCGCCCAGAAGCCCTACGCACTGCTCATGAAGACCCTCGAGAAGACGGATCGCGTCGCGGTGGCGAAATTCGCGCTCCGCGAGCGCGAGCGCCTCGTCTCGATGCGCGCCCACGACAACGTGCTCGTCCTCAACACCCTGCACTGGCCGGATGAGATCCGCGCCGTCGACGAGCTGAATCTGCCGGAGGACATCAAGGTCGCGCCGGCCGAGCTCAAGATGGCCGAGAGCCTCGTCGAGATGATGGCCATGGAGTTCGACCCGAGCGAGTTCCGCGACGAGTACAAGCAGGCATTCGAGAAGATCGTCGAAGCGAAGGTCGAGGGCCGCGAGGATCTCGTCGAGGCACCGGAGCCCGAGGCCGAGACCGCCGTGGCCGACCTCATGTCCGCGCTCAAGGCGTCCGTCGCGAAGGCGAAAGAGGACGAGAAGAAGGGCGGGCGTGCCGGACGCGGCGGTCACGAGTCGCTGGTGCACCGGAAGACCACCGCGAAGGAGAAGTCGGCGCGCAAGAAGGCGTCGTAGCCGCGCGCTGACGCAAGGGCGGGCCGCATACTCGACCGATGCCGAGAGCGGCCCGCGCCGGGTCCCAACACCCCACCCTCATCGACCAGCCGAGCGGACCGACGGGCCTTCCACGGACGCTCGCTCCAATGCGCCCCCGGCTCGCCGAGGAAGGCTTCAACTCACCGGACCACTTGTTCGAGCTCAAGTGGGACGGCATCCGCGCGCTCGTGTCGAACGACGGCGGCGGGCTGCGCATCGTCGATCGGAACGGCGGCGATCTCAGCCCCGCGATGCCGGAGCTGCGTTCCCTGCGGCTCCCCGACGGCGTGATGCTCGACGGCGAGATCATCGTGTGCGATTCGCGCGGCCGCCCGAATTACGACCTGCTCGTCGGCCGGCTGGGGCCGAAAGCCGCGAAACGCGGGAAGGGCCCACTGTTCGTGGCCTTCGACCTCCTCTACGACGACGGCCGGCCGCTCCTCGGCCTGCCGTTGGAGGAGCGCCGCGCGCGGCTGCTCGGGCGCGGGATCGCGCAGAAGGGCCTCGTCGTGCCGGAGCACCTCGAGAACGACGGTGAACCGTTCCTCGAAGTGGTCGCCGAGTACGAGCTCGAGGGCATCGTCGCGAAGCGGCGCGACGGCCGCTACGTGCCGGGCAGCCGCAGCGCCGACTGGCTCAAATGCCTCGTCTCGCCCCGCGCCGACGTCGTGATCGGCGGCCTGGTCCTCGACGAGCACCGCGGCGCTCGGGCGCTGCTCTGCGGCTGGATGAACGACAACGGCGCGCTCACCTACGCCGGCGAGGCCTACGTGCCGCCGTATTTGGGGAGCTGGATCGAGGACGCGACCCACGCGTTCCGCAACGACGGCTCGCCGTTCCTCGGTCCGTTCCCGCTGCGGCCCGGCATGGTGTGGCTGCGGCCGAAGCTCGTGGCGATCGTCGATCACGAGAGCATCGAGCGCGGCGTGCTGGTCGATGCGCGGTTCCGGGCGCTCCGATTCGACGGTCGCATGGATGACTGCCGCATCGAAGAGCCGGTGGAAGTGCCGGAATACCCGCCGACCGGTGGCGCCGATCGTCCGCGGCTCGTTGTGATGCATTCGCTACCTTTTCGCTTCGACTGACCGGAGTACAATTGGAAAAACCCCGGAGGTCAGCGCCCGTGCCGAAGTTCGTGTTCGTGACCGGAGGGGTCACCTCCTCCCTGGGCAAGGGCATCACCGCCGCGTCGCTCGGTCGCATCCTCGCGGCCCGCGGCCTCTCGGTCGCCTCGCTGAAGATGGACCCCTACCTCAACGTCGACCCCGGAACGATGTCGCCGTATCAGCACGGCGAGGTCTTCGTCACCGAGGATGGCGCGGAGAGCGACCTCGACCTGGGTCATTACGAGCGCTTCATCGACCGCAACGTCACGCGCGCCTCGAATCTCACCACCGGCCAGATCTACAACGCCGTCATCGCCAAGGAGCGCCGCGGCGACTACCTCGGCGCGACCGTGCAGGTCATCCCGCACGTCACGAACGAGATCAAATCGCGGATCCACCGCGTCGCGCGTGAGGCCCAGGCCGAGGTCGTCGTCGTCGAGGTCGGCGGAACGGTCGGCGACATCGAGTCGCTCCCCTACCTCGAGGCGATCCGCCAGTTCCGTAACGATGTGGGCCGCCAGAACGTCATGTACATCCACCTCACGCTGCTCCCGCGCGTCGTCGGCGGCGAGCTGAAGACGAAGCCGACGCAGCACTCGGTGAAGGAGCTCCGCTCCATCGGCATCCAGCCCGACGTGATCATCGCCCGCGCCGACGTGCCGATCGACGACGAGCTGCGCGAGAAGATCGCGCTCTTCTGCGACGTGAAGATCGACAACGTCGTGTCCGAGCCGGACGCGTGGTCGATCTACGCCGTGCCGCTCATGCTCGAGGAGTCGGGCGTCGGCAAGATCGTCGTCGACGAGCTCGGCCTGGCGGACCGCGCGACGCAGCCGGATCTGACGGAGTGGCGGGCGCTCGTGGAGAGCATCAAGAACGCGAGCATCCCGCTGGAGATCGGCCTCGTCGGCAAGTACATCGAGCTCCGCGACGCGTACCTCTCCGTCGCCGAATCGATCCGTCACGCCGGCTGGGCCGCGGGCTGCGACGTGAAGATCCGCTGGATCGACAGCGAGAAGCTCGAGCACGGCGACGACGTGGAGCCGCTCGCCGGCCTCGACGGCATCGTGATCCCCGGCGGCTTCGGCTACCGCGGCATCGAGGGCAAGGTCCAGGCGGCGCGCTACGGCCGCGAGCGGCGGATCCCGACGCTCGGGCTCTGCATGGGCATGCAGTGCATGGTCATCGAGCTCGCGCGCACCGCGCTCGGGACGGACGACGCGAACTCGACCGAGTTCGACGCCTTCACCCCGCATCCGGTCATCGACCTCCTGCCCGAGCAGCGTGATGTCAACGAGAAGGGCGGCACGATGCGCCTCGGGTCGTACCCCTGCGTGGTCACCGATGGCTCGCTCGCGCATCGCGCGTACAAGCAGCCGATCGTGCTCGAGCGCCACCGCCACCGCTGGGAGTTCAACAACGCGTACCGCGAGCTGCTCGGGAATCACGGCATGCGCTTCAGCGGCCTGTCCCCCGATGGACGCCTCGTCGAGATCTGCGAGCTCGAAGGACATCCGTTCTACCTCGGCACCCAGTACCACCCCGAGTTCCGTTCGCGGCCGAACCGCCCGCATCCGCTCTTCGTGTCGTTCACCCAGGCGGCCCTGGAATACGCTCGGGCCAACGGCCGTGCCGAAGCGCGGGCATCGCGGCTGCAGGAGACGACCGCATGAAGCTGTTCCTCGACACCGCGATCTACGACGAGATCAAGCAGGGCGTCGACTGGGGCGTCATCGACGGCGTCACCACGAACCCGACCCTCATCGCGAAGGCCGGCCAGGATCACGAGACCCAGGTCAAGAAGATCTGCGGGATCATCGGCAACGTCTCTGCCGAGGTCGTGAGCGAGAAGCGCGACGACATCATCGTCGAGGGCCGCCGCATCGCGTCGTGGCACAAGAACGTGATCGTGAAGGTCCCGCTGACGCCGGATGGCCTCGGCGCCGGCAAGATCCTGGCGGGCGAGGGGACGCGCATCAACGTGACCCTCTGCTTCAGCGTGAATCAGGCGCTCCTGGCCGCGGCGATCGGCGCGTACATCGTGAGCCCGTTCATCGGGCGGCTCGACGACATCAACGAGGACGGCAGCGCGCTCATCCGCGACATCGTCTCGGCGTTCCGGCAGCAGGACCTCAAGACGAAGGTGCTGGCGGCGAGCCTTCGCGGGCCGATACACGTCACGCAGTCGGCGCTCGCCGGCGCCGACATCGGCACGATGCCGTTCACCGTGCTGCAGTCGATGTTCAAGCACCCGCTGACCGACGCGGGCCTGAAGCGCTTCAAAGAGGACTACCTGAAGAGCCAGGAAGCGAAGCCCGCGACCCCGGAGCCCGCCGGCAAGCGCTAGCGGCGCGGCGGCTCCCCGACCACGAGCTCGCGCGGGTCGGCGGCATGGATGCCGCACAGGTCGAGGACGCACAGGAGCATCGCCATCTCCGGCTCAGTACGGCCGGTCTTGATCGCGAGATCCGTCGCATAGAGGACCTCGTACGCGCGGATGATGTCGGCGCGCGCGACGCGGCGCGCGAAGGCCTGCCACTTTCCGATCGCGTAGGCCGAGCTGCGGATCGCCTTCGCCATGCGCTCGGCGTCCGCGTTCGTCTTCATCGCCGAGGCGAAGAGCAGAACGCGGAACTGCCAGAGCAGGAGTGCGAGGATCTGCTGCGCGGCCTGGCCCTCGGCGAGGAGCGCCTCGAGCCGCGCGACGGCGGTCTGGCTGTCGTGGCGCACGACGGCCTGTGTCAGGTCGAACACGTCGGTCTCGATCGCGCCGCTCACGAGCGCGCGCACGTCCGCGCCGGTGACGCGCTGGCCGGCGGCGAAGGCACCGAGCTTCGCGATCTCCTGATCCACCCGCTCGCTGTCCGCACCGACGGCGGCGGCCAGCTCGGTGATGGCCTCGGGCGCGAGCTCGACCCCGAGCAGCGTCGCCCGCGCCGCGATCCAGCCCGGCAGCTCCTGCGGGAGCAGGCGCGCGATGAGCTCGATCGTCCCGCCGGCGGCCTCGACGACGGTGGGCAGATCCGTGGGCGCAGCCTCGGGTGCGCTCTTCGGCTTCGCCGCGCGGCGGGCGCGGGTCGCGATCTTCGCCTCGCTCACCAGGACGAGCGCGGCCTCGGCCGGGAACCGCGCGATGACGCTCGTGTCCCTCAGCGCCTCGGCGTGCTCGACCACGACGATCCGCAGCTCGTCCACGGCGTCGAAGAGTCCCTGCGAGCGGCCGGAGAGCTCGATGACCGACGCGTCCGCGGTCCGGGCATCGTGCCGGCTGAGTCCGAGCTGCGCGCCAAGGTCGGCGGAACGCTGCGCGCGCAGGTCCGATGGCCGGGCATCACCGCTCGCGAGCGACGCGACGAGCTCGGCCGCGCGCAGGCGCGCTCGATACGCGTCCTCCCCATGAATCAGATGGAGCGCGCGGCCGCGAACACGCTGCGACACCTGATCGAGCCTAACGGCCGAGCCGTGGGATCCCCTGAGCGCGTGGCGGCGCGAGCCCGTTCGCGTGCGCGCGAACGGCGAGGCGCCCGCCATCCGCGACCACTTCGATGGTGCCGTCGCGATCGGTCCGGTACGTGGGCACGCCCGCGAGGGCCGCGAGCGTCTCGGCCGTCGGATGGCCGTACCGGTTGTCGAGCCCGGCGGAGATGAGCGCGACCTCCGGCCGCACCGCGGCAACGAGCGCCCGCGCGTAGGGCGTCGCCGCGCCGTGATGCGGCGGGACGTAGATCCGCGCGCGCAAGGCCTCGGGCGCGAGGAGCAGATCGGCCTGCGCCGCATCGGTCGCGTCGCCGCTGAAGAGGATCGAGGTGGCCCCGAGCTCGAGGCGCAGCACGAGCGACGGCACGTCGACCAGCGGATCGCCGTTCGGCGCGAGCACCCGGATCCGCGCCGGTCCGAGCCGGATGGTGGATCCGGCCGCGACGTCCGCGCGCGCGATGCCCCGCGCGGCGATGCGCGCGGTCCACGTATCCGCGAGCGGACCGGCGTTCAGGCCGCGGGGCGCGACCGCGAGCCCGACCTCGTAGCGATCGAGGACGGCGACGAGCCCGGCTCCGTGATCGACGTGCGCATGCGTGAGCACCACGACGTCGATGTGCCGCCGCCACGCCGGCAGGCTCGCGCCGAGCTCGGCGAGCAGCCGGTTCGGGTCAGGGCCACCGTCGATGAGCGCGACCCGTCCGGCGACCTCGACGAGATACGCGTCGCCCTGCCCGATGTCGAGCGCGCGCACTCGGAACGAGGGGGCTGCGGTGGCGAGGAGCCCGATGCCGATCGCGGCGACGGCGAGCACGGGCGCGAGCGCGATGGCCAGTGCGCGGCGCGAGGGCGATCGACGGCGGGTGAAGGAGACGTGTGGCGCGGCGATGCGCGGGAGCCGGACGCGCCGCGCGGCGAGGACGGCGGCGGCGCAGAGCGCGACGAGGAGCAGGGCCGTCACCGGCCCGCGCGGCACGTCGATCGCCGCGAGCGGCGCGGCGGACGCGGTCTCGACGATGATCCGCAGCGCGAAGGCGACGGCGTACGCGATGAGCGCGAACGGGCGCGCGAGATCGGGCGACGCGGCACCGACGGCGACCGTCGCGACGCTCGCGACCATCAGCGCCGGAAAGAGCGGGACCGCGAACAGGTTCGCGACCGGTGAGATCAGCGACACGCGGCCGAAGATGCCGGCGACGATGGGGAGCGTCGGCAGGGTCGCGGCGAGCGTCGCCGCGAGCCCATCGCCCACGAGCGACGGCAGCCATCGCAGGCGGCTCGCGATCGGCGCCTGGAACGCGAGGAGTCCCGCGGTCGCGCCCGCGCTCAGCAGGAAGCCGGCGTCGCCGATCGTCGCCGGCTCGAGTGCGAGCATGACCGCGACCGCCGCGCACAGGCCGTTCGCGGCCGCGGCCCTGCGACCGAAGGCGACGCCGAGCGCGGTGACCGCGGCCATGACGGCGCTCCGCCCGACGCTCGCGCCGAGGCCGACGAGCAGGCTGTACAGCACGACCGCCGTGACGGTCGCGAGCGCGCGGATCGCCGGACGGGCACGGCCGCGGAGCAGCGCGCCGACCGCGGCCGCGACGAGCGTCATGTTGAAGCCGGAGATCGCGAGCAGATGGCTCGTGCCGCTGCGGGCGAAGGCGTACGCGATGTCCGGGCCGATGCTCCCGCGATCGCCGAGCGCGATGCCGAGGAGGATCCCGCTCTCCGGCTCAGGCACCAAGCGCCGCAGCGGCTCACCCAGCGCGCCGCGGAGCTCGGCGAACGCGCCTGCGCCCGGCGCGGGCGTCCAAGGGAACGCGAGGCGCATCGCCGTGACCGCGGCGATCGACGCGGCCGCGATCCACGCGAGGCGGCGGATGCGCTCCGCGCTCAGAGCGGCGAGTGCCGCACACGCGAGCGCGACGAGCGCCGCGGCGAACGGCACGGCGATGGGCGACACCGTCGCGAGCAGCGCCAGGGCCGTCGCGACGGCGGCCGCCGGGAGGAGCGGCAGGACGGTCATCGCACGGTGACGAGATCGCGCAGGTCGACGAGCACGCGCGGCGAGAGAAGCCCGCGGGTCTGCAGCTCGTCGACCGAGCTGAACGCCTTCGCGGTCCGTGCCCGGACGATCGCGGCCGCGGTCGCCGGGCCCACGCCCGGCAGCGCGTCGAGCTCGCTCGCGGTGGCGGTGTTGAGGTTGACCTTCGTCTCCGCGGCGCTGCCCGCGCCGCCGGCCGGCACCGCCTCGCCGGGCCGCGGAACGTAGATCCGCATTCCGTCGCGAAGCGGCGCGGCCTTGTTCAGCGCCACGAGATCCGCGTCGCCGGTCATGCCGCCGGCCGCCAGGAGCGCGTCGAGGACGCGTGATCCGGCCGGGAGCCGCACGACGCCGGGATGCGCGACCGCGCCGACGACGTCGACGACGATGACCTGCGGCGTCGGCGCGGGCGTCGGGTCGGGCGCGGCCTCGACGGCGGGTGGATCGTCGTGACCGCGCGCGCCGAGCGCCGCGAAGGCGCCGGCGACCACGAGGAGCGGGATCAGGAGGAACGGCCAGCGGGGCATCCGGCGGACCATGCGCAGGGACTGGATGCCGTGTCGAGTCCCGCCGGGCGGTACCGCGCGCGGTACTAGTTGGCGCGCTTCCCCGTCTGCGGCGGAGCCATCTGGACGATGGACACCGGGAGGCTGCCGGCGGCCTCGCCGTCGACCTCGAGATCGAAGCGGTGGGTGCCGTACCCGGCGAAGCTCAGGTTGTTGAGCTCGACGATCACGTTGACGTCCTGCCCGGCGATCGCGTTCACCGAGATCTCGGGCGCGTTCGGCATCGCCTGCCCGCCGTCGGGCTTGCGTAGCCGGACGACGACCGAGTGGGTGCCGGCATCGAGGCCGAGGATCGCGACGAGGAACATCCGGGGATGCTGCGCCGGCAGCCCGGTGACGCTGATGTTCCGGAACACGCCGAGGATGCTCACCTTGCCGTCCTGTCCCACGAGCGCGTGGTCGCAGAGCGCGGCGAGCCGGATCTCGGGCGCGGTCAACGCTCGGTCACGATGTTGACGAGCCTATCGGGGACCACGATGGCGCGCGCCACCGGCTTGCTGCCGATCGCCTGGACGGCCTTCTCGCTCGCGAGGGCGGCCCGCCGCAGCGCATCCTCGCTCAGGCCGGCCGGCAGCTCGAGCCGGTCGCGGACCTTTCCGTTCACCTGCACGACGACCGTGACCGTGACATCGCGCGCGGCCGCCGGGTCCCACGCCGGCCAGCGCTGCTGGTGGACCGAGCCCGCGCCGCCGCGGCGCTGCCAGAGCTCCTCGGTGATGTGCGGCGCGAATGGGGCGAGCAGCAGCACGAGCGCATCGGTCGCGGCCTCGCGGCTCGGGCCGCTCGCGTGGAACGTCGCGGTCGAGAGCTCCATCATCGCGGCGATCGCGGTGTTGAAGTGGTACGCCTCGAGATCCTCGGTGACCTTCTTGATGGTGCGCTGCACCATCCGGTCGAGCTCCACGTCGCGCGCGCCGGAGGCGCCGCGCTCGGTCAGGCCGAGGCCCCACACGCGGTGCAGGAACCGGAAAGTGCCCTCGATGCCCGACGCGTCCCAGTCGTTGCCCATGGTCCAGGGGCCCATGAACATGATGAACAGGCGCAGCGTGTCCGCGCCGTACTTCGCGACGTACTCGTCAGGCGCGACGACGTTGCCCCGGGACTTGGACATCTTGCGGCTGTTGAAGACGATCGTCCCCTGGTTGCGCACGTGCAGGAACGGCTCGTCGAACCACAGATAGCCGAGATCGCGGAGCGCCTTGCAGATGAACCGCGCGTACAGCAGGTGCAGGATCGCGTGCTCGATGCCGCCGGTGTACCGACGGACCGGCAGCCACTTCTTCGCGACGTCGACGTTCATGAAGAACGAGTCGAACGTCGGGTCCGGGTACCGGTAGATGTACCAGGACGAATCGACGAACGTGTCCAGCGTGTCGGTCTCGCGCTTCGCGGGACCGCCGCACTTCGGGCAGGTCACGTTCACGAACGCGTCGACCTTGGCCAGCGGCGAGCCGCCGCGTCCGGTGAACTGGACGTCGCGCGGCAGGATGACCGGCAGCTGCTCCTCGGGGACCGGCACGATGCCGTCCCTCGGGCAGTACACGACCGGGATCGGAGTGCCCCAGTAGCGCTGGCGCGAGATGAGCCAGTCGCGCAGCCGGTAGGTGACCGCGCCCTTCCCGATCCCGGTCTTCTCGGCCTCGGTCGCGATCGCCTTCTTGCCGACCTCGCTCGGCGTACCGGTATACGGGCCGCTCCGGACCATGATCCCGTCGCCGGTGTATGGCGCGTCCAGCGCGGCATGTTCTTTCCCATCGGGCGAGACGACTTCGCGGATCGGCAGCCCGTACTGCTTCGCGAACGCGAAGTCGCGCTCGTCATGCGCGGGCACCGCCATGATCGCGCCGGTCCCGTACGTGGCGAGGACGTAGTCGGCGATCCAGATCGGGATGCGCTCGCCGGAGAACACGTTCGTCGCGAACGCGCCGGTGTCGACGCCGGTCTTCGGGCGCCCAGCGCTGGTGCGCTCGATCTCCGACTCGTTCCTCGCCCGCTGGATGTACGCCTCGACCGCGGCTTTCTGCGCCGGCGTCGTGATCGTGGGCACGAGCGGGTGCTCCGGCGCCAGGACCATGAACGTCGCGCCGTAGATCGTGTCCGGGCGCGTGGTGAAGAACCGGATCGCGGCGTCGCGCTGCCCCTCGACCGGGAACTGGATCTCGGCGCCCTCGGAGCGTCCGATCCAGTTCTCCTGCATGACGCGGACGCGGTCGGGCCAGTCGAGCCCATCGAACCGCAGCAGCTCATCGGCGTACTCGGTGATCTTGTAGAACCACTGGGTCAGGTCCTTCTTCACGACGGGGGTCTCGCACCGCTCGCAGCGGCCGTCGATGACCTGCTCGTTCGCGAGCACCGTCTCGTCGCGCGGACACCAGTTCACCGGCGCGGTCGCACGGTAGGCGAG
>DASWFN010000194.1:0-12033 GCA_036394215.1 Candidatus Limnocylindria bacterium
CGTCGGCGGACCGCTGAAGCTCTCGTACGAGAACCGCAGCGGCAACAAGCGCAGCTACGAGGTCGACTTCGAGGGGGTCGTGGGCTGGGTCGAGCGCTCGTACAAGGAGACGACGAGCGACTTCACGCGCATCGACCTCGAACGCTACATGAGCGAGCGGCCGTGCCCGGTCTGCGGCGGCGCGCGGCTGAAACCGGAGACGCTCGCGGTGAAGATCGGCGACAAGAACATCGTCGACGTGTCGCGTATGTCGGTGATCGAGGCCGTCGACTGGTCGAACGTGCTCGACAAGGTGAAGGGCGGCCCGCTCGGGCAGCGCGAGCGCACGATCGCGAAGCAGGTGCTGAAGGAGATCCGGCAGCGCCTCGGCTTCCTCAAGGACGTGGGTCTCGACTACCTCACCATCGACCGCGCCGCGACGACGCTGTCCGGCGGCGAGGCGCAGCGGATCCGCCTGGCGACGCAGATCGGCTCCGGGCTCATGGGCGTCCTGTACATCCTCGACGAGCCCTCGATCGGCCTGCACCAGCGCGACAACGCGCGGCTCATCCGCACGCTCCTCGGCATGCGCGACATCGGCAACACCGTGCTCGTGGTCGAGCACGACGAGGAGACCATCCGAACGGCCGACTGGGTCATCGATGTCGGCCCGGGTGCCGGCGAGCATGGCGGGCACATCGTTGCCGAGGGCACGGTCGACGCGATCCTGCGCTCGCAGCGGTCGGTCACCGGCGCGTACCTCGCGGGCCGCCGCCGGATCCCGGTCCCGGCCCGCCGCCGGACGCCGAAGCGCGAGGCGATCACCGTGCGCGGCGCCACGCAGAACAACCTGAAGGACATCGACGTCCGGTTCCCGCTCGGCGTGTTCATCTCGGTGACCGGCGTCTCCGGGTCGGGCAAGAGCACGCTCGTGAACGACATCCTCTACCGGCGGCTGGCCCAGGCGATCTCGAAGGCGAAGGAGCGGCCGGGCGCGCACCGCGCCGTCGAGGGCATCTCGCACATCGACAAGGTCATCGACATCGACCAGTCGCCCATCGGCCGCACCCCGCGGTCCAACCCAGCGACGTACACGGGCCTCTTCACGCCGATCCGGGATCTCTTCGCTGCCGTTCCCGAGGCGAGGCTGCGCGGCTACACGCCCGGCCGGTTCTCGTTCAACGTGAAGGGCGGCCGCTGCGAGGCGTGCGCCGGCGACGGGATCATCAAGATCGAGATGCAGTTCCTGCCGGATGTGTACGTGCCGTGCGAGGTCTGCGGCGGGAAGCGCTACAACCGTGAGGCCCTCGAGATCCACTACAAGGGCAAGACCATCAGCGACGTGCTCGAGATGACCGTCGAGGAGGCGCTCGCGTTCTTCGCGAACGTGCCGGCGGTCGAGTCGAGGCTGCGCACGCTGAACGACGTCGGCCTCAGCTACGTCCACCTCGGGCAGCCCGCGACGACGCTGTCGGGCGGCGAGGCCCAGCGGGTGAAGCTCGCGACGGAGCTCTCGCGACGCGCGACCGGACGGACCCTGTACATCCTCGACGAGCCCACGACGGGCCTGCACTTCGCCGACGTCGAGAAGCTGCTCGAGGTCCTGCACCGGCTCGTCGACGCGGGCAACACCGTCGTCGTCATCGAGCACAATCTCGACGTCGTAAAGACCGCCGACCACGTCATCGACCTCGGCCCCGAGGGCGGGAAGGCCGGCGGCGAGGTGATCGCCGAGGGCACGCCCGAAGAGGTCGCGAAGGTGAAGCGGTCGTTCACCGGCCGCTACCTGCGGGAGATCCTCACGACCGGCGAGCTGCGCGGCATCGCCTGAGACCGCGCCCGTGAATGCCGTCGATCTCCTGATCGTCGCGGCCCTGGTGCTCGCCGCGATCGCGGGCATCCGCGCCGGGTTCATCGCCACCCTGTTCGGGCTCATCACCTGGATCGTCGCGATCCCGGTCGCGCTCGTGCTGCAGGGACCGCTCGGCGGGCTGCTCGCGCGCTTCGGCCTCGCCGCGCCGCTCGCGCGGACGCTGGCGTTCGTGTTCGTGCTGCTCCTCATCGAGGCCGGCTTCACCGTCCTCGGCAACATGGCGGTGTTCCCGTTCGTGAAGCGCGTGCACGCCGACCGGATCCTCGGCCCGGCTGACCGCGCGCTCGGCATCATCCCGTCCGTCCTTCGCGCGCTCGTGATCGCCGCGGTCGCCCTCGCGGCCGCGCTCGTGCTTCCGGTCGGCAACGGCGTGCGGTCGGCCATCGACAGCTCGCGCATCAGCCAGGCGCTCGTGCAGCAGGTCGCGGCGGTGCAGCCGGCGCTCGGCGCGCTCGCGGGCCAGGACGACAGCGCGCCGCTCTTCGTCACGAAGCTCGCGGCCGATCAGACCGAGAAGCTCGATCTGCCCGACGACCTGACCCTCACGCCGGACCCCGACGCGGAACAGGAGATGCTCCGGCTCCTCAACGAGGAGCGGACCTCGCGCGGCCTCGCGGGGCTCGAGCTCGACCCGCGCCTGGTCCCGGTCGCGCGCCAGCACTCGGAGGAGATGTTCCGGCTGAAGTACTTCGGCCATCAGTCGCCGGTCAACGGCTCGCCGTTCGACCGTCTCGCCGCGGCGAAGATCTCGTACACCCGTGCCGGCGAGAACCTCGCGTACGCCCACTCCGTCGCGGTCGCGCACCGGGGGCTCATGGACAGCCAGGGGCACCGCGAGAACATCCTCCGTCCGGAGTTCACCCGCATCGGGATCGGCGTCATCTCCGCCGGCTCCTACGGCCGGATGTTCACCCAGCTGTTCATCACCCCGTAGGGCCGCCTGCCTGGCGGCGTGGAACGGGCGCTGCTCGCATCTCGACCTCGCCGTCTTCCTCACGCTGTCGACCTTCACGCTCGTGTTCCTCATCGAGCACGAGGGCTATCGCGACAACGCCGCGACACAGCTGAAGCCCGACGAGATCATCCGCGCGCTCGACGCGGACCGCTCGAAGATCGGTATCGAGCAGAAGCCGCCGCGCGAGATCGAGTCGGCCCGCGACGCGCTGCACGAGAAGGAAGTCCGCCGCAAGGTCGGATAGGCTCGCGCCGTGGCCGATGCCGTCCCCGCGAGCGCGACGCAGCCCGCGGTCGCCGGCCCGATGCGATTCGCGGCCCTCAAGGTCCCGACGTTCCGCTGGTACTGGCTGACGAGCTGGATCTCGTCCACCGGCGACGGCATGGAGGACGTGATCCGCGGGATCCTCGTCGTGCAGCTCGTCGGGGTCGCCGCCGCGCCGTTCTGGCTCGGCATGATGGTCCTCGCCCACTGGGTCCCGTTCACGCTCTTCTCGCTGTATGGAGGCGCGCTCGCCGACCGCTACGACAACCGCAAGGTCCAGATCGTCTCGCAGCTGCTCCTCATGGCCGCGGCGTTCGGCGTCGCCGCGGCGACCCTCAGCGGCGTCGTGACGGTGTGGTGGCTCGTCGCGCTGCTGCTCGTGCACGGCTTCGCGGGCGCGATCGGCGGCCCGGCGCGCCAGACGCTCATCCACGCGATCGTCGGCCCCGACCGGCTGCTCTCGGCGGTGAGCCTCAGCTCCACCGCGCGGCAGCTCTCGCAGATCGTCGGTCCTGCTGCAGCCGGTTTCATCTACCTGCAGTTCGGCCCGGGGTGGGGCTTCCTCGTGAACGGCCTCACGTTCGTCCCGCTGCTCGTCTTCCTCACGTTCTTCGTGAAGCTCGCGCCGAAGGCGAAGCTCGCGGCGCAGCCGGTGCTCGAATCGCTGCGCGAGGGCGTCGCGTTCGTGCGCGCCCGGCCGCGGATCGGCGCGCTCATCGGCGTCGAGATGCTGCCGGTCATCTTCCTCGGCCACACCTTCAACCTGATGCTCGTGGTATTCGCGACCGATTACCTGCACGCCGGGACGCTCGGCTACTCGTTCCTGCTCGTCGCGAGCGGACTGGGCGCGCTCGTCGCCGCGATCTACCTCGCGTTCGGGCGCGAGCGGCGCGATCCCGCGCCGATCATCGTCGGCTCGGCTGTCGTCGAGATGCTGGCCGTCCTGATCTTCGCGCTGAACACGAGCTACCCGCTTGCGTTGGCGCTGATGGTCGCGATCGGCGCATCGACACTGCTCCTGCAGTCGTTCAACAACACGACCCTTCAGCTCGCGGCACCTGATCGGATCCGCGGCCGGGTCATGGGCGCCTACGGCTTCGGCACGCAGGGCCTGCGCGTCGTGAACGGGCCACTGCTCGGGCTGCTCGCCACGGCCCTCACCCCGCCGATCGCGGTCGCGGGCTCGGCCGTCGCGGTGCTCGCGGGCCTGGGCGCGATCGTCTTCGCGGTGCCGCAGCTGCTGCGGCGGCCGGACGATAGGTAGCGGTGCGCATCCTCGGCGTCTTCGCCCACCCGGACGACGAGACGTTCGCCGCCGGAGGCACGCTGGCGAAATACACGGCTCGGGGTGCCGATGCGATGGTCTACTCGGCGACCCGCGGCCAGGCCGGTCAGATCCGCGATGCCAGCGCGGCCACGCGTCACGTCCTCGGCGCCGTACGCGAGCAGGAGCTGCGCCAGGCGTGCGAGATCCTCGGTGTCCGGCACGTGCGCTGCGCCGACTACCTGGACGGCGCGCTCCGCGACGTCGACCTCGATGTGCTCGCCGCCGCGGTCGCGGAGGTCATGCGGGCGTTCCGGCCCGACGCGGTCATCACCTTCGGCGAAGATGGCGCGTACGGCCATCCGGATCACGTGACGATCAGCGCAGCGGCGACGCGAGCGTTCGCGCTCGTGTTCGACCCGGCGCACGGCCCCGGGGCGCGCCTGTACCACAGCCATTTCGCGCGCAGCCGGCTGCTCATGCGCGACCGCCTGGCGACCTGGCTCGTCTCCCTCGAGACGCGGTTCCGCGGTGGTCCTGAATTCGTCCGGTCGCTGTCGCTCTTTGCCGAGGAGTCGACGACGCTGCGGTACGCCGGCGATTTCATCGAGGTCCGCTGGTTCCCGGCCGGAACGTACATCGTCGAGCAGGGTGAGGCCGGCCGCAGCCTGTTCCTCATCGTTTCGGGAACCGCGGATGTCGCGGAGGAGATGACGCCGGGCGACCTGCGTCCGCTGCGACGGCTCGGCCCGGGTGAGTTCTTCGGCGAGCTGGCCCTCGTCTACGACAAGCCGCGCTCGGCCCACGTGATCGCGGTCGACGCGGTCACCTGCCTGGTCTTCTCGCCGGCGCCGCCGACGCCGTTCACGGGCCGAGGTCCGGCCGCGACGTTGACCGATGCCGAGGAGAGCGAGCGCGCCGGCTGGCCGGGAGAGAGGCCGACGACCGTCATCGACGTCGAGGCGTACGTGGACCAGAAGGTCCGCGCGATCGCGGCCCATCGGACGCAGTTCCCGATCCAACCCGACCTGTTCCCGCACGCGATGCTCGAGGACATGCTCGGCCGGGAGTACTTCACCCGCGTGCCCGCGGCGCGCGAGGTCTCGTCCGAGCTGTAGCGAGCGGTCAGGCGTACGCGCGGTCGAGCAGGTCCATCAGGTGGACCACCGGGATGTCGGCGCCCTCGCGCTGCAGAGCGGCCTGGATCTGCATCTGGCATCCCGGGTTCGACGTGACCACGAGCTGCGCGCCGCTCCCGACGATGTGCTGCGCCTTGCGGTGGCCGAGCCGCGCGGCGAGCTCAGGCTGCGTGACGTTGTACGTGCCCGCGCTGCCGCAGCACCAGTCCGCCTCGGTGAGCCGCACGAGCGTCAGCTCGGGGATCGCGGCGAGGAGCGCGCGCGGCTCGGCCGAGATCTTCTGCCCGTGGAGCAGGTGGCAGGGATCGTCGTACGCGGCCGTCGCGCGCAGCGGGCCCGGCTGGGCGCTCAGCCCGACGGCCGCGAGGTACTCGCTCGCGTCCTTCACCCGCAGTGAGAACCGCTCGCCGCGCTCGGCCCACTCCGCGTCGTCCTTCAGCAGCCAGCCGTACTCCTTCAGGTTCGCGCCGCACCCGGCCGCATTCACGATGAACGCGTCGACCGCGAGCCCCTCGAGGGCCTCGATGTTCCGCTTCGCGAGCACGCGGGCATCGCCGCGCTCGCCGGCGTGGGCGTGCAGCGCCCCGCAGCAGGTCTGGGTCTCCGGCACGAGCACCTCGATGCCGTTGCGCGCGAGGACGCGCGCGGTGGCGGCGTTCGTGTCGGCGAAGGCCGCGCGCATGACGCATCCGGTGAAGAGCGCGACCGTGCCGCGCTTGGTCCCGGCCGCCGCGAACCGCGCCGGGAGCCGCTCACCGTGCGGCGCCCGATCGGGCACGAGGTCGAGGAGCTCCGCGAGGCGGCCCAGGCCGATGGCCCGAAGCACGCGCCGCATGCCGAGGCGCTTCGAGAGATGCCCGAACCGCGCGAAGAGCGCGAGGCGGATCGGTGAGGTGATGAGCCCGCGGAACACGGCGCGGCGCAGGAGCGCCTCGGCGAGGCTCGGCTTCCGCGCCGCGACGACCTGCGAGCGCGCGCCCTCCATGAGCTTGCCGAAGGACACGCCCGAGGGGCACGCGGTCTCGCACGCGCGGCAGTCGAGGCACTTCGCCATGTGGTCCGCGAAGGCGGGGCTCTCCGCATCCAGGCGGTCGTCCCACACCATCTTCATCAGCCGAATGCGTCCGCGCGGCGAGTCCATCTCCACCCCGAGCTCCGCGAACGTCGGGCAGGTCGGCAGGCAGAGGCCGCAGTGGACGCAGCGCGAGATGAGGTCGGGCTGCGGCGCGTCGGCGTTCGGGAAGCCCCGCGATCCCACGGTCATCCGAGGACCGATCGCGCGGGCTCGAGGATCCCCGCGGGGTCGAACGCGGCCTTCAGGCGCCGCATGAGGAACGCGCCGGACGGCTCCGGCCCGCTGAACGACTCGAGGTCCGGTCCGCCGCGCTCGACACGTGCGCTGCCGCCGAGCGCGCGCGTGTTCGCGAGCAGCGCGTCCGCGGCGGCCACGGTCCCGCTGGCCTCGCGAAGGTGCACGTGCACGATCCCGCTCGCGGCGTCGGCGACCAGTCGCGCGCCGCGGTCCGCGCGCGCGGCCCCGTCGGCGAACGCGACCTGCGCGGACAGCGGAAGGACGGCGCGGATGACCGCACCGCCGGCCGCGAGGTCGACGATCTCGCGCAGCGGGGCCAGCTCCGCCTCCGGGTCGTCGATCGCCGTCACGCGCGCGCCGCGCGCGGTGGCCAATGCGCCGAGCTCGGTCAGCGCGCGATCGACCGGAGCGCTCTCGCCGGCGGCGACGACGATGACGCGCCAGCCGCGCTCGTCCGTCCGCTCGACGGCGAGCGCGGTGGGCCGCAGCGACGTGCGCACGATCGCGTCGGCGACGGCGAACGCGTCGGCGGCACGCCCGAATGTCGCGCTCGCGCCGCGCGTGACCGGTGGCCGTGGGAGGATCTTGAACGTCGCCTCGACGAGGACCCCGAGCGTCCCGAGCGAGCCGATGAAGAGCTTGTTCAGGTCGTAGCCGGCCACGTTCTTCACCACGCGCCCGCCGGCGCGCGCGACCGTGCCATCCGGAAGCGCCGCCCGGATGCCGAGCAGCAGGTCGCGTACGCCGCCGTAGCGGTACCGGCCGAAGCCCGCGCTGTTCGCGGCGATGATGCCGCCCACGGTCGCGCCTCGCGCGACATGCGGCGCGTCGATCGGCAGGAACTGGCCGTGCGCCGCGAGCGCGTCGCGCAACGCGTCGATCCGCGTGCCGGCGCGGACGGTGACGGTGAGGTCCTCGGGGACGTGATCGACGATGCCCGCGAGCCCCGCCGTTTCGAGGACGACGGCGGTCTCCCGGCGCGTCCCGAGGTGGTCCTTCGTGCCGCCACCGCGTACCCGCACCGTCCGGCCGGAGTCGGCGCACGCGCGCAGGAGCTCGGCGCAGCCTTCGGGGGAGTCGGGACGCTCAGTGCGCGGCATTGAGCGAGAACTCCTTGCACCTGCCTGGCGTGGGGAAGATCTTCCCGGGGTTCGCGATACCGAGCGGGTCGAACGCGTCCTTCACCCGCCGCATGACGGCCATGTCGATGGGCGAGTACTGCAGCGGCATGTAGCAGTTCTTCTCCATGCCCACGCCGTGCTCGCCGGTGATGGAGCCGCCGACCGCGAGGCAGCGCTCGAGGATCTCGCGGCCCGCCTCTTTCACCCGCTCGACCTCGGCCGGCCCCTTCGAGCCGTCGAACATGATCAGCGGGTGCAGGTTGCCGTCGCCGGCGTGGAAGACGTTGGCGATGCGCAGGCCGTAGCGCTCGCCGACGTCGATCACGTGCCGCAGCACCTCCGGGAGCTTCGTCCGCGGGATCACCCCGTCCTGCACGTAGTAATCGGACGCGAGCCGGCCCATCGCCGCGAACGCGCCCTTGCGTCCGGCCCAGAGCTTGTCGCGCTCCAGCGCGGTCGTGGCTACGCGGAGCTCCTGCGAGTGGGCCGCGCGGCAGATGGCCTCGATGCGCTCGAGCAGATCGTCGAGCCCGTCGCGCACCCCATCGACCTCCACGAGGAGGATGCCACCCGCATCGAGGGGGTAGCCCGCGCCGACCGACGCCTCGACGGCCTGCGTCGAGAGCTGGTCCATCATCTCGATCGCGCTCGGCACGATGCCGGCGCCGATGATCGCGGACACCGTGTTCGACGCGTCGTCCATGGTGGGGAACGCGGCCATGAGGGTGCGCTTGTCCTCGGGCAGCGGCGTCAGCTTGACGGTGATCTCTGTGACGATGCCGAGCGTCCCCTCGGAGCCGACGAACGTGCCGACGAGGTCGTAGCCGTCGTACTCGAGCGCCTTTCCGCCGAGCCGCACGATCGTTCCGTCGGACAGCACGAGCTCGAGGCCGGTCACGTGGTTCGTCGTCACGCCGTAGGCGAGGGTGTGCGGGCCTCCGGAGTTCTCGGCGACGTTGCCGCCGAGCGTGCAGGCCTTCTGGCTCGAGGGATCCGGCACGAAGTAGAGGCCGTGCGGCGCCGCGGCGGTGGAGAGATGCAGGTTCACCAGGCCGGGCTGGACGACCGCGCGCAGGTTGGGGACGTCGATCTCGAGGATGCGCGACATGCGTGCGAACGAGATGACGACGCCGCCTTCGACCGGGATCGCGCCACCGGAGAGACCGGTGCCCGCCCCGCGCGGGACCAGCGGCACGCCGTGCTCGGCGCAGAAGCGCGCGAGCTTCGCGACGTCGGCGGTCTCGCTCGGCAGGACGACCGCGTCCGGCGTGGCGGTGTCGACCGCGCCGTCGTACTCGTAGAGCAGCAGGTCCTCGCGCGCCCAGAGGACCTTGTCGGTCCCGAGCAGGGCGCGCAGCGCGCCGGCGAGCTCCGCACCGCGCAGGCCGGCGCGAACGATCGCCGGCGCCGCGGTCACGTCGCGATCGTCTCGCGCGACCGGAGCGCGTCCGCGAGCTCGGACGCCGCGCGCTTCATCTGCGGGACGAACTCCACGCAGCGCTGTTTCGTGAGACGGCTCGCCGGTCCGGAGATCGAGAGCGCGGCCATCGGCGCGCCGATCGGGCCGACGGCCACGGCGACGCAGCGCACCCCGTCGTCGTATTCCTCGTCGTCGAGCGCATAGCCGCGCTCGCGGGCCTCATCGAGCGCGCGCGCGAGCGACGACCGGTCGATGAGGGTCTTCGCGGTGTGCGGGCGCAGATCGGTGCGATCGAGGAGCGCGTCGCGCCGGGGCTGGGGAAGCGATGCGAGAAGCGCCTTGCCCGCGCCGGTCGCGTGCAACGGCACGCGGTTGCCGACGACGGTGAAGAGTCGCACGACCTGCGGGCTCGCGGCGGTCTCGATGTACACGGCCATGGTGTCGTCGAGCACGCTGAGGTTCGCGGTCTCGCGCGTCGCTTCCACGAGGCTCTGCAGGAGCGGGCGCGCCGCCAGACGGAGCTCGTTGTAGCGGCTGCGGCCCTCGGCGAGCGTCGAGACCTTCGCGCCCGCGTAGTAGCGGCTCGTATCGGGGTTCTGCCTCACGTAGCCGCGGCGGAGCAGCGTCGCGAGAAGCCGATGGACGGTGCTGACGTGAAGCTTCGTGCGGGCCGCGAGGACCGTGATGCTGACCTCGCCGTCGGCGCCCGCGAGCGCCTCCAGCAGATCGAGGGCGCGGTCCACCGACTGGACTGACCGCCTCGAGCGGCGCGGCTCGGTCGCCTCTTTCACGGCATGGAACCCGTCATCTGAGCAGTGAAATCATAGGCCGGGCCGCCGTTCCTATCCTTTTCACATGCCGAACGCAGCGGACCGCCGCACCACCCTCCTGGCCCAGGCCGCCTCCTTCCCGGCGACGCCGGGGGTCTACCTGTTCAAGGACGGCCGCGGGCGGGTCCTCTACGTGGGCAAGGCCGACGTCCTGCGGGACCGGATCCGCAGCTATTTCGGCCCGAGCCTCGACGTGCGCCACGTCCGGCTCGTCGAGCGCGCCGAGCGGCTCGAGTACGTCCTGACCGGCAGCATCTCCGAGTCGTACCTGCTCGAAGCGAACCTCATCAAGCAGCACCGCCCGCGCTACAACATCCGGCTCAAGGACGACAAGTCGTATCCCTACGTGAAGGTCACGCTCGGCGAGGACTTCCCCCGCATCCTGCGCACGCGGCAGCTCGGCGATCGCACCGCGCGCTACTTCGGCCCGTACGCGAACGCGAAGTCGGTCGACGAGTCGCTGGACCTGCTGCAGAAGCTCTTCCCGTACCGCACCTGCAAGCTCACGATCCTCGCGGGCGAGGAGGGCCGCGGCAAGACCGTCCCGCCGTCGGCGCTCCCGGGCGGCCGGCCGTGCCTGCTCTATCACCTGAAGCGCTGCACCGCGCCGTGCGTCGGCGCGACGACGCGTGACGAGTACCGCGAGACGATCGAGCGGAGCGTGCAGTTCCTCGAGGGCCGCTACGACGCGCTCGCGCGCGACCTGCGCAAGGAGATGCTGCTCGCCGCCGAGTCGCTCGACTACGAGCGCGCCGGGCTGCTGCGCGACCGCATCACCGCGATCGAGCGGACTATGGATCGCCAGGAGATGCACGCGTACAAGGGGGACGACTTCGACGCGCTCGGCGTCGCGCTCGCCGAGGGCGACGCCGCGGTGCAGCTCCTGCGCGTGCGTGACGGCACGGTCGTCGGCCGCGATCATTTCTTCCTCGAGGGCGCCGAGGGCGCGACGCCGGGCGAGGTGCTCGGCTCGTTCCTGCGGCAGCACTACGCCGCGGCATCGACGTTCCCGCCGGAGATCGTCGTGCCCGAGGCGATCCCCGATGCCGAGACCTTCATCGCCTTCGCCGAGGAGAAGCGCGGGACCCACGTCGAGCTCCACGTCCCGCAGCGCGGCAAGAAGCGGCGGCTCATCGAGCTCGCCGTCCGGAACGCGCAGGATGCGCTCGAGCAGGAGCGGGTGCGCTGGCTCGCCGACAAGGGGAAGACCGACACCGCGCTCGCGGAGCTGCAGCAGGCCCTCGGGCTCGAGGGGCCGCCCAAACGGATCGAGTGCTTCGACGTGAGCCACGTTCAGGGCACGAACGTCGTGAGCTCGATGGTCGTGTTCGAGGACGGCCGGCCCGCGAAGCAGTCGTACCGCCGGTTCCGCACGAAGCTCGGCGACCGCAACGACGATTTCGCCAACATGCGCGACACCCTGCGCCGCCGGTTCGCTCGTTCCATCGTCCGTTCGGGCGCCTTTGAAGGGGGCTCGGCCGGCGACGGCAAAGCCGTGGCCGGCCGCACGGAGGACGCGTGGCCCGTGCCCGACCTCGTCATCCTCGATGGCGGGAAGGGCCAGCTCTCCGCCGGCATCGCCGCGCTCTCGGACGCCGGTCTCCTGCAGATCCCGATCGCCGCGCTCGCCAAGGAGCGGGAGGAGCTGTTCCTCCCCGGGCGGCCCGATCCGGTTGTCCTCCCCGAGCGCTCGCAGGGCCTGTTCATGGTCCAGCGCATCCGGGACGAAGCCCATCGCTTCGCGGTCACCTATCACCAGCAGCTGCGGGCGAAGAGCGCGACCCGCTCGGTGCTGGACGAGATCCAGGGCGTCGGCCCGGCCAAAAAGCGCGCGTTGCTGAAGAAATTCGGCTCGGTCAAGGGAATGCGCGAGGCG
>DASWFN010000195.1:0-10402 GCA_036394215.1 Candidatus Limnocylindria bacterium
TGATGGCAGATCCGGTCATGTGGTTCGAGATCATGGGCACCGACTCCGCCCGGCTGCAGAAGTTCTACGGCGATCTCTTCGGCTGGAAGCTGACGCCACCGATCAAGGAGATGGGCAACTACAGCATGCTCGAGCGGCCCGCGTCCGGGATCGGCGGCGGGATCGGTGAAGGCGACGCGCGGATGAGCGTCTACATCGAGAGCGCCGATCCGCAGCGACTCGTCGACAAGGCCGTGGCGGCGGGCGCGCTGCTGCTCATGCCGGTCACGCAGATCACGCCGACCACGACGATCGCCATGCTCAAGGATCCCGCCGGCAACACGTTCGGCGTCATGAAGGCGGCGCAGGCGCGGCGGAAGACGACCAAGCGCACGACCGCGGCGAAGCCGACGCGTCCGCGCAAGAAGGCGACAGCCGCGCGCGGCCGCGCGAAGTCCACCCGGCCGGCCAAACGGACGCGCCGCTCTCGCTAACGAGGGGCGATCGCGCTCACTTCTGGAAGAACCGTTGGTAGTGGGTGAACTCCGTGTCCCGCGTCCAGCCGCAGGACTCGTAGAGCCGCTGTGCCGTCAGATTCGCGTTCCCGGTGGTCAGCGTGAGGCCCTGCGCGCCCATCTCCCGGGCGTGCCGTTCCGCTCGCTCTAGCAGCGCCCGGCCCGCACCCGTTCTCCGCGCGTCGGCTGCGACGAAGAGATCGTTGAGCAGCCAGAGCCGCTCCATCGAGACCGAGGAGAACAACGGGTAGAGCTGGGTGAAGCCGACGATCGTTCCATCCGCGACGGCGAGGAAGATGACCGATTCGTTCCGCTTGATCCGCTCGGAGAGGAACGCACGCGCGCCAGCGACGTCGGACGGCTGCTCGTAGAACCGGCGATAGCCGTCGAACAGCGGAACGAGCGCATCGAGATCGTCGAGCTCCGCGCGCACGGTCCTGATCTCAGCCACCCGTGAATACCGGTCCCGCCACGCCGACCGGATGGTCGTGGCCGGCGTATTGCCGGGCGCTCGCGAAGATGCGCTCGCTCACGGCCGCGATGCTAGGCCGCGGCATCGAAGCCGACGCGTAGGCTGACGGGCATGTCCGACGCCTACGCCCTCGTCCTGCATTCGCACCTGCCCTACGTGCGCGGGGCGGGCCGCTGGCCGCACGGTGAGGAATGGGTGCACGAGGCCATCCTCGGGACGTATCTCCCGCTGCTCGTGCTCCTGCACGACCTGCGCGCCGAGGGCGTCCGGTACCGCATCACCATCGGGCTGACCCCGACGCTCATCGAGCAGCTCGCCGACCCGGACATCGGAACGCGCTTCGTCGCGTACGCCGACGACCAGATCCGCCGCGCGGAGCTCGATGCCTGGGACTTCGGCGTCGCCGGCGACCGGACCCGGCAGGCGGTCGCGGAGTTCTACCGCGGCTCGTACGGCCGGCTGAAGCTCGCGTTCACCCAGCGCTTCGGCCGCGACATCGTCGGGGCGTTCGCTGATCTCGCGCGGACCGGCGAGGTCGAGATCCTCACCTCCGCCGCGACGCACGGCTACCTGCCGCTCCTCGACGAGCGATCGGTGGAGGCGCAGCTCGCCGTCGGCCTCGCTTCGAGCAAGCGGCTCACCGGACTCGAGCCCACGGGCATCTGGCTGCCCGAGTGCGCGTACAAGCCCGGCCTCGAGCGCGCGCTCGAGCGGCATGGCCTCACGCACTTCTTCACCGACGCGGCGCTCATGCGCGGCCGCGAGGTCGCGCGCGCCGCGAAGCCGTACCGTGCGAAGCGGACCGAGCGCTGGTCCGGCGCCGGCGGGGCGCGGGTCGCGGTCGTCGATGACGTGGACCCGCTCATCGATCCATCGGTCGACGTGCTGCGGCCGTACCTCGTCGCCGACTCCGCGGTCGCGGCGGTGTCCCGGCACCCGGAGATCTCCGGGCAGGTGTGGTCGGCCGCGCAGGGCTATCCCGGCGATCCCTTCTACCGCGAGTTCCACCGCAAGGACGACCGCTCGGGGCTCCGCTACTGGCGGGTCACCGATACGACCGTCGATCTTGGCAACAAGGCCGAGTACGTCATCGATCGCGCCGCCGAGCGCGTCCGCGAGCACGCGCGGCACTTCGCGTCATCGGTCCGCGAGGAGCTCGCCGCGCATCGCGCGGCCACGGGACAGGCCGGGATGCTCGTCACGACCTTCGACAGCGAGCTCTTCGGGCACTGGTGGTTCGAGGGGGTCGATTGGCTGGGTCTCGTCCTGCGCGAGCTCGGGGACATCGCGACGACGGTCGCCGATCGTCTCGAGGCGGACCCGCCGCGCGAGCGCATCGCGCTCGCCGAGGGATCGTGGGGGAAGAACAACGATCACTCGACGTGGCTCGCGCCGCAGACCGAGTGGATGTGGCAGGTGATCCGCGAGGCCGCGCCACGTGTCGCCACGGTCGCCGGCGCGCCGCCGGCCGATCCCCTCCGCAAGCGCGCCGCGGATCAGGGGCTGCGCGAGCTGCTGCTGCTCGAGTCGAGCGATTGGCCGTTCCTGGTGACGACGGGGCAGGCCGGCGACTACGCGGCCGAGCGGTTCCGCTCGCATGCCCACCGGCTCTCGCGGTCGCTCGAGCTCGCGGCCAACGGGACGGCCGGCGATGCGGTCGAGCTGCGAAGCCTGGAGCACGCCGACAATCCGTTCCCCGACGCGACGGTCGAGGCGTTTGCGGAGGTCGGCTAGCTCTTCTTGCCCTTCGGGGCCTCGGCGGCAGGCGCGCCCTTCGCAGCCGGAGCGCCCTTGGGCGCAGCGGCGCCCGCGGCAGGAGCCGCGCCTTCGGCGGCGGCCTCGCCCTCGACGGCCTCGCCCTCGGCAGCGACACCCTCGGCGGCCGCGACTGGCGCGACCACTTCCTCGGCGCGCGGCGCGACGGCCTTCGCGATGACCTGATCGGCGTCGTTGAGGATCTCGATCTTCGTCGCGTCGACCACGAGGTCACGCACGTAGAGCGCGTCGTCGATCTGCTCGATCTTCGAGAGGTCGACGTCGACCTGATGCGGGATGTCCTGGGGGAACGCCTCGATGCGGATCTCGCTGAGCGCGTGGACCATGACGCCGCCGTGGGTGCGCACCGCGGGCGACTCGCCGACGAAGTGCAACGGCACCTCGGCGTGGGTCTTCTCGGTCAGCGACACGCGCGCGAAGTCGACATGGAGGAGCGATCCGGTGCGCGGCTCGCGGGAGACGTCGTCCACGAGCACCGGCACCTCGCCACCGTCGAGCCCGGTCAGGGAGAGGAGCGTGGTCTGGCCCCAGCGCCGGTAGCCCTTCTGGAACGTGCTCGTGTCGGTCTCGACCGGGGTCGATTCCGCGTGGCCGCCGAACACGACGCCGGGCAGCCGGCCCTCGCGGCGTAGCGCGCCGACCTTCTTCCCGAGCACGGTGCGCGGGCGGACCTCGAGCTTCGGTGCTTCAGCCATGCAGGAACGCTCCCCCTCGGTCGCTTTTGCGGAGATCCAATTATCTCAGGGTGGGGTCGGTAGGTCCAACACCAGGCGCGGCGGGCTCGCCAGCTCGGTGATCTTCGGGCAGACGAGCCGCTCGACGCCCAGGCCCCAGGTCATGACGCGCTCGAAGTCGTCGATGAGCTTCACGTTGCGGATGAGTGGGAGCGCCGGGTGGAGGTCGGTGGTCGTGAACGTCTGCTTGCCGGTCATCGGATCGACGGTCGAAGCGTTCTGGAACAGGACCTGGAAGAAGGAGTTGCCGTCGACGGGGACCTGCCGGCCGCTCGTCGCGATGAACGAGCTCGTGACCGCGACCGACCACTTCGGCAGGCCGGGCGTGCCTGGGGTCCCCGCAGGAGCCGGCCCGAACTCGAAGACCAAGCGGTCGAACCCGGAGTCGTGGGCGACCCGGATGGCCGTGAGCTGTGCCTGCGCGTTCGGGTCCCCGCCCCGTTGCGTCGGGCACGCGGCAGCGGGCGAGCCCGGTGCGCCGGTCGGCGAGGGGCTCGGGGTCGGCGACGCCGTCGGCGACGCGGTCGGCGAGGGCCGAGCCAGTGTCGGAGCGGCAGTCGTGGGGGCCGCGGTCGGTGCCGAGGTCGTCGCCGGCGGCACGACGACCGGAGGGGTGCAGGCACCCGCGACGATGATCGCGAGCGCGACAGCGAGCGCTCCGCTGAGGAATAGGCGTCCGATCACTGAGCGGAAGTCTGACCCAAATTGCTCTATGTGTCGACGATCGAGACAACCAACCGGCGATTATGTACGCAGAGCGTACGGCGAAACGAAATTTGGTAGAATGCCCCTAAGTGGCCGATCGGCTGCGTCTGGCGCTGGTCTTCCACCAGCACCAGCCAGCGGGGAACTTCCCACATGTGTTCGCTGACGTAGCCGAGCGCGCGTATGCGCCGCTCGTAGCTGCGCTCTATCGGCACCCCGAAGTGAAAGCGACCCTCCACTTCTCCGGACCGCTGCTCGACTGGCTCGAGGGCAATCGTCCCGACGTCATCGGCGACCTCGCCGACCTCGTGAAGCGCGGCCAGATCGAGCTCCTGTCGGGTGGGTACTACGAGCCGATCCTCGTCGGCATCCCGCGCCGCGACGCGGTCGGGCAGATCCGGTCGCTCACCGACCGGGTGGCCGCGATCTTCGGCCGCCGTCCGCTCGGGGCCTGGCTCACCGAGCGCGTCTGGGAGCCGCACCTGCCGTCGGTGCTCGCCGAGGCCGGCGTCGCGTACACCATCCTCGACGAGGAGCACTTCCTCCAAGCGGGTCTGCGCCGCGACGAGCTCGGCGAATCGTTCATCACCGAGGACCAGGGCTTCCCGCTCGTCGTGTATCCCGCGAACACGCGCCTGCGCTACCTCATCCCGTTCCGCGAGGTCGGGCAGACGATGAAGGAGCTGCGCGAGCGGCACGCCGCGGGCGCGAAGCTCGTCGTGTATGCCGACGACGGCGAGAAGTTCGGCGCGTGGCCGGGGACGCATCAGCGCGTCCACAAGGACGGCTGGCTCGAGGACTTCTTCACGCAGATCGCGCAAGCCGACTTCCTCGAAACCACGACGCTCGAGGATGCCTGGATCTTCCAGAAGCCCGAGCGCCGCGTGTATCTCCCGGGCGGCACGTATCACGAGATGGCCGAGTGGGCCCTCGACGCGGGCGCGGCCCGGCGCTTCGCGCAGGCGCGCAACGCCCTCAAGGAAGATCTCTCGCCGCTCGTCGCGCTGCCGTTGTGGCGGAACTTCTTCGCCAAGTACCCGGAGGCGAACGCGCTGCACAAGAGGATGCTCATCGTGTCCGAGGAGCTCGCGCGCCGCAGCATCCTCGATGCGTCGCCCGAGGTCCGTCAGGCCCAGCAGAACCTTTGGCGCGCGCAGACGAACGACGTCTACTGGCACGGTGTGTTCGGCGGCCTGTACCTGCCGCACCTCCGTGCCGATGCGTACGGCTCGCTGCTCCGCGCCGAGCGCCTCCTCGCTGAGCGGCGCGTCGCATCGGGCGAGCAGCGCGACTACGACGTCGACGGCCTCGACGAGTACCTGTTCCGCGGCAACGCCGGCGCCGTGTTCGTGCACGTGCAGGGTGGCTGCGTGATCGAGTGGGACATCTACGCGTCCGCGACGAACCTCATCGACACGATGGCGCGCCACCCGGAGAACGAGCACGAGCAGCTTCGCCGCGCCGAGAAGGCCGGCAAGGTCAAGGTGGGCAAGGCCGCCGACAAGGACGCGAAGTCGATCCACGAGGTGGTGCGGGCCAAGGAGCGCGGCCTGGTGAAGCTGCTCGACTATGACGACGCGCGCCGGGCCTTCTTCCAGGACAGCTTCAAGGTCGGGCGCGAGGACACGGTGAGCCTGCACGGCCTCCCCTACGTGCTGACTCCGCAGCGCGAAGCGCGCACCGTCAGCCTGATCCTCGAGCCGCCGGCGAAGTCGCTGGCGAGCGTGCCTGGCTTCGGCATCCGCAAGGACATCCGGATCGCGGACGAGGGGCTCGCCGCGGGCGTGCGCTACCGGCTCCGCAACGAGAGCGAAGAGACGATCGAGCTCACTTTCACGAGCACGTCGAACGTGGCGTTCGTCGGCGAGGCGAACGCGGGCGACCTCATCACCATGGGGTCGCGGAAGACGACGCCGGGCAAGGCCCTCGAGGGCGCCCGTAACGTGAGCGAGATCCTCGTGCACGCCGAGGCGCGGCACTTCGACATCACGTTCGCGGTCGACCCGCCGGCGGAGACGTCGGTCCGGCCGATCTACGCGGTGGCCAACTCGGAGGAGGGCTTCGAGCGCCTCTACGAGCAGACCGAGATCTCGTGCTCGTGGAACGTCACGATCGATCCCGACTCGCACGTCGATCTCGAGGTGCGGGCGACCGCCGTGGGCCAGCTCGTCGAGCCCGAGCTCATCAAGCCGGCCGCGCGGCGCAAGCGGACCGCCGCGGCGCCGGCAGGCGCCGACGCCGCGGGGCGCGCCAAGCGCTAATCGCGCCATGAGCGACGCACCCCCGGCCGTCTCGTACCCCTCGGCACCGCCTCCGCCGCGCTCGAATGTCCCCGCCGCCCTGCTGCTGGCCATCGGCATCGTCGTTGGCGCCGCGGGCGCGACCGCCGGCGGTTACGTCGCGACGTCCCAGCTCGCGGCACCCACCGTCGCGCCGGGCGATACGGCCGCGCCGATCGCGACCGCGCGGCCGGTGAGCGTGCTCCCCGCTCCGGGGACCGACGTCCTCGTTGACGTGGTGAACGAGCTCCTCCCGGCCGTCGTCACCATCATCAACCGGCTACCCAGCGGGCAGGAGCAATCGCGCGGCTCGGGCTTCGTGATCGACGCCGGCCGCGGCTACCTCGTCACGAACAACCACGTCATCGAGAACGTGCGGGACACGGATCCCGGTGCATCGTTCGACGTCATCTTCTCCGACAACCGCATCGCGAAGAACGTGAAGCTCGTCGGCCGCGACGACAAGACCGACGTCGCCGTCCTGCAGGTGCCATCGCAGTCGCTCAAGGCCGCGACCCTCGCGAACAGCGGCGACGTCCCGGTCGGCGCGACCGTCGTCGCCATCGGCAGCGCGCTCGGCGATCTGCAGAACACCGTGACCTCGGGCATCGTCTCGGCGAAGGGCCGGCGACTCCCCGAGACCGACACGATCGTGCTCGAGGATCTGATCCAGACCGACGCCGCGATCAACGAGGGCAACTCCGGCGGGCCGCTCATCTGGGCGGCCACGAAGCAGGTCATCGGCATGAACACGCTCGTGAACCGACAGGCCGGCTCGGAAGGGCTCGGGTTCGCCATCGCCAGCAACACCGTGCGCGCCATCGCCGACGAGCTCATCAAGAACGGCAAGATCGATCGCGGCGCGATCGGCATCGGCTACAGCCTGCTCACCCCGCGCGCGGCCGCGGCCCTCGGCCTGCCCGCGCAGACCCAGGGGATCATCGTCACCCAGATCCTTCCGGGCTCGCCGGCGGCGCAGGCCGGCCTCAAGACGAACGACGTGATCACGAAGGTCAACGAGCAGCAGGTCGATGCGACGCATCCGATCAGCTCGATCCTGCTGCACACCCGCCCGGGCGACAAGGTGAAGCTCACGATCATCCGGGACGGGAAGCAGCAGACCGTCGACCTCACCCTCGGCCGTCAAAGCTGATCGCGTGCCGGCGCTGCGTCGGCACGATGCGTCGCTGTACGTCGTCGCGAGCGGGCTCGGCGGCCTGGGCCTCGGCATCGCGCTCTTCTACCTGAACTTCCTGTACCGGGCCCTCGGCTTCGACGCGCGCGCGATCGGCGTGCTCGGCGGGGCGCAGGCCCTCGGCGGGCTGCTCGGGGCGGTACCCGCGGCGCTCCTGCCGCGGCGGATGCCGCGGCGCAACGCGATCCTCATGGGCGGCACGGTCACCGCGCTCGGCGTCATCGGGATCCTCACCCAGAGCACGCTCCCGGCGATGTTCGTCGCGGCCGCGCTCACCGGCTGCGGCGGGATCATCGTTGCGTCGTCGGGCAGCGCGCTCGTCGCTGACGCGACCAGCGGCTTCGACCGGCCGCGGATGTTCGGCCAGCAGGTCGCGCTCGGCGCGCTCGCGTCGTTCGCCGCGATCACGATCGCCGGCGCGCTCGCCGCGCCGGTCGGTGCCGCGCTCGGGACGAGCGAGACGGACGCGCTCACGATCCGCGCCGTCATCGCGATCGGCGGCGTCCTCGCGATCGCGTCGGCCGTCCCGATCCTGTTCGTCCGGTCGGCGCCGGTCGCGGCCGGCGCGCTCGACGCACCGCACCGGCGCAGCCTGCTGCTGCGCTTCGTCGCGATCGAGATCGCGTTCGGCTTCGGGGCGGGCAGCTTCCTTCCGTTCAACAACCTCTTCTTCGCGGATCGCTTCGGCCTGCCGATCGCGGGCGTCGGCCTCGCCATCGGCGCGCTGTCCGTCGCGGGCAGCGTCGGCGCGATCGTCAACGGGCGGCTCATCGTCCCGCGCCTGCCGCCGCTCATCGCGATCGTGGTGCCGGTGTTCGCGTCGCTGCCGTTCGCGCTGCTCGCGGCGTTCGCGGGGCAGCCGCTGCTCGCGTGGGCGGCCCTCGCGGTCCGCGCCGCGTTCATGTACGGCTCGACTCCCAACTTCACCGCGCTCGAGCTGTCGTCGTTCGCGCCGGTGGAGCGCGCCGGTGCGGTCGCGATCTTCGCGATCAGCTGGAACGGCGCGGCCGCCGCGGGCTCGGCCCTGTCCGGCGTCGTGCGCGCCGAGCTCGGGCTCGCCGGCTACACGGCGAACCTCGTGACGCTCGTCGGCGCCTACCTGGTGGCGGCGGCCCTGCTACTCGTCTTCTTCCGCACGCACCAACCGCGCGGGGACGCCGCCGCGAGCCTTCCGGCACACTCGGCCGGATGACCGCGCGCGATCTCGTCCACGAAGCCATCGCCGCCGGGGTGCACGCCGCCGCGGACGCGCTTGGCTGGGGCGAGCCCGCCCGCGCGGTCGCGGTCGAGATCGAGCGCCCGGCGGACAAGGCCCACGGCGACTATGCGGCGAACGTCGCGATGCGCCTTGCGAAGCCACTGAAGCGGCCGCCGCTCGAGATCGCGAAAGCGATCGCCGAGCGCGTCCCGAAGCGCGAGGGCGTCGCGTCGGTCGAGGTCGCGCCGCCGGGCTTCGTCAACGTGCGCCTCGAGCCGGCCTGGCTCGCGAAGCAGGTCGACGCGATCGCCGCGGCGGGCGAGCGCTTTGGCCGGACCGACAGCCTGAAGGATCAGAAGATCCAGGTCGAGTTCATCTCCGCCAATCCGACGGGTCCGATGCACGTCGGGAACGCCCGGGGCGGCCCGATCGGCGACGTCCTGGCCAACGTGCTCGCCTTCCACGGCGCGACCGTCACGCGCGAGCACTACGTGAACGACCGCGGCGGACGCGTGCTGGCTCTCGGCGAGAGCGTCGCGGTCCGCTATCGCGAGCTCGGCGGCGACACGAGCGTGCCGTTCCCCGCGGACGGCTACCCGGGCGAGGACATCACCGAGCTGGCGAAGCGCATCCGCGACGAAGAGGGCTCCACGTACGACGCGCTGCCGTTCGACGAGCAGGCCCGGATCTTCACCGAGATCGCGCAGCGGCGGATCGTCGAGGGCCTCAAGGAGAGCGCCGAGCGCCTCGGCATCCACTTCGACTCGTGGTTCTTCGAGAGCGAGATGCTGGCGTCGGGCTACTTCCACGAGACGCTCGAGGCGCTCCGGGCCGCGAATGCCATCGAGGAGCGCGACGGTGCGATCTGGCTGAAGTCGAAGGAGCTCGGCGAGGACATCGAGAGCGTCGTCGTCCGCTCGAACGGCATCCCGACCTATCTCGGCATCGACATCGCGTACCACCGTCACGCGCTCGTGGAGCGCGGCCTCGACAAGAAGATCGACATCTGGGGCGCCAACACCCACGGGCACCTGCGGAAGATGAAGACCGCGCTGACCGCGCTCGGACTTCGCGAACGGTGGGACGTCGTCATCTACCAGTACGTGAAGTTCATCCACGAGGGCGTCCTCCTCAAGATGGGGAAGCGCCTTGGTCAGATCCAGCTCATCGACGACGTCCTCGATGCGGTGGGCAAGGACGTGACCCGGTGGTTCTTCCTCATGGCCGGCGCCGACCGCACGATCGAGTTCGACTTCGAGCTCGCGGTGCAGCAGTCGAACGAGAACCCCGCGTATTACGTCCAGTACGCCCACGCGCGGATCGCCAGCATCTTCCGGACGGCGGCCGAGCGCGGCGTGAAGACCGACGGCGCGGACGTCACCGTGCTCACCGACGAGGCCGAGCTCGACCTCGTGCGGCTCATGCTCCGGTTCCCCGAGCTCGTCGAGGAGATCCGCGACAAGCACAACGTCCACCTGCTCACCGGGTACGCGCTCGAGCTCGCCGGCGCGTTCCACGCGTTCTACAAGGGCAACCGCGTCATCGGCGA
>DASWFN010000196.1:0-2874 GCA_036394215.1 Candidatus Limnocylindria bacterium
CTCGAACCCCGCGCGGAAGGTAGCGCGCTCCGGCCGGTCGCCGTCGGCCACGCCGAACGCCTCGCGGGCCACCGGGTTCATCCGCAGCTGCCCATCGGGGAACGCGATGACCACCGCGTCGCCCAGCGATTCGACGACCGCGGCGCTCACATCGGGGAGGACCCGGCGTTCGCGCATCGGCTGCTCAGCCCTCCGTCCGGTCATCGCGCACGACCAGGACCATCGCAGGTCCCGGGCCAGCGCGCCGCGCGGCTCAGGAGGTGCTGGATACGCGGGCCTCCGGCAGCACGACGTCGACGACGCCGACGCCGACCGCGGCATCGATCTCGCCGGCAAGCTCCTCCGCCGCACGGGCCCGGAACGTCGTCGCGACGCGCCGCACGCCGCTTCCCGCGCGCGGGAGCTCGAGGTACACCGGCAGCGGCCCCCCGTACCGCGCAAGGACCTGCTGGATCTTCTGGAACACCGCGATCGAGCGCTCGTAGTCGAGCGCCTCACGGAACCGGATGACCAGGTCTCCGGGGCCGGCAGGGTGGCCGTTCTCGCCGCCGTTCCCGTTGGACGCGGCGGCGTTGCGCTCGACGTACTGGCGCTTCTTCGCGAGCGAGACGCGTCGCTCCTCGGTGATCCGACCGATCTCGGCGATCCCCTCCTCGCTGAATGGCACGGCGTGCTCGCAGAGGAGCTTCGGCACCTCGTCGCGCTGCTCGACCCGAGCGAGGAGCAGGAGGATCTCGTCGGTGTTCCAGACCCCGGCCGTCTGCTCGTACGTCCGCGGGAACACCGTGACCTCCGACGCGCCGGTGAGGTCCTCGACCTGCGCGAACAGCATGAGCGACTTGTTCTTCATGGTGATGTGCTTCCGCGCGCTCGTGACGACGCACACGATCGTGACGAGCTCGTCCTTCACGTCCTTCAGCTCGGCGAGGTACACGATCCCGGGCACATCCCCCACACGCTGGGCGACGTCGGTCAGCGGATGATCCGACACGTAGATGCCGAGGAGCTCCTTCTCCCAGCCAAGGAGCTCCTTCCGCGATGCCTCGGGGCCGGTCGTCGGTGCGGCGATGGCCGGCTCGTTGAACAGGTCGAAGAGCGCGACCTGCCCGGACGCGCGGTCCTTCTGCTCGCGCTGGCCGGTGGCGAGCGCGGCGTCGAGCCGGTCGAGCTGCGCGAGGCGCGGCCCGAACGCGTCGCACGCGCCGGACTTGATGAGCGACTCGATGACCCGTTTGTTGTTCCGCTGGAGATCGATGCGGCCGCAGAGATCCTCGAGCGAGCGGAACGGCCCGCCGGCCTCACGCGCCGCGACGATGTTGTCGATGGCGCCCTCGCCGACGTTCTTGATCGCGCCGAGCCCGAAGCGGATCTCGGGCCCGCTCACGACGAAATCGAAGCGCGACACGTTCACGTCCGGCGGCTTGACCGGGATCCCCATGCGGCGGCACTCGGCGATCGCGATCGCGATCCGCTCGCTGTTGCCCATATCCGACGACAGCACCGCGGTCATGTACTCGGCCGTGTAGTTCGCCTTGAGGTACGCGGTGTGGTACGCGATGAGCCCGTAGATCGCGGCATGCGCGCGGTTGAAGCCGTACTGCGCGAACGGCTCGAAGTCCTTCCAGACGGTCTCGATGATCCCCGGCGACACGCCCGCCTTGAGCGCACCCGCGACGAACTTCTCCTTCTGGGCATCGAGCTTCTCGCGGATCTTCTTGCGGATCGCGTAGCAGAGGACGTCGGCCTCGCCGAGGGTGAACCCGGCGAGCGCCTGGGTCACCGCCATCACGTCCTCCTGGTAGACCATGACGCCGTACGTCGAGCGCAGCACCGGCTCGAGCGCCGGGTGCGCGTACGTCACCGCCTCGGTGCCGTGCTTGCGGGCGATGTAGCGCGGGATGTACTCCATCGGCCCCGGGCGGAAGAGCGCGACCATGGCCATGACGTCCTCGACGCGGTCGGGCTTCAGCGCCTGGATGTGGCGGCGCATGCCCGCCGACTCCAGCTGGAACAGTCCCGTGGTCTCGCCCGATGCGAGCAGCGCGAAGGTCTTCGCGTCATCGAGCGGGATCTCCTCCCGCTTGATCGTGATGCCGCGCTGCTCCGTGATGAGCTTCAGTGCGTGGTCGAGGATCGTGAGGTTCGAGAGGCCGAGGAAGTCGAACTTCAGGAGGCCGAGCTTCTCGATCTGCTTGTCCTCGAACTGCGTCTGGTAGCCCTCGGCCTTGCCCTTCGGGCGTTCGATCGGGACGAGCGTCGTGAGCGGGTCGCGGGTGATGACGACGCCCGCGGCGTGCGTCCCGGTCGAGCGCACCAGGCCCTCGACCTTCTCCGCGAGGTCCAGCAGTCGTCCGACCTCGGGCTCCTGGGCGAGCTGCTCGAGCTCGGCGAAGTCGACGCGCGACTCGGCGAGCCCCGGGGCGCCGGGGCCGGTCGGGATGACCTTCGCCACGCGGTCCGCCTCGCCGTAGCTCATGCCGAGCACGCGCGCGACGTCGCGGACGGCGGCGCGCGCGAGCATCGTGTTGAAGGTCACGATCTGCGCGACGCGGTCGCTGCCGTACTTCTCCGTGACGTACGCGATGACCTCATCGCGGCGGTCGTCCATGAAGTCGACGTCGATGTCGGGCTGGGTGTACCGCTCGAGGTTGAGGAAGCGGTCGAAGATGAGCCCGTATCTGATCGGGTCGATGTCGGTCAGGTCGATCGCGTAGTTCACGAGCGAGCCGCCGGCGGATCCACGGACCGCCGTGAGGATCCCGCGCTCCCTGGCGAACGCGATGAAGTCCTGGACGATGAGGATGTAGCCGGAGTAGCCCATCTTCGCGATGACGCTGAGCTCGTGCTCCATCCGCTGCGCGAGCGCGGGCGTCA
>DASWFN010000197.1:0-15927 GCA_036394215.1 Candidatus Limnocylindria bacterium
GCCCAGATGTCGCGGCACGGCTTGAGGTAGATCGCCACGTGCGCCGCGATGCCCGTGGAATGGGACATCAGCGGGTTGATGTCCGAGTGCCCGCAGGCCGCGTAGTGCTTCAGGTGGTCGCCGCCCTCGATGATGTCGCCGGGCTGCATCTTCAGGACCGGTGCCGGTCTGCCAGATTCCATCGCCATTGCCCGTGCCTCCCCTTCGCGTGGCCGCGTAGTACGTCGGGCGGGCCGGCATGTCAATAGATGCTGACTACACTTCCTCCATGCGGCGCGTCTATCTCGACCATGCCGCCACGACGCCGGTCGACCCCGAGGTCGCCGATCTCATGGCGCAGGTCCTCCGTGAGGTCCCCGGGAACCCCTCGAGCATCTACGCCGAGGGCCGGAGGGCGCGCGCCCTCGTCGATCGGGCCCGAGAGGAGGTCGCGCAGGCGATCGGCGCCGAGCCCGCCGAGATCGTGTTCACCTCCGGCGGCACCGAGGCCGACAACCTCGCGCTCCGCGGCGTGCTCAAGGCCCGCGAGGGCGAGGCGGACGGCGTCGTCACGACCGCGATCGAGCACCACGCGATCCTGGACACGGCTGCGGACCTCGAGGCCCACGGTCAGGCGCGGGTCACCGTGATCCCGGTGGACCGCGAGGGCCGCGTATCGGTCGAGGCGGTCGCGGCCGCGATCGACGCGCGCACCGCGATCGTGTCGGTCATGCACGGGAACAACGAGATCGGGACGCTGCAGCCCATCGCGGCGATCGGCGCGATCTGCCGCGAGCGCGGCGTCGCGTTCCACAGCGACGCGGTGCAGACGGTCGGCGCGCTGGAGATCGACGTGCGCACCTTGCCGGTCGATCTCCTGAGCGTGAACGCGCACAAGTTCTACGGACCGAAGGGCGTCGGTGCGCTCTACGTGCGCCGCGGCACGCGCATCGCGACGGTGCAGACCGGCGGCGGCCAGGAGAAGGGCCGGCGCACCGGGACGGAGAACGTTGCGGGCATCGTCGGGCTCGGCGCGGCGATGCGCATCGCGACCGCACGCCGGGCGGCGGAGGCCGCGCGGCAGTCCGGGCTCCGCGACCGGCTCATCGCGGGCGTCCGCTCGCGGATCCCCGATGCGACCCTCACCGGGCATCCGACGGAACGGCTGCCGAACAGCGCGTCGTTCTGCTTCAGCGGCACGCAGGGCGAGGCGCTCGTGGTGTCGCTCGACCTCGCAGGCTTCAGCACATCAAGCGGCTCCGCATGCACGAGCGGCAACACCGACCCGTCGCACGTGCTGCTCGCGCTCGGGCTCGACCGCGATCTCGCGCAGGGATCACTTCGGCTGACGCTCGGCCGCGACACGACCGACGCGGACGTCGACGCGCTGCTGGCCGCGCTGCCGCCGATCGTCGCGCGGCTTCGCGCCGCTTCCGGCGCGGCGGTGCCGGCGTGATCGAGCCGGATCGGTATTCCGACATCGCCTTGGATCATCTGACCCGGCCGCGCAACGCCGGCACGCTCACCGATGCGAGCGGGACCGGGACCGACGCGAATCCGTCGTGCGGCGACCGCACCACGATCACGCTTCGCGTGCGCGAGGGTCGGATCGTGGATCTGCGGTTCCGGACGTTCGGCTGCACCGCCGCGATCGCGGCGGCGTCCGTCCTCACGGAGCTCGCGGGAGCACTGCCGGTCGACGAGGCCGCGCGGCTCGAGCCCGCGGACATCCTCAACGCGCTCGGCGGCCTGCCGCGGCGCAAGGAGGCCTGCGCCCTCATGGCGATCGGCGCGCTGCGCGGGGCGCTCATCGACGCGGGGGTGCGGACGGCGTCATGACGGATCGCGTATTCGTCGCGATGAGCGGCGGCGTCGACTCGTCGCTCGCGGCCGCGCTCCTCGCGGATCGCGGGGAGGATGTCGTCGGGGTCTGGATGCGCCTGACGCCCGGCGGCGGCGCGAGCGATGCGCCGCGCTGCTGCGGCACCGATGAGGCGGGGGAGACCGCGCGGCGGGCCGCCGCACACCTCGGTATCCCGTTCTACGCCCTCGACTTCTCGGAGGTCTTCGGCCGCGAGGTCGTGGACCGGTTCGTCGACTCGTACGCCGCGGGCGAGACCCCGAATCCGTGCGTCGCCTGCAACGGCTACGTGAAATTCGAGGCGCTCCTCGGCGATGTCGTGCGGAAGTTCGGCGCGTCGCGGCTGGCGACCGGCCACTACGCGCGCGTCGGCACGGATCCGTCGGGTCGCCGGTCGCTGCTTCGCGCGCGCGATCCGCAGAAGGACCAGTCGTACGCGCTCTACATGCTCGGCCAGCGCGAGCTTGCGAGCCTCGAGCTGCCGGTCGGCGAGCTCGCGGACAAGCGCGAGACGCGAGAGCTCGCGGCGCGCTACGGGCTGCCGAACGCGGCGCAGGCCGAGAGCATGGACATCTGTTTCATCGGCGGCGACTACCGCGACTTCGTGCGCGCCCGGGCGCCCGAGGCGTTCGCGAGCGGACCCATCGAGCGCGCCGACGGGACCGTCATCGGTCGCCACGCCGGCGTTGGCGGGCTCACCGTCGGCCAGCGGGCCGGGGTCGGGGTCGCCACCGGCGAGCGCCTGTACGTGCTGCGGCTCGAGCCCGAGCGCGGGGCCGCCGTCGTCGGGCTCCGGTCCGAGATCGCGACCCGCGAGTACGCGCTCCGCGACGTGCGATTCACCGCGGACGTCCCGCCGGCCGACACCTTCACCGCGGACGCGGTCTTGCGGTATCGGGGCACGCCGCTTGCGTCCGAGGTGACCGTGTCGATCGACCGCCGCACCGCCACGCTCCGGCTGAGCGAGCCCGCCCTCGTGGCTCCCGGCCAGGCCGCCGTCCTGTACCGCGGCGATGAGGTGCTCGGCGGAGGCGTCGTCGACCGCGCGATCGCGGCGTAGCCCGGTGCGCGCGCTCATTCGGCTCGTCGCGATCACGCTGGCCGGCGCCGTCCTCTATTACGCGGGCCTCGTGAACGCCATGGTCATCTCTCACCCGAGCCCGTACGGCGCACTGCTCGTCGTCGGCGGCCTGGCGGTGAGCCTCGCCATGCTCGTGGTCGCGCTCCTGGGCGACGGCCGCGGCGACGCGCGGACGCCGCCGGATCGCCGGTACGTGCGCGTGACCCGCATCGCGTGGCTCGTCGTGTGCGTCATGGCCCTCGTCGGAGCCTCGTGGTTCCTGGCCGCGCCGCGCCAGCGCTCCGGTGACTGGACGCCGTATCACAACGACGCGATCGCGCTGAACGAATGCGCGGCCAGGCTGCTCCTCGACGGACGGGATCCCTACATCGATCTCGATGTGTTCACGTGCTACGCGCGGCTCGGGATCGGCGCGGATCGCACGACGCCGCTGCGTCAGGGCCTATTCGCGCGCGACGGCTTCTACCCGACCGACGGCGAGCTCGACGCGGTCTGGTCCTCCCGCAGCCACGAGAGCGCGCTCAACGTGGAGTTCGAGTCGAGGCTGTCGTACCCGGCGCTGTCCATCCTGCTGATCGCGCCGTGGGTCGCGCTCGGCTGGGATACGAACATCCTGTACATCCTCTGTCTCGTCGCGGCGATGGCCCTCGTCATCCTGCGCGCGCCCCTCGGATCGCGGCCGTTCGTGCTCACCGGCCTCCTCGGCGCGGCGAGCCTCGCTGCGTTCACCGTCGGTGGGAGCGCGGATCTCCTCTACGCGCTGCCGCTCGTCGCGGCGTGGCTGTGGCGCGAGCGGCGGTGGAGCGGCCTCGCGTTCGGTGTGGCCTGCGCGACGAAGCAGATCGCCTGGTTCTTCGGGCCGTTCTTCTTGATCGCCATCGCGACCCGCCAGGGGTGGAGGGTCGCCCTGCGGAGGGCCGCCGAGGCGGCCGCCATCTTCGCCGTCGTGAACCTGCCGTTCATCGTGCACGACGCGCCGGCGTGGCTGGCTGGGATCAGCGCGCCGGTGTTGGACCCGATGTTCCCCCGCGGCTCGGGGCTCATCTTCCTCGTCATCAACGGGGTGGTGCCGCTCTGGCCGCCGCTCGCGTACACGGCGCTCGAGGCGATCGCGTTCGCGATCTGCGTCGCGATCGCGTGGCGGTCACGGCGCACGAGCCCGGAGCTCGGCGTGGTGCTGGCGACCGTCCCGCTCTTCTTCGCCTACCGGAGCCTCTTCTCGTATTTCTTCCTGCTGCCGCTCTTCGCGTTCGCGGCGCTCGTCCGGATGCCGATGGGCGATCTCGAGCCGGAGCTCGCCCGCGCGGCCGGTGCCATCACCGTGTTCGCGCTTCCCACCCGGCTGCGCCACAAGACCCCGAGGGCGGTCGCCGAGGACGCGCCCGCAGCGGCGGACTGACCTGCCGCCGGCGCTCGTCCCGCTCGCGCTCGTCGCGCTCGGCGTCCCCGCGGCCATCCGGGCGGCGCTCGGGCGGCCGAAGGGCATGGTCGCGGCGTGGGTCCTGTCGGCGGCCGCGGTCCTCGCGGCCCAGACGCTCGGGGAGATCGGGGGATGGCGGACAGGTACGCTCGGTGAAGCGCAGGTCCTGTTCGCCTGCTGTGGCGCGGTACTTGCGTCGTTGACGGTGCTGGTCCTAGAAGGACTGAGGGAGTAGCGACATGGGTGTCATCCTGGCGTTCGTGGCCGGCGCGGTGGCCGCGCTGGTCTACGGGCCGAAGCTCCTCGGGGACAACCCGCGGGATGAGCTCCAGCAGCGCGCCGACGAGCTGAAGAAGCGCGCCGATGACCTGCAACGCATCGCGCAGAAGATCGCCGACGACGTGTCGGTCAAGGGGCGCGAGATCATCGAGGACGCCAAGAAAGAGTGGGACAGCGCCGGCGGCACGAAGCCGGCCGGGAGCTCACGCTCCGGCGGGACGAGCGGCGGAGGAAGCGGAAGCAAGTCCAGCTAGCGGCTCTATCCTTTTCATGGGGAACGCGGGGAGCCGGTCGAGTGACCGCCTGACCCGCGTTTTTCGTTAGCTGGAAGGGGATCGGTGGACAGCCAGACCATCCGCGAGCGCTTCATCAAGTTCTTCGAGGAGAAGGATCATCACCGGCTGCCCAGCGCCCCGCTCGTCCTGAAGGACGACCCGAGCGTGCTGTTCACGAGCGCGGGGATGCAGCCGATCGTCCCGTACTTCCTCGGGAAGAAGCAGCCGCCCGCGAAACGTCTGGTCACGGTGCAGAAGTGCTTCCGCACGACCGACCTCGACGTCGTCGGCACCGATACGTACCACAACACGTTCTTCGAGATGCTCGGGAACTTCGGCATCGGCGACTACTGGAAGAAGGAAGCGATCGGCTGGGGCTGGGAGCTGCTGACGACGCAGTTCGAGATCGATCCGAACACGCTCGTCGCGACGGTGTACTTCGACGACGACGAAGCCTTCGACATCTGGACGAAGGAGCTCGCGCTGCTCCCGCCGTCGAAGGTGTTCCGGCTCGGCAACCTCGCGAAGGGCGACGACACGAACTTCTGGTCGCCCGGCCCGACCGGGCTCTGCGGTCCGTGCAGCGAGGTCTTTGTCGACCGCGGTCCGCAGCCGAACGTTCCGCGCCACGACTGCAACCCCGGGGAGAGCTGCGGCCGCTACCTCGAGATCTGGAACTTCGTCTTCCAGCAGTACGACCGCAAGGAGGACGGGACCCTGACGCCGCTGTCGAAGCGGAACATCGACACCGGCGCCGGCCTCGAGCGGACGTCGCAGGTCCTCCAGGGCGTGACCGACACCTTCAAAACGGATCTCTTCCAGCCGCTGATGAAGAAGATCGAGAACCTGAGTGGCGCGAAGTATGGTGACGATGCGGCACGCGACATCTCGATGCGCGTCGTGGCGGAGCACGCGCGGGCGGCGGCGTTCCTCATCGCCGATGGCATCGCGCCGTCGAACGAAGGGCGCGGCTACGTCCTCCGGCGCCTGCTGCGTCGCGCGGCGCTCCACGCGCGGCGGCTCGACCTGAAGCCCGGCGCGCTCGCGCAGGTCGCGGGCGAGGTCGTGAAGTCGATGCAGAAGCACTATCACGAGCTCACCGCCGCGCGGGAGCGCATCGCCGAGACGATCGGGACCGAGGAAGAGAAGTTCGAGAAGACGCTGCAGAGCGGCATGGAGCAGCTCGGCACCGCGATCGCGGCCGCGAAGGATGCCGGCCTGCGGTCGATCGATGCGGAGACGGCGTTCCGGTTGTACGACACCTTCGGCTTCCCGATGGAGATGACGCGCGAGCTGGTGGCGGCCGCCGGCATCGGCGTCGACGAGGCCGGCTTCAAGAAGCTGCTCGACGCGCAGCGCCAGCGCGGCCGGGCGGCCGCGAAGTTCTCGCAGGATGCGATGAAGTTCGGCCAGTTCTACGCCGACCTCCACGAGAAAGAGGGGCTGCGCAGCACGTTCACCGGCTACACGGAGCTCGCGACGGATGCGACGGTGCGCTCGCTCGTGATCGCCGGGCAACGCGCCGACGAGGCGCGCGAAGGCCAGGATGTCGAGATCGTCCTCGACCGCACTCCGTTCTATCCGGAGGGAGGCGGCCAGGTCGGCGACCGCGGCGTGATCACGACCTCGGAGGGTCGCGCGCTCGTGGCCGACACCCAGACGGCCGCCGCCGAGGTGATCGTGATGAGCGCGAAGGTCGTCGACGGGGTCATCCGGACGGGGACGCCGGCACACGCGGAGGTCGACGAGGAGCTGCGCGGGCACACGATGCGCAACCACACCGCCACCCACCTGCTCCACGCGACGCTGCGCCGGATGCTCGGCGACGAGGTCCACCAGGCCGGGTCGCTCGTCCACGCGCCGAACCTGCGGTTCGACTTCACGTTCGGCCGCGCGCTCACGGCCGTCGAGCTCCGCCGGGTCGAGGACGAGGTGAACGCGGCGATCCTCACGAACGCGAGCGTGCACGCGCAGACCATGCCGCTCCAGGACGCGCTCGCGTCCGGCGCGACACACCTGTTCGACGAGAAGTACGGCGACCTGGTCCGCGTCGTCGAGGCGGGGCCGACGTCGCGTGAGCTGTGCGGCGGGACCCACTGCCACTGCACCGGCGACATCGGCCTGTTCCTCATCACGAAGGAGGAGTCGATCGGCGCGGGCGTGCGGCGTATCGAGGCCGTCACCGGTGAGGGCGCGCTCCGCCAGGTCCACGAGCTCCGCGACAGCGTCGACCGCGCGTCACTCGCGCTGAAGGTGCAGCCGAGCCGCCTGCCGGATGCCGTCGCGCAGATGCAGGAGTCCCGTGAGCGCCTCGAGAAGCAGCTCGCCGCGATGCAGAAGAGCGGCATCGACCAGACGGCGACCGCGCTGATCGCGAAGGCCGAGCAGCTCGACGGCGCGAAGCTCATCGTGCTCGACGTCGGCGATTATGACCAGCAGGTCCTCCGCGGCCTGGCCGACCGCGTCCGCGACGGTCTCGGCACGGGCGTCACGGTCCTCGGCTCGACGCATGCCGGCCGGCCCGGCCTCGCGGTCGCGGTGAGCAAGGACCTCATCGCGCGCGTGCATGCCGGCGATCTCGTGAAGGAGCTCGCCTCGATCATCGGCGGCAGCGGCGGCGGACCGGCGAACAGCGCGACGGGCGGCGGCAAGGACGCCGCGCGTCTCGCCGACGCGCTCGAGGCGGGAGCACGGGCCGTGCGGGAGCGGCTCGGAGGTCGTGGCTAGCTCCGGCGTGGCCGGGGTCGAGCTGGCCGCAGCCTCGGTGCGCGTCGTCGTCGGCCGTCGCGAGCAGGGCCGGCTGCGCGTCACTGGCGTGGGCCACGCTCCGCTCCCGGCGAATGCCGTGAGCGGTGGCTACATCGCCGACCGCCGCGCGGTCGTGGCAGCGCTCGGAGCGGCGTTCGCCGCGGCGGAGCGGATCGCCCGCGCAGAGCGCGTGGTCGTCGCGATCGACGGTGACGACATCCGCACGTTCCACGAGAGCACGACCTTCGCGCGCGAGGACCAGCGCGACCCGGTGTCGCCGAGCGAGGCGGTGAAGGCGATCCGGATCGCCCGCGAGGCTGCGGCCCGCGCGGCACGCGACCTCGCCGGAGACGATCCGGCGCTGCGCGGGATCGCGACGGCCGAGCTGCGTGATGACGTGGGCGGCTTCGTCCTCGACGGCAGGCGCCTCGGCTCGCCGATCGGCGATCGCGGCCAGCAGCTCGAGGTGCGCACCGATGTCGCGCTCGCGCCGCTCGTGCAGGCCGGCGGCGCCACGGCGGCGCTCGAGTCGGCGAAGCGGCGGGGGAGCGCGACCTCCGGCGCGTACGCGCTCGGCCGGCTCGTCGCGGAGTCGGGCGTGGCGGAGGCCGGCATCGCTCGGCTCGGCGCGGACCAGACCGCGGTCGCCGTGGTGCGCGACGGCAGGGTCACCGGAACGCGCGTCTTCGCCGTCGGCCGCGACGCGCTGCTCGCGCGCCGCAGCTCCGCCGACGCGGACGTCTGGGCGCGCTGCGTGATCGCATCGGTCCGCGCGCTCGGGCTCGAGCTGCCCGGTCGCTGGTACGCCAGCGGCGTGCCGGACGAGCTCGCGGTGCTCCCGCAGGCCCTCGGAGCCGCGGCCGGTGCGGAGCGCGGCGGGCCGATCGACGTCCTCCCGCTCCGGATGAGCCTGGTGCCGCGCGTCGTCGCGGACGCGACCCTCACGGCCGACGACCTCGTCGCCGCGGGGGCGGCCGCGCTCGCGGCCGAGGCGTATTCGTCGTGAGCCGTACCGTCATCGACCTCGACGCGCGGGCGACGATCCTCGACGCGTCCGAACGTCTCGCCGCGGCGCCGGCCGATGCGCCTGTCGTGTTCGTCGTGCCTTCGGGCGCGCCGTTCGCGCGCAATCCGATCTTCCTCGAGGTCGCACGGAGCCAGGCCGGCCAGCGCCGCCTCTCGATCGTGTCGAGCGATCCGCGGGCGCGGTCCGTCGCGGCGTCCGTGCACGTCCCGGCATACGCGTCCCTCAGCTCGCTCGAGCGCGAGGAGCTCGATCCCACCGAACGGCTCGGCGCACCACGGCGCGCGGCCCTCGCCTCGGTGACGGCACGCCGCCGCCGTCCGCCGTCGTTGGGCTCGCCGGCGCGCGCGATCGGCATCGCGGCGAGCGCGGTCGGCGCCGTCCTCCTCCTGTTGATGGTCGCCCTGCCATCGGCTGCGGTGACCGTCGCGCCATCGGCGATCCCGATGCCGACCGCCACGTTCAGCGTGCGGGCCGGCCCGGGCGCGCTGCCGGCGCAGCCGCTCTCCGCGACGATCACGACGAAGGTGACCGGCACGGCGACCGGGTCGCGCAACGACGACATCAAGGCGGCCGGATCGGTGCGGTTCTCGAATCAGACGACCGACGACCAGAGCATCCCGAAGGGCACCATCGTCCAGACGAGCGATCGGATCCAGTTCGTGACGACCGAGACGAAGACCCTGCCGCGCAGCATCATCATCGGCTTCACGCTCGTGACCGGCCAGGCCGACGTCGCGATCGAGGCCGTGACCGGCGGGCCGAGCGGGAACGTGTCGGCGAACCGCATCGTCGTCCCGAATCGAACGCTGTACTCGGTCACGAATCCGTCCGCGACGACCGGCGGCGACACGAAGAAGATCCCGGTCGTGAAGGCCGAGGATTACACGGCGGCGACCGCGAAGGCGAACGTCGATCGGGTGCTCGCCGACGCCGCGAACGACCAGAAGCTCCGCTGGAAAGCGCAGCTCACCGGCGACGCGCTCGTGTACGCCGGGACGCCGTCGCTCACGTCACAAGGGAGCCTTGCCGACGTCGTCGGCAAGGAGGTCGCGACCTTCGACGTCCCGGTCACCGCGTCGGTGCAGGGCTTCGCCGTTGCCGGCGACCAGCCGGCGAAAGCGGCGATCGAGCAGTACCGCACGATGGCCTTCGAAGGCATGGTGCTCGACGAGCGCAGCGCGCAGTTCGGCGGCATCACGACGCCGACCGTCGCGGACAACGGCGTCACCTGGCGGCTCACCGCATCGGGGCAGCAGACCCCGCGCCTCGATGCGGCGCGTATCCGCGCCGCTCTGGCCGGCCGCACGGTCGCCGAAGCGCGCGCGCTGCTCGACGCCCAGGGGCTCCGGGTGACCGACCTGAAGGTGTCGCCGTCGTGGTGGCCACGGCTGCCGCTGCTCGACCTGCGGATCGCGGTCAACTGACGTGCGCTATCTTGCGCTCGACGTCGGAGACCGCCGGATCGGGCTCGCGGTCGGGGACGACGCGTTCGGCATCAGTCGCGCGCTACCGACCCTCCGCCGATCGCGACGCCTCGCCGCGGACATCGAGCGGATCGCGGCGATCGCCCGTGGTGAGGAGGTCGGTGCGCTGGTGGTCGGTCTGCCGTTGACCCTGCGTGGTGAGGAAGGTCCGCAGTCCGCGCGGGTCCGCCGGTTCGCGGACGCGCTCGCGCCGCTCGCGCTGCCGATCTCGATGTACGACGAGCGCAACACGACGGTCGAGGCCGCGCACCGTGGCGCCGAGGATCCCGATGCCGGCGCGGCACGGGTGCTGCTCGAGGACTTCCTCAGCGCGCGGAAGGCCCGCTCGTGAGCGGCCAGGTGTACCGCGGTCCGGTCCGCGCGCCGGCGCGCGGGCGCGCGAAGCCGCCGCGCAAGCGGTCGAGCGCCGGTCCGGCGGTCTTCGCTCTCGTCGTCGTGGTCGTCGCCATCGCGCTGTTCTTCCTCGCACGGCCGCTCGCGACCGACGCCGTGGTCCAGGCCGCGGACGATCACGACACGCTCCTCCGGCAGTCGGCCGTGCGCGCGCTCATCGCGCCGAAGGTCGCGCCGCTCGTCGACGCGCCGGCCGACCCGAACGCGAAGCCCATCGACTTCACGGTGCGGCGCGGCGCGAACGCGTCGGTCATCGCCGCCGACCTGTATGCCGCCGGGCTCATCAAGTCCCAGCTCGCATTCAAGTACGTCCTCTACGAGAGCGGGACCGAGAACGCGCTCCAGACCGGGACCTACAAGGTGTCGGCGGCCCTCAGCCCGCGTGACATCGCGACGCTCTTCCAGAAGGCGCCGGGCGACCAGGTCGCGCTCCGCATCATCGAAGGCTGGCGGCTCACCGAGATCGGCGTCGCCGTCAACAAGTCATTCCCGAAGATCGATCCGAAGGACTTCGCTGCGGCGGCCGTCGTCGGTTCGCGGAACAACTTCGTCCTCGGCGGTCTGGACCCGAAGGCGTCGCTCGAAGGCTTCCTGTACCCGGACACGTATTTCCTCCGTCCCGATGCGACGGCCGAGCAGATCGTCGGCACGCTCCTCGACACGTTCGAGGCGAAGGCCGGCGCCGCGCTGCGGACCGCGTCGGCGGAGCGGAAGGTTCCGATCTACGACGTCGTGCGACTCGCCTCGATCGTCGAGCGCGAAGCGCGCGACCGGAAGGAGAGCCCGCTCATCGCGGGCCTCTACCAGCACCGCCTCGACATCGGGATGAAGCTCGATGCCGACCCGACGATCCAGTACGGCAAGGGGAGCTGGGGCGAGCTCTCGCTGGACGATCTCAAGCTCGATTCGCCGTACAACACGTACCGGGTGGCCGGCTTGCCCCCGACGCCGATCTGCAGCCCGGGGCTCGCCGCGTTGCAGGCCGCGGCGAAGCCGGAGACCACCGATTTCCTGTTCTTCGTCGCGAAGAACGACGGCACCGGCGACCACGCCTTCGCGAGGACCATCGAGGAGCAGGAAGCCAACCGCGTCAAGTACGGCAACAAGTGAGTGTCGTGTATCTCCTCGGGCATCCGGTGGCGCACTCGCTCTCGCCGGCGATGCACAACGCCGCGTTCCGCCACCTCGGGCTGCCGCACACGTACGAGCTGCTCGACGTGACGGCGGCCGAGCTGCCCGGAGCGGTCACGCGGATCCGGGACGGCGATGTCCTCGGCGCGAACGTCACGGTGCCGCACAAGGAAGCGGTCATGAAGCTCGTCGACACGTGGGACGGACCGACGGCCGAGATCGGCGCGGCGAACACGCTCGCGCGCACGCCCGACGGGAAGAAGCTCCTTGCCGCGAACACCGACGTCGTCGGCTTCCAGTACGCGACGCGTGAGGTCGACCTCACGGACCAGCGGGTGCTCGTGCTCGGGGCGGGCGGCGCCGCGCGCGCGGTCATCGCGGTGCTCCACCGGCGGGGCGCGCACGTCGCTCTCGCGAATCGGACCCGCGAGCGCGCCGAGACCCTCGCGCGATCCGTCGCGCATCCGGCCGAGCTGACGCTCGCGGTCATCGACTGGGGCAGCCGCGGCGAGCTCGCGGAGGTGGACGTCATCGTGAACGCGACCTCGCTCGGGCTGCACGGCGAGGACCCGCTCGATGGGGCGGCACTGCGGCGCGAGCTCGTCGTGATCGATCTGATCCCGACCGCGGTCCCGACGCCGCTGGTGAAGCGTGCCCGCGCCGCCGGCGCGACCGTGATCGACGGCCTGCCGATGCTCCTGCAGCAGGCGGCCTCGTCGTTCCAGATCTGGACCCGGCGCGAGGCACCGGTCGAGGCGATGCGCGCGGCGCTGTTCGCGAGCGCGAGCTGATGCGCTTCCTGACGGCCGGCGAGTCGCACGGGCCGGGGCTCACGATCATCGTCGACGGCGTCCCGGCCGGGATCCCGATCGACGGCGCGGCGATCGACGCCGACCTGCGGCGCCGGCAGCTCGGCTACGGCCGCGGTGGCCGCCAGAAGATCGAGCGCGACGGTGCGCGGGTCACCGGCGGCGTGCGACAGGGACGCACGACCGGCGCGCCCGTGGCGCTGTGGATCGAGAACCGCGACGCGGTGAACTGGGAACGGGTCATGAGCACGGCGCCGGTCCCCGAGGCGCCCGACGCGGTGACGAAGCTCCGCCCCGGCCACGCCGACCTGGCGGGCGCGCTCAAGTACGGGCACGAGGACGTCCGCGACGTGATCGAGCGCGCGAGCGCGCGCGAGACGGCGGCGCGCGTCGCCGCGGGTGCGATCGCGAAGGCCCTCCTCGGAGCCGTCGGCGTCGATGTGCTGAGCGAGACGATCCGCATCGGCGAGGTCACCGCCGTCCCGCGGTTCGACCGGGCCGCGATCGAGGCGAGCGAGGTGCGCTGCGGTGACCCCGACGCATCGGCGCGGATGATCGCCGCGATCGGCGCCGCCCGCGACGCGGGCGACACGCTCGGCGGCGTGACCGCCGTACGCGCGACCGGCGTCATCACGGGCCTCGGCTCGTACGCGCAGTGGGACCGCCGCCTGGACGGACGCATCGCGCAGGCCATGGCGTCGATCCAGTCGGTGAAGGGCGTCGAGTTCGCCGACGCGTTCGACGCGGCGGGCGAGCGGGGCAGCCGGGTCCACGACCCGATCGAGCGGCGCGGCGATGGCTTCGGGCGTCCGCGGAACCGCGCGGGCGGGCTCGAGGGTGGCGTCACGAACGGCGAGGATGTCCTCGTGCGGGTCGCGTTCAAGCCGATCTCCACGCTCATGAAGCCGTTGCCATCGGTCGACCTCCGCACCGGAGAGCCCGCGCCGGCGCACATCGAGCGCAGCGACATCTGCATCATCCCGGCGGGCGGCGTCGTCGCGGAGGCGATGCTCGCGCTCGTCCTCGCCGACGCGGTCTGCGCGAAGTTCGGCGAGGACACCCTCGACGACATCACGAGCGCCGTCGCGCGCTACCGCGAGCGACTGAAGCCGATCGCGGACCGCTGATGCACCTCTTCCTGGTCGGCCCGCCGGGGATCGGGAAGTCGACGGTCGCGCCCCTGCTGGCTGAGGCCCTCGGCGGGCGCGCGATCGATCTCGACGACGAGATCGAGCGCCGCGCCGGGAAGCCGTGCACGTCGGTCATCACCGAGGACGGGATGCCGCGGTTCCGCGCGCTCGAGTCGGAGATCCTCGCCGCGCTCAAGCCGACGCCGGCGCTCATCGTGGTCTCGACGGGCGGCGGCGCGGTGCTCCTCGAGCCGAACCGCCGCCGCATGACCGAGCTCGGGCTGCGCGTGGGCCTCACCGGCACGGTCGCGACGGTGGCCCGGGGGCTCGCTGCGACGATGCACAAGCGCGCACACCTCGACGTCAGCCCGCGGCAGCACGCGGCCCGGGTGCTCAAGCAGCGCCGAGGCGAGTACGCCGACGTCGACGCGTCGTTCACCGTCGACGGTGCCGAGCCGCACGAGATCGCGCTCGCGATCGCCGCGTGGCTCGTGTCAGGGCGCGGCGTGCGTATCGACGTGCTGGCGTCGCGCCCGTACCCGCTGCTCGTGCGCGCGGGATTGCTCGACCACGTCGGCACGCATCTGCACGACCTCGGCTGGCGCGGTCGCGTGGCGATCGTCGCCGACCCGCTCACCGCGAGGCGCCACGCGCCGGCCGTCCGGCGCTCCTGCGCCGACGCCGGGCTCGCTGCGGAGGTCATCCGGGTGCCGCGCGGCGAGCGGGCGAAGAGCACCGCCGCGCTCGCGGCACTGTGGGACGCGCTCGGGGCCGCCGGCGTGAAGCGTGACGGCGGGGTGATCGCGCTCGGCGGTGGCACCGTCGGGGACCTGGCGGGATTCGCGGCGGCGACGTACCTGCGCGGCGTCCGGATGGCGCACGTGCCGACGACGCTGCTCGCGATGGTCGATTCGTCCATCGGCGGCAAGACCGGGATCGATCTCCCGCGGGGAAAGAACCTCGCCGGCGCCTTCCATCAACCCGATGCCGTGCTCGCCGACCCGGGGGTCCTCGAGTCGCTGCCGCGCCGCGAGCGCTCGTCCGGCTTCGCCGAGATCGCCAAGGCGGCATTCCTCACGGACCGTGACTCGGTGACGCAGGTCGAGCGATCGGCCGCCGCCGTCGTCGACGGCGACCTGGGGCCGACCCTCGGCTGCATCGCGCTCGGCGCGAGCGTGAAGGCCGGCATCGTCGCGGCGGACGAGCGCGAAGCCGGGCTGCGCGAGCTCCTCAACTTCGGCCACACGCTCGGGCACGCCTACGAGGCCGCGAGCCGCTACCGCGTCACGCACGGTGAGGCGGTGAGCATCGGGATGGTCTACGCGACGGCGCTCGCCGACGTGCTCGACCTCGCGCCGACGACGCTCCGCGAGCGGCTCGAGGCATTGCTGGTGTCCGCCGGCCTGCCGACGCGGGCGAAGCTGCCGGCCGGGACGTGGTCGCTGCTGACGGAGGACAAGAAGGTCCGCGCGGGGAAGGTCCGCTGGATCCTCCCGCGCACGATCGGTCGATTCAGCGAGGTGACCGACGTCGCGCCGCGCGCGCTGCGTGCCGCGGCAGCGATCGTGGAGGGACGATGAAGCTCCTGCTGGTGAACGGACCGAATCTCAACACGCTCGGCACGCGCGAGCCCGCGATCTACGGGACGACGACGCTGGCGGAGGTCGTCGGCCGGTGCCGCGACATCGCCGGGCCCGGGCACACGCTCACCGACTTCCAATCGAATCACGAGGGCGCGCTCATCGACTTCCTGCAGGAGCACGCGAACGCGGATGGTGCCATCATCAATCCCGGCGGCCTCGCCCACACCTCGATCGTCCTGCGCGATGCCGTGAAGGGCTGCGTGTTCCCGGTCGTCGAGGTCCATATCAGCGATATCGGCAAGCGAGAGCCGTTCAGGCACCATAGCTATCTCAAGGACGTCACGGCGCATCAGGTAATAGGAAAGGGAGTGGCGGGCTACGAGATAGCCGTGAGATGGCTTCTCGACAGCGCGCACCGTCGTTCGTAGACGAGTGCCGATAGGCCCGCCGAAGGCGAAAGAATGGTTTCAACCGGTGAGATCAAGCGCGGCATGACGATCGAGCTCGACGGCAACCTGTACCAGATCGTCGAGTTCCAGCACATCAAGATGGGCCGCGGCTCGGCGCAGGTGCGGATGAAGCTCCGCAACGTGCGGCGTGGCGACCTCATCGAGAAGACATTCCAGGCGGGGGATCGCTTCGCGCGCGCCCGGCTCGACCACCGCGACGTTCAGTTCATGTATCACGACGGCGACCTCTACCACTTCATGGACACGAAGACCTTCGA
>DASWFN010000198.1:0-21238 GCA_036394215.1 Candidatus Limnocylindria bacterium
CGCGACGAAGAATCTCAGGCTCGTCGGTCTCCACGCCCATCTGGGCACGCAGCTGCACGAGGCCGAGCGGTATCGCGAGCTCGCGCTGGCGCTCGTCGCGCTCGCGCGCGACGTCCGATCCGCGACGGGCGTGCAGGTGAAGGAGATCGGCGTCGGCGGCGGGCTCGCGATCCCGCTTCGGAGCGGCGACCCGGTGCTCGACCTGGCGGCATATGCGCGCGCGGTGAGCGAGCCGATCCGCTCGGACCCGGACCTCGCGAAGTCCACCATCTACCTCGAGCCCGGCCGGTCACTCGTGGGGCGCGCCGGGATCGCGCTCTATCGGGTGATCGGGACGAAGCGCGTCACGGGCATGCGGACTTTCGTATCAGTGGATGGAGGCATGGGGGACAACATCCGGCCCGCGCTGTACGACGCCGCGTACACGGCCGTCCTCGCGGATCGGCCGACCGCGGCGCCGGCCGAGCACGTCGCGATCGCGGGCAAGTACTGCGAGAGCGGCGACCTGCTCATCCGTGACGTTGCACTGCCGACCGCGGAGCCCGGCGAGGTGCTCGCCATTCCAGCGTGCGGCGCGTACAGCGTCGCCATGGCCTCGAACTACAACCATCATCCAAGGCCCGCGGTGGCGCTCATCGACCGCGGGCGAGCGCGGCTCATCCGGAAGCGCGAGACCCACGCCGACATCTGGCGCCTCGAGCGCTAGTGCGCGAGAGCGGTCAGCGCGGTCGCAGCCACAGCGAGAGCCGCAGGAGCAGTACGTCGCGGATCGCCTTGAGGATCGTCTTGAAGGACGTGCCCTTGGGCTCGTGATGCATTCGCTCGTGATGCGGGATCCCGACCTGGCGCATCGTGATCCCGCCGGCGCGCAGGTTGATGAGCAGCTCCGGCGAGAAGAAGGCGCCGTCCGACCGCACCCGATCGAGCGGCACGCGGGTGAAGACGTCGGCGCGGAACAGCTTGAACGCGCAGTCGACGTCCTTCCAATCGCCGGCGAAGAGGATCTGGATCACGAGGTTGTAGGTGCGCGACACGAGGACGTGACGCCAGCCGTACGCGAGCGTGAGCCGGTAGCCGATCACGGCGTCCACGCCGGGCGTGAGGGCGGTGGCGAGCCGGTCGAAGTCCGCCACGTCGAACTGCTGATCCCCGTCGGTGAAGAACACGTACGGCTGCGTCGCGGCTTCGAGGCCCGCCCGGACCGCGCCGCCGTAGCCGCGCCCGGGCGAGTGATGGATCACCCGCACGCGCGGGTCCGTCGTCGCGAGGGCGTCGGCGAGCTTCCCGGTGTCGTCGGTCGAGCCGTCGTCCACGACGATGACCTCGACGCGGTCGGCATACGCCGGCAGCACTTCGAGGGCCCTGGCGACCATCGGCGCGATGTTGAGCTCCTCATTCCGTGCCGGGAAGAAGAAGGAGAGGCCGGGAAGCCGTTCGGTCACAGGGCGATAACGCTAGCGTTCTGAGAGTGGAACGCCTGCGGCGGGCGCGGCCAAGCGACTCGTGGATCGCGATCGCCATCGGCTGCTTCGCCGTTTCGGGATACCTCATCGCGGGGTGGGCCGCGCCGACCGTCTACGACTACTACGGTCGACTGGCCGACGCCCTCGTCCACGGTCGCTACTGGCTGACCGACGACCCGCCGTGGCTGAACGAGCTCCTCGCGTGCGGGGTGGGAAAGTGGTGCGTCGCGTACCCGCCGCTACCGGCGATCCTCGCGATCCCGCTCCTCCCGCTCGGGACCGCGGTCGCCCAGGACCTCGTGTCGCAGCTGTGCGGCGGCGCGTCCGCGGGGGTCCTCTACCTCGCGCTCCGCGCGTACGGGGCGCCCCGCTGGGTCGCCGTCGCGGGAGCGCTCCTCTCCGCGTTCGGCACGACGCTGCTGTTCACGAGCGCGGACGGACGGTCGTGGTACGCGGCGCACGCCGTCGCGATGCTGTTCACGTCGCTCGCGTTCCTGCTCGCCGCGCGCGGCGGTCCGGCGTGGGGCGTCGGCGCGGCGATCGGGCTCGCGACGCTCGCGCGGCTCCCGGTCGCCGCGGCGTTCCTCCCGCTCGCCTGGCTCGTCGCGCGACGCGGCGGTACGCCATTCCGCGCGTCGCTGCTGCGGGTCGTGGCCGGCGGGCTGCCGCTCTTCGCCGTCTATCTCGCGTACAACGCGCTCCGCTGGGGCACGCTCACCGACGCGGGCTACGCGCGGCTGACCGAGGGCGACTTCTTCTTCGACCACGGCCTCTTCTCGCTCGCGTACGTCCCGCGCCACTTCTACGCGATCTTCATGGAGCCGCCGGATCTCGTGCCGAATGTCTGGTACTTCCTGCGGCCGCGGCTCGTCGGCATGAGCCTCTTCCTCGTCACGCCGGCGTTCCTGTTCGTCTTCGCGGGCCTGCAGCACCTCCGCCGCTCGGCCGTGATCGCAGCGACCGCGATCGCCGCCGCCCTCGTGCTCGTCCCCGACATCACGCACGGGACCGTCGGGTTCGCGCAGCTCGGGTATCGGTTCAGCATCGATGCCCAGCCGTTCCTCATCGCGCTCGCGGTCTCAGGTGACGCGCTCCACGATGGCGCCTGGCGCCGGAGGCCGTCGATCCTGTTCCTCGTCGCCTGTGGGTGGGCCGTCGTGCTGAACGTGTACGCGACGGTCGCGATCATCCGCTACGGCTGGTGGCAGTGAGCGCCGAAGAGATCGCGCGCCGTCGCGCGAACGTCGCGATCGCCGTGACCGTCGTCGCCGGAGTCATCCTCCGGCTGCTCGTCGCGCGCGCGCAGGGCTTCCCGTCGGACGTCGGCACGTTCATGGCCTGGGCCGACAAGCTCGCGAGCGTGGGGCCGGCCCATTTCTACGAGCCCGGCTACTTCAGCGACTACCCGCCGGCGTTCCTCTACGTCCTCTGGCTGCTCGGCACGATCATGCACGGCGACGCGCTCCGCTTCGCGGTGAAGGCGATCAGCATCCCCGCCGACATCGGCATCGTGCTGCTGCTCGTGCCGCTCGTCCGGCGGTACGCGGGGAACGCCGCGGCGATCCTCGCGGCGGGGATCTGGATGTTGCAGCCCGCGCCGATCTTCGCGGGCCCGTACTGGGGCCAGGTCGACGCCGTCGGCACCGTGCCGTTCCTCGCCGCGCTGCTCGCCGCGGGCGCGCGGCGGTGGAGCCTCGCCGGCCTGCTCGCGGGTCTTGCGACGATGACGAAGCCGCAGTTCGGCCTCGCGCTCGGCGTCGTCCTCGTCGCGGCGTTCGTCGAGCTCGCGCGCGCGAAGGACCGGCGCCCGCTGCTCCGATCGGGCCTCGCGGCGCTCGCGACGATGACGGTGCTCGCGATCCCATTCGGCATGTCGCCCGGCGCGTTCGTCGGGCTCGTGCGGAGCGCCGCGGAGACCTATCCGTACTCGTCGCTCTACGCCTTCAACATCTGGTCGGTCACGCTCGGCTTCTGGGTCGACGACGCAGGCTGGGTCGTGCCCGGCGGCATCCTCCTCGTCGCCGGACTGGTCGCCGCGGTCGCGCCGCTGTGGTGGCGGCGCGACACCGCCGCGCTCCTCGCCGTCGGTGCCGCGACCGTGATGGCGTTCTACATCCTCCCGACGCGCGCGCACGAGCGGTACCTGTACCCCGCGTTCGCGCTCCTGCTGCCGTTCGCCATCGCGCGGCGCCGGCTGCTCGTCCCGTATCTCGTGCTCGCCGGAACGTTCTTCGTGACGCTCTACTTCGCGTTCACTCGCTACCCGCAGAACGACCTGCACGCCCCGGCCTGGCTCGACGCGACGCTGTTCGAGCGCAACGGGCAGATCGCGATCGCCCTCCTGCTGATCGCGACGGTGGCGCTCATCTGCTGGCGGCTCGCCCGCGACGAGGCGCGTCTCGAGCCGACGTTCGTGCTGGCGGAGACAGCGTTCGTGCCCGCGCTGACGCCGGCCCGGCGGCCATGGTCGCTCCCCGCCGGGTTCGCCATCGGCGGACCGGCGCTGCGGCGCGACCTCGTCATCGCGCTGCTCGTCGCGCTCACCGTGCTCGGCACGCGCGCCTTCCGCCTCGACTGGCCGCGCGATATGTACTTCGACGAGGTCTACCACGCCCGGACCGCGTTCGAGCTCCTCGCGCAGCGCGATCCATACGAGTGGACCCACCCGCATCTCGCCAAAGAGATCATGGCCCTCGGGATCCTCGCGTTCTCCAACGATCGCGTGACCGGGACCGAGGCCGCGCCGGCCAACGCGTCGGCCTTCGCGGTCGGGAACGATGGCACCCGCGCGTACGCGCACGACGGGCAGGTCGAGATCGCCGGACGCGACGGGCCACGCCTGTCCATCGGCCTGTATGCCGGCACGGCCCGGGCCGTCGCGCTCGATGGCGATCGGGTCCTCGTCGTGAGCGACACGCAGATCATGAGCTTCCCCCGCACGCCCGCCGCGACGAATGCGGTCGTGCCGGTCCAGACCATCCCCGCCACGGGCGGACCGGTGACGGCCTTCGCGCGCATCGGTGGCCGTTCGCTCGTCGGCACCGCCGCGCGCACGCTGGTGTTCGGCGACGCCACCGATCCGCCGGCCACCATCGCGACCGGCGCCATCGGCTTCGCCGCGAAGAACGACGGCAGCGAGGTGTACCTCCTGGACGCGGCCGGCACGGTGCATGTCATCGAGCCGGTCGGCTGGACCGAGACGAAGACGTACCCGAGCGTCGCGAAGGAGCGGGCCATCGCGTTCGCCCAGGGCCCGAACACCATCGTCCTCGCGCGCGCGGACGAGCCGGTCCTCGACTCCATCAGCACCGACGACGGGCACCGCGACACCGTGCCGCTCGACAACGCGCGCACCGGCACGTTCGCCTCGGGCGTCACGGCGATGGCCGTCGTGCCGCGGACCGATTTCCTCTACGCGATCGCCGACGGGCGCGTCGTCGTCGTGGACGTCCATGGGCTCTCGCCCTTCGCCGCGATCCACACCGCAGGGACCGCGCTCGGGGTCGACGGCACCGGCGACACGCTCGTCGCGCTCGGCTCATCGGGCAGCGCGGACCGGATCGACACCGGACGGCTCGCGCTCTCCTGGCGCCTGCCCGGCGTGATCGCGGCCGCGCTCCTCGCGTTCATCCTCGTGCTCCTCGCGCGGCGCCTGTTCGCGTCGCGGGTGATCCCGGTGCTCGTCGGGCTCGCGGTCATCCTCGACGGCTCCATGTTCGCCCAGGCCCGCATCGGCATGAACGACATCTACGTCGCGCTGTTCATCGTCGCCGGCTGGTACTTCATCGTCGCGGCGCACAAGCCGCGCCTGACCGCGCGCACGGACATCCTGCTGGCCGGGTTCCTCCTCGGGCTCGGCGCAGCGTCGAAATGGGCCGCGTTCTACACGCTCGCGGGCGTGCTCGTCGCAGCGCTCGCCGTCACCGCGTACGCGTACCAGGCGGGCCGGCCCGGCACGGGCGGTCCGCTCGATCTGCTCAGGGGCCGCGGGAAGAACGCGGCGTTCCTCTTCCTCGCGTTCGCGATCATCCCGCTCGGCATGTACCTCGCGAGCTACGGCCGGTGGTTCGGCGGCCCGACCGCGCCGTACGGCTGGGACCTCGTCGAGCTCACGAAACAGATGTACTGGTATCACAGCGGCCTGACGTCGCCGCATCCGGCGGCGTCGCCGTGGTGGAGCTGGCCGCTCGTCCTGAAGCCGGTCTACTGGTACTTCGGTGCGTCCGATGGTGGGAACAACGGCTACATCTACGACGCCGGCAACATCATCCTGTTCTGGGCGGCGTTCGCCGCGACCGTGTGGTGCGCGATCGCCGCGATCCGGGCACGCTCGGTCACGCTCGGCTTCGCGGTCTTCGCCATGCTCGTGCAGTACGTCGCGTGGATCCCGATCTCACGCGTCCTGTTCTTCTATCACTTCTTCACCGCGCTGCCGTTCTACCTGCTCGCACTGGGCGCGTGGCTCGCGTATCTCTGGGAGACCGGACGCAGGGCCTTCGTGAGCGGCTACCTGGTCCTCGCCGCAGCCGCATACCTCTACTTCTATCCCTTCGTCTCAGGCCAGCCGGTGCCGGGATCGCAGGCGGCGATGTTCTTCGTCCTGCCGACGTGGCAGTACGACTGCCAGTTCTACCCGGCGTTCGTCTGCCCGCTGAACGGCGCGGCGGACATCCCGATCCTCGCGATCCTCCTGCGCATCGGCATCGCCGCCGCGCTCGCCGTGCTGGCCGCCGCGGCGTTCTTCGCCGCGCGGTCACCGGCACGCGCGCTGGCCGTCGCGCGCGGCGCGCTACGGGGTGGCGGTCGGAATGGGCGTGGGGATCTCGGTCGGTGACGGCGTGGCCGACGGCGATGCCGACGCGCTCGGTGTCGCCGATGGTGGCACGGCCGCGGGCGCTTGAACGGGCGTCGCGAGCAGCGCGCCGAGCGCGCCGGCGATCGCGACCAGGACCACCAGCACGAGGATGAGCATGCCGGCGAAGGCCCGGGACACCGCCGGCCGCGCCTGGGCGTAGACGATCACGGTGATGTTGTCCTCACCGCCGCGGGACTTCGCGAGCGCGACGAGGGCATCGGCCGCGCGGTCCGGAGCGTCGCGCATCGCGGTCGCGATCTCGGCGTCGGACACGTGCCGGGTCAGCCCGTCGGAGCAGAGCACCAGCCGGTCGCCGGGCTGCAGCGTCTCGACGAAGATGTCGGGCTGCACTCCGCGCGCATCGCCGAGGTAGCGCGTGATGCTCGAGACCCGATCGCCGCTGTGGTCCGTGGTGAGCTGCCGGATGGCGGAGCCGCGCACGAGGTAGGCCCGCGAGTCGCCGAGGTTCGCGACCGCGGCCTCGCGACCGCGGATCGCCGCCGCCACCAGCGTCGTGGCCATGCCCGAGTAGCGCTCGTCCGTCGCGGCCGCGAGCACCGCGGCGTTCGCCGCCTGGACCGACGCGCCGAGAGCCGACCGCGCGCTGTCGCGGAACGATGGCGGCGCGAACGCCTTCGCGAGCGCCTCGATGGCGGCCGTGCTCGCGATATCGCCGCCGGCCTCGCCGCCGACGCCGTCCGCGACCGCAATGAGCGTGACGCCGCCGTACATCCGCGTGAGCCAGCGGTCCTCGTTGCGCTCGCGCACCAGCCCCGGGTCGGTGCGCGCCGCGAGATCAGTCACTCTTCTTGATGCAGCTGCCGGAGACGTAGGTGAGCTGGATGTACGCCAGGCGGGCCATGGCCGTGCCGGGCGGCGGATCCTGCGTCAGCACGGTGCATGGCCCGCCCGGGCCGGACGTGCCGGCGTAGCTTGCATTGAGTCCGGCGGCTTGGATCGTCCGCACCGCATCCTCGAGCTTCATCCCGACGACCCGCGGGGCGCTGAAGGCCGCGGTCGCCGCCGGTGTCACGCCGGAGCCACCCACGGTGACCGTCGGGAACTTGGCGAAGAAGAAGACGACGCCGATCAGGAGCGCGAGCACGAGGCCGAGGGCCAGGAGCGTATCGACCCGCGGCCAGCGGCTCGCCGAGGTCGCGATGATCGGGCGGAGCACCCGGGTGACCGGATCGTTCACCGCCTCCGACAGCGCGAGCGCGAACGCGCCGGCGGTCGGGTAGCGGCGCTCGGGCTCACGCGCGAGGCCCTTCGCCACGACGGCGTCCGCGGTCTCGGACAGTCCGTTGTCGACGGCGCGGATGTGGGGGGCGCCCCGCTCGAGGCGATCGCGCAGCAGATCCTCGTTCTCGGCGCCGGCGAACGCCGGCTGGCCGGTGAGCAGCTCGTACGCGACCAGGGCCAAGCCATACACGTCGGTGCGCGGCGTCACTGCCTTTCCCTCGACGCGCTCGGGCGCGATGTAGCGCGCCGTCCCCACGAGCTCGCGCTCCTCGCTGTCTCGAGCGGCGCGCGCGATGCCGAAGTCCGTCAGCTTCGCGTTGCCGGCGTCGTCCACGATGACGTTCGCGGGCTTCACGTCGAGATGGACGAGCCCGGCCCGATGGGTCGCGTCGAGCGCCCCGGCGAGCTGGCGGATGAGCGTCGCGACCTCCGCCGCGGGCAGTGCGCCGCGCTCGGAGACGATGTCACGGAGCGGCCGGCCGCGCACGTCCTCCATCACGATGAACGCGTCGGTGCCGTCCTGGCCCTCGTCGAAGATCGTGACGATGTGTGGATGGTTCACCGCGGCGGCGCGCCGGGCCTCGGTCGTGAATCGCTCGCGGAACGCGGGGTCGGCCTCCGGTCCGAGGATCTTCACCGCGACGTCGCGGTCGAGACGCTCGTCGCGCGCGCGCCAGACCTCCGACGTTCCACCGCGGTCGATGTGCTCGGTCAGGCGGTAGCGATCGGCCAGCACACGCCCCTTGAGATCGGTCACGTCGCCTCTCACCGCAAGTTTCGTGCGGCCGATCAGGCGAGAGCGACGAGCGCCGCGAGGGCGTCCTCGTAGATGGCATCGCTGCGGGCGATGGTGAGCTCCTCGCCGAGCAGGTCGCTCACGCCGGGCTTGCCGAGCGGGACGATGCGCTCGGCGACGCCGCGCCCGCTCATGGTCACGAGCGCCGTCGCGTAGCCGCCGTGCTCGGCGCGCTTGACGACGAACTCGGCGTGCTGGCCGCCATGCTCGGCCTGGATCCGCAGACCCGAGAGGTCGCCCTCGTCGAGGCCGGCCATGAATCGCGGTCGCACCCGCACCTGGATGTCCGTGCCGTCGATCCGGCGCATCCCGAACAGCAGGCCGCCGGCCTCCGACGGTGCCAGGGACTCGCGCGCCGTCCACCCGAGGCGGGAGGCGAGCCAGCCGATGAACAGCAGCGCCTGCGACGGATGGATCTCGCGGCCGTCGGCGTCCACCGCGAAGCCGACGCGCAGCCCGGTGATGCCGTCGAGGAACGGGCGCCACGCCGGCACGTCGAAGAACTGCGAGGTGAGCTCGCGCCACGGCGTGATACGTGTCCAGTTGAAGTCCGTCAGGCCGTAGCGGCCATGTCCCGAGCGGGCGACGGCGTGCAGCCGCGCGAGCGTGCTGTCGGGGCGCGCGAAGTCCGCCGAATCCACGATCAACCGGTCGGCGAGCTCCAGCAGCTCGGCGAAAGACGGCGCGTCGAGCGGCGGCGTCTCGGTCCACCAGAGGAATACCGGGAGGTCGGGGAGGAGGAGCGGGATCACCGCGCTCACGAGGCGGCGGTCCGCGTCGCCGCGGGCGCGAATGAGGATCTGCTCGTAGCTCACCTGCTGCGTGCCGTCGGGGGTCGGGAGGTGATAGTGCATCTCGAGGTCCGGCGGCTTGCCCGCGCGCTCGCGATCCGCGACGACGACGATGGCCCGCGAGGGATGTCGCGTCGCCAGCTCGTCGATCGTCGACGCCGCGCGACGCGCGTGGATCTCGCGCGTCGCGAACACGACGAGGTTGAGGACCGACGCCCGTGCGACGGACACGCCTTGCTCCTTCGCGTGCGCGCCCATCGACCGGCGCATCCGCGCGAGCTCGCGCTCGAGACCGGCCACGCCTTCGGCGCGGCCGCCCCAGACGCGCTCGTCGATCGTGGTCATGACGCTCATGCCTTCCGCCAGTCCCGCCCGTCGCGGGCGATGAGCAGGTCGGCCTCGGTCGGCCCCCAGGTGCCGGCCGGGTAGATCGGAAGGTCACCCTGGCCGAGGGTCCACGCGCGGGCGATCGGATCGACGAAGCGCCACTGCTGCTCGACCTCGTCCTGGCGCGTGAAGAGCGTCGCGTCGCCGCGGAGCGCGTCGAGGATGAGCGTCTCGTATGCGTCCGGCGCGTCGACCATGAACGACGCCCCGTAGACGAAATCCATGTTCACCGAGCGGATCCGGATGCCCTGCACCGGGACCTTCGCACCGAACTTCAACGAGATGCCCTCGTCCGGCTGGATCCGCAGGACCAGCGTGTTGGGTTCCATCCCCTCCGCCGCGTCCGCCGAGAACACCTGGTGCGGCGCGGCGCGGAACTGGATGGCGATCTCGGTCGTGCGCTTGGGAAGGCGCTTGCCGGTGCGGAGATAGAACGGCGTCCCCTCCCAGCGCCAGTTGTCGATGAACGCGCGGATCGCGACGAACGTCTCGGTCTTCGAGCCGGGGGAGACGCCGTCCTCCTCGCGGTAGCCGCGCACCGGCGTGCCCTCGATGAACCCGGGGCCGTACTGGCCGCGGACGACGTTCGTCTCGACGTCCTCCTCCGCGATCGGCCGGACCGCGCGCAGGACCTTCAGCTTCTCGTCGCGCACCGCCTTCGAGTCGAACGCGACCGGCGGCTCCATGCCGACGAGCGCGACGAGCTGCAGGAGGTGGTTCTGGACGATGTCTCTGATCGCGCCGGCCTGCTCGTAGTACGCGCCGCGCTCCTCGATGCCGAGGGTCTCGGCGACCGTGATCTGCACGTGGTCGACGTACTGGCGGTTCCAGATCGGCTCGAAGATGCCGTTCGCGAAGCGCAGCACGAGGATGTTCTGGACGGTCTCCTTGCCGAGGTAGTGGTCGATGCGAAAGATCTCGTCCTCCGTGAACGCGCCCTGCAGCTGCTCGTAGAGGCTGACGGCGCTCGCGAGGTCGTGGCCGAACGGCTTCTCGATCACGACCCGCGCGTTCACGTTCTCGGTGAGGCGGTGCTCCTTCAGCTGATCGACGATCGGGCCGTAGGCGGAGGGTGGCGTCGCGAGGTAGAAGAGCCGGTTGCCGTTCGTGCCGGCGCGGACGTCGAGGTCGGCGAGCGTGTGGCGGAGGATCTCGTAGCCCTCGCCGTCGCGCGTCGACACGTACTGCACGTTCTCGGCGAAGCTGCGCCAGACGTCCTCGTTGATCGGCTTCGTGCGTGAGAACTTCACCAGGTCGGCGTGCAGCGATTCACGGAACTGCTCGTTCGTCAGCGTGGCGCGCGCGGCACCGACCACCGCGAATGCCGCGGGGAGCAGGCGCTGCAGCGCGAGGTTGTAGAGCGCGGGCACGATCTTCCGGGCCGCGAGGTCGCCGGTCGCGCCGAAGATGACGAGCGCGCAGGGTTGCGGGGTCCGCGCGATCCGCGGCCCCGCGCGCAGCGGGTTCGCCAGCGGCGGCGCGGCGGTGGTCACTGCTTGCTCAATCTCGTGCCTTCGGCCGAGACACGCTCAGGGCTGTTGGACTCGCTCGTCGCGGCACAGCCGCTCCTCGCTCATTCACTTTTGACCTCGTGACCGCCGAACTGGTTGCGGAGCGCGGCGGCGACCTTCATCGCGTAGCTGTCCTCCTGGCGCGACGAGAAGCGGGCGAAGAGCGAGTGCGCGAGCGCGGTCAGCGGGACGTCGTGCGCGATCGCCTCCTGGACGGTCCAGCGCCCCTCGCCGGAGTCCGCCACGTAGCCCTTGATCTTCGCGAGATCACTGCCCTCGGCCGCGAACGCGCGCTCGGCGAGCTCGAGCAGCCACGATCGCACCACGCTGCCCTGGTTCCAGACGTGCGCGACCTTCGTCATGTCGAGCTGGAACTCGCTGGCGTGCAGGAGCTCGAAGCCCTCGCCGTAGGCCTGCATCATTCCGTACTCGATGCCGTTGTGGACCATCTTCGTGAAGTGGCCCGCGCCGCTCTTCCCGAAGTGGGCCCAGCCATCCGGCGGCGCGAGCGTGTCGAGGAGCGGCTTCACGTACGCGACGGCGTCCGCGGGACCGCCGACCATCATGCAGTAGCCGATCTTCAGCCCCCAGATGCCCCCGGATACGCCGATGTCGAGGTACTTGAAGCCGAGCGCGGTGTACCGCTCCGCGCGGCGCTGCGAGTCGTGGAAGTTCGAGTTGCCGCCGTCGACGAAGATGTCGCCCTTCGTCCCGTACTTCGCGAACTCCTCGAGCGCCTCATCGGTGACGGCGCCCGCCGGCACCATCGCCCAGAGCACCCGCGGCGCCTTGAGCTTCGAGACCAGCTCCTGGATCGAGTACGCGGGCTCGGCACCATGGGTCACCGCCTCGTCCACCGGTCCGCGGCTGCGATTCGCCGCGACGACGCGGTGGCCGCCCTGTGCCAGCCGGGTCGCCATGTTGCCGCCCATGCGACCGAGCCCGTAGATGCCGATGTCCATATCGCAGTTCTCCCCCGTCATCACCGCGGCCCACGGCCGCGTCCGCCGCGGGCGCGTCGTTCGCCCGTCGCGACAGGCGTAGGGTAATTCCATGGCCACGGCGACCCAGGCGCCCTCCAAGCTCGACCTGTACCGGGAGCTCGCGCGACAGCTGCGCGCGGATTCGATCCGCTGCTCGACGGCCGCGGGCTCGGGCCACCCGACGTCGTCGCTCTCCGCGGCGGACCTCCTGGCCGTGCTGCTCGCCGGCCACCTCCGCTACGACTGGACGAAGCCCAAGGATCCGGCGAACGATCACCTGATCTTCAGCAAGGGGCACGCGTCGCCGCTCTATTACGCGATCCTGCGCGCCGCGGGGGCGATCGACGACGCCGAGCTCATGACGTTCCGCAAGCTGGGCAGCCGGCTCGAGGGCCATCCGACACCGATCCTCCCGTGGGTCGATGTCGCGACCGGATCGCTCGGGCAGGGCCTGCCGATCGCGGTCGGCGAAGCGCTCGGGGCGAAGCGGCCGCTGAACGCGCCGTTCCACGTCTGGACCCTGACCGGCGACAGCGAGCTGGCCGAGGGATCCATCTGGGAGGGCCTCGATCACGCCGGGCACGAGGGCCTCTCGAGCTTCACCGCGATCTTCGACATCAACCGCCTCGGGCAGCGCGGGCCGACAGAGCTCGAGTGGAACGTCGATGCCTACGCGGCGCGCGTGAAGGCGTTCGGCTGCGACCCCATCGTCATCGACGGCCACGATCTCGCCCAGATCGACGACGCGTTCGCGCGCGCGCGGCGCGCCGAACGGCCGACGGTCATCGTCGCCAAGACGAAGAAGGGCGCGGGCGTGTCCTTCCTCGAGGACAAGGAGGGCTGGCACGGCAAGGCGCTCGACGCGGAGCAGGCGAAGCAGGCGCTCGCGGAGCTCGGCGCCGGACCGTCGCGCACCTTCGCGACGCTGAAGCCCGATCCGTGGACGCCGCGGCCGATGCCCGCGCCGAAGAAGCCCGCGCTCAAGACGTACACCGACGCGCTCGCGACCCGTAAGGCCTTCGGCGAGGCGCTCGCCGCGCTCGGCGCCGCGCGCGGCGACGTGGTCGTGCTCGATGCCGAGGTGAGCAACTCCACGCACGCCGAGGATTTCAAGCAGACGGCGCCCGAACGCTTCTTCGAGATGTACATCGCCGAGCAGCAGATGGTCGCGACGGCGGTCGGGATGCAGGTCCTCGGGCTCGTCCCGTTCGCATCGACGTTCGCCGCGTTCTTCACCCGCGCGTACGACTTCATCCGCATGGCCGCGATCTCGCGCGCGAACATCCGGCTCTCGGGCTCACATGCGGGTGTATCGATCGGCGAGGACGGTCCGTCGCAGATGGCCCTCGAGGACCTTGCGATGATGCGCGCGGTCCACGGGAGCACCGTCCTGTACCCGTGCGATGCGAACCAGACCGCCCGGCTCGTCGCGCTCATGGCCGATCTCGACGGCATCAGCTACATCCGCACGACGCGCGAGAAGACACCGATCCTCTACACCGACGGGCTCGACGAGTTCCGCATCGGCGGCTCGCGGATCGTCCGCGGCGGCGGTCCCGACGACCAGGTCGCCGTCATCGCCGCGGGCATCACGGTGCACGAAGCAGTGAAGGCGGTCGATCAGCTGCAGGGCAGCGTGAAGGTCCGGCTCATCGACCTCTACTCGGTGAAGCCGATCGACCTGAAGGCGCTCGTCGACGCCGTGAACATCACGGGCGGCCGGCTCATCGTGGTCGAGGATCACTGGCCCGAAGGCGGGATCGGCGACGCGGTGCTGGCGGCGCTCGCCGACGCCGGGGTCGCCGGGAAGATCGCGAAGCTCGTGCACCTGGCGCCGCGCGAGATGCCCGGATCGGGCAAGCCGGCCGAGCTCCTGCGCGCCGCCGGGATCGACGCGGACCACATCGCCGCCGCCGCCAGAGGCCTCGCCGACTAGCGCGACCTCGACCGGGCCTTGCGTACCCGCCTGACCGCTGCCACGACTGTGCCCACTTGGAGTCGACTTCGGTGGAGTCGATCGTCAAGCGCCTGCCGAACGAACTCCGGTGCCGTGCAGTCATTGACCAGCGCCGCGGCGCGAAGCGACTCGAGCTGAGCCTCTGTCAGCTTGACGAGGACGGACCTGGTAAGTGGCCCGCGGGGGCCAAGGGGTCTTGCCATATAGGTTTCGATAGCATAAATTTAGATATCGAAATCACAAGTTCGACATGAAGGTCCGCTCGCAAGTCACCGCAACGAAGCTGCGTGGGGGCTACTACACGCCACCTGCGCTGGCCGCATTTTGTTGGCGACGTGTCGCCGAACTCTGTCCTCGGGCAGGGTTGGATGTTCTCGAGCCGAGCGCCGGAGATGGCGCGTTCTTCCGCAATGTGCCGCGCGCCATCAAAGAACGAATTCGTACAGTCAACGCGGTTGAATTGGACCCGATTGAGGCGGCCCGCTGTCGCGATGCGCTCCAAGCAGCTCGCCTCTCGGGTTCGGTCGCAGCGACTAGCTTCCTGCCGTGGGCGCTCGATCAGCGCGCGGAGTTTGACGTCGTCGTAGGCAATCCACCATTCGTACGCTTTCAGTTCGTTTCCTCGGACGACGTGACAGCCTCCGAGCTGCTCTTTGCTGGTATCGGTCTCGAGTTTGAAGCTGTCTCCAACTTGTGGATCCCCGTGCTAGTTGGCGCCTTGTCAAAGCTCCGACCAGGTGGCGCGGCTTCCCTGGTGGTACCCGCCGAATTGTTCACCGGCATGACCGCCGGGCTTGTTCGCCAGTGGCTTCTCCGCGAGATGTCGGATCTGTCCGTCGATCTTTTCCCGTCCGGGAAGTTTCCCGACGTCCTGCAGGAAGTAGTTGTCCTGTCCGGCGTCAGGCGACTACCTACTTCGGAAGTGGGCCGCGTGCGCGTCGCTAACCATGATTCCCGCGAAGGCGCGGCGCGGGAATGGTCCGTCGACCTCGCTAGCAGTCGGGCGCCGTGGACTCGCCTGTTGCTCTCACCGGCCCATCTGTCGGCCTTGGAAGAGGCCACCGCGCTCGGGGAGTTTGTGCCGCTTCAGTCGGTCGCAAGAATTCAGGTCAGCATCGTGACCGGCGCCAACGACTTCTTCTCGGTAAGCAGCGATGACGTCGAGCGATTCAAGCTCGCGCGTTGGGCAGTGCCCCTCCTGCCACGGATTCGTCACGCCGGTGGACTCGTGTGGACGAAAGCCGATCAGCGAGCACTCTCGGGGACGACCAAATCCTGGTTGCTCGACTTCTCTGCCGATCGCGCGTCTCCGTTGAGCAGTCGTTCTGCCGCGCGGTACCTGAGATCTGGAGAGGCGAACGGGCTTAACGAGCGCTACAAGTGCCGCATTCGTGATCCCTGGTATCGCGTCCCCGAGATCTGGGCGGGGACCCTAATGCTGTCGAAACGCTCTCACCGCTACCCGCGGCTCATCTTGAATCAAGCGCGCAGTTTTACGACTGACACCATCTATCGGGGGCGAATGAAACCCACATACAAGGGCCGAGAACGTGACCTCGTCGCCGGGTTCCACAACTCGGTCACGCTCCTGACGTCGGAGCTCGAGGGCCGCAGTTTTGGCGGCGGTGTCCATGAACTCGTCCCATCAGAGATCGGTCGGCTGTCAGTGCCCATGATCGAGGGAGTCGGTGCTCGACTAGCGGAGCTTGATCGTCTAGCACGAGTGACCGGTGCCGACGGGGACAGCCTGATCGAGCAGACAGACTCATTGGTGCTTCGCGGTCGTTTGTCGGACTCCTCAGCAGCGCTGATCAGCGAAGCGAGGAAGGTTCTGATGACGCGGCGATTGGAACGTGGCTCGTCATCGTTCGAGTTGGAGTCGTCGGGCCTTCTCGCAGGCTGAACTCGTCCCTAAGATGCCAGCGTCGTGGATATTCGAATCATCAACTCGCCAGCCATCGCTCCGGAACAAGACCTATCGACTCGACTCACGGAGCTCTTACGGACACGGGACTACGACCGATTCACAGCCGTTGTCGCGTGGGTCAAGCGATCTGGGTTGCGCCATCTCGAACCGAGCCTTCGCGCGTTTCGCTCGCAGGGCGGACACATCTCGATTCTTGCCGGTATCGACGCGAACGGCGCGACGCGTCAGGGTCTCGAACTCGCCCGCGAGCTTGCGGACGAGGTAGCGATCTTTCACGAGCCGGGTGCGGGCACGTTCCATCCGAAGGTGTATCTGTTGGAGGGACGAAACAAGGCCAGCGCTCTTGTTGGATCCGCGAACCTCACCCTCGGTGGGCTACGGGACAACAACGAGTGCACCGTAGAGCTCGAGATCGACCTGCCCGCGGACAAGACCACTCTGGATCGGATTACCGCCTGGATCGACGATCTCCGCGCCGAGACGGAACTCTGTCTCGAACTTACGGACGGACTATTGGAGAAGTTGATTAGGGGCGGCTTCGCTGCGGACGAAGATCGTCACCGTCCGGGCAAATCGGCTGACGGTGTTGCTAAGGTGCCGCTGCTTCCATTCGGCAAGAGGTCCCGCCAACGTGGGCGCCGACCCGCGCCACCTCTATGGACGCCTCTGAGGCGTCCAGGCACGACTGTCGTGTCTGCGCCCGCCCCGCCCGCGACCCTCGCGCCGGTCACAGCCCCAATCTCGGCGCGTTGGTTCAAGCGGCTGGACTCGGCGGGTGCCCAGCAGCCTGGACGAGTTGGCACCAATCCGACCGGGGTGTTGAGGCTTACTCAGGCACGCCTCCCGATTGATCAGACAACTTACTTTCGCCGCTCGCTCTTCGTTGGCGCACCGTGGATTCCTCGCGGCGTGGGTAGCGCGGGCGGCGAGACTGCGGTCGTTCCGTTCGAGGTGACCGTTGATGGAAGGTACCTCGGCAGGGTGCCACTAACCCTCAGCCACGCGGCCCACCGAGAAGCTGGCCAGGGCAACTACACGACAGCCCTGCATTGGGGAACGCTAAGCCCAGTTCTTCGCGGCACGGACTACACGGGGCGTTGGGTGGTCATCGACCGAGCGTCCGATGGCACTTACGCGTTGCGGATCCAGCGAATCGAGCCTAGTCCCGCGTAGACCGGCGACGCCCGTTCGCATGGCATCATTAGAGGTCGCGAAGGGGAGGTCCCGTGGACATCACGATCGTCCTGATCGTCATCGTCGTCATCTTGGCGCTGTTCCTCATCACGACCTACAACCGCCTCGTCACGCTGCGCCAGCGGGTCAAAGAGGCGTGGTCCGACATCGACATCCAGCTCAAGCGCCGTCACGACCTCATCCCGAATCTGGTCGAGACGGTCAAGGGCTACGCGGCCCACGAGCGCGGGACGTTCGACGAGGTCACCCAGGCGCGGGCGAACGCCGTCGCGGCCGGCGCCTCCGGATCGCCGCAGCAGATGGCCCAGGCCGAGAACGTCCTCACCGGAGCGTTGCGGTCGCTCTTCGCCGTCGCCGAGAACTACCCGCAGCTGCAGGCGGTGCAGGAATTCAAGGATCTCTCCGAGAACCTCACCGCGACCGAGGACAAGATCGCGTTCGCCCGGCGCTTCTACAACGGGAACGTCCGCGACTACAACACCGCGCTGCAGACGTTCCCGACGAACATCCTCGCCGGGATGTTCGGGTTCACCGCGGAGCAGTACTTCGAGCTCGCTGATCAGGCCGACCGCGACGTGCCGCAGGTGAAGTTCAGCTAGCGCATGGCCACGCAGGGCGGCCCCGGCTTCGTTCCCCGCGTCTCGATGTACGACGCGCAGGCCCAGAACCGCTGGCGCACCGTCCTGCTCATCGCCGGGTTCACCGTCATCGTCGTCGCGGTCGCGTTCGTCTTCGGGGACATCCTCGGCGGCAGCGCGAACGCGGGCCTCGTCTTCATTCCCGCCGCGATCGCCTTCTCGGCGCTCTCGTCGCTGTTCTCGTACTACGCGGGCGACAAGATCGTCCTGGCGCAGAGCCGCGCGCGCGAGGTCGGCGAGGGCGAGGAGAAGGTGCTCCGCGACGTCGTCGAGACGCTCGCCGTCGGCCTGGGCATCCCGACGCCGAAGCTCTACGTCATCGAGGAGCCCGCGCCGAACGCCTTCGCCACGGGCCGCGATCCGAAGCACGCGTCGGTCGCGGTGACGCGCGGCCTGCTGGAGACGATGGACCGCTCGGAGCTCGAAGGCGTCATCGCCCACGAGCTCTCGCACGTCGGCAACCGGGACATCCGGGTGATGCTCCTCGTCACGGTCCTCGTCGGCACGGTCGCGCTGCTGTCGGACCTGCTCCTCCGCTCGATGTGGTGGGGCGGGCGGGATCGCGACCGCGATCGCGGCAACGGCGCCGGCATCCTCATGCTCGTCGGCATCGTGCTGGCGATCCTCACGCCGATCATCGCGTCGCTCATCCAGCTCGCCGTCTCGCGGCAGCGCGAGTACCTCGCCGACGCCTCGGGCGCCTTCCTCACGCGCTACCCGGAGGGCCTCGCGAGCGCGCTGCGGAAGATCGCGGCCGACCGGAACGTGCTGACGGTCGCGAACAAGGCGACCGCGTCGCTGTACATCGCCAATCCGCTCAAGGACCATCCGTTCCAGTTCGATCATCTCTTCGACACCCATCCGCCGATCGAGGAGCGGATCAAGCGGCTCGAAGCGATGGCGTGAGCGAGGAGCCGGCCCCGCCGCTCCCTCCGCCACCCGTCTCAGCGGACCGCTCGCTCGCCTACGCCGTCGCCGCCTCCGTGCTGCTCGTCGGTCTTGCCGTCGCCGGCGGCCTCACCGTCTCACGCCTCTCGGCCACGCCGCTACCAACACCGATCGCCACAGCCGTGCGGTCGGGCCCGGCTTCGCCGGCCCCGACCGAGCCCCCGTCAACGGACACGGGCCCCCTGGTCTTCATCCAGCCGCTCTCGGCCGGCTGCGCCGCGGGAGACACGGTCTACGTCGTCTCCGACGGCGGCGCGATGGGCGCGTTCGTCGCCGACCGCTGGCAGCTCATCGATCCGATCGCGCGAACGCTCGTCGCCGCCGCCTGCCAGGGCGATCGGCTCGTCGCCGTCGGCGGAGGCGGCCGCGTCGTCACGATCAATGACCGCGAGCAGACGATCCGCTCGGACCAGGTCCAACTCGAGGACCTCGTCGGCGTCGCGACGCTTCCCGATGGTGTGCTCGCTGTCGGCAAGAGCGGCACGGTCCAGCGCCAGGATCCGGGGGGCTGGGGCCAGTACGCGCAGGGGATCACCGACGACCTCACCGCCGTGATCGCGTTCGGCCCGACGTCGGCGTGGGCCGTGGGCATGGGCGGCGTGAGCTTCCGGCTCGAGCCCGCGGGGTGGCGTCCGGTCCCGACGGGCGTGACCTCGGCCCTGCGCGCGGTCTCCGCGACCGCGGTCGATGACGCGGTGGCCGCCGGCGACGACGGCGTCGTCCTCGTCTGGAGCGGCCGCTGGCAGCGGATCGCGAACGTGCCGACGGTCGGCTACCGCGCCGTGCTTCGCGCCGGCGCCGTCGCGTACGCCGCCGGGGACGGCGGCACGCTCGTGCGGTTCTCGGGAGCGGGCACGGACCTCGGCCGCATCGACCTCGGGACGACGTGCACGCTGCGCGCGCTCTTCGCCCGCGGCGACGAGGTCTGGGTCATCGGGTCGGACGGGGCCAAGGCCGCGGTGTGGCGCATCACCAAGGGCACCGCGGTGTTTCGCTGGGGGGAATGCCCCTAGCGCCAGGCGGCACCGGCGCATAATCCCCCGGTCAGACCAGCGGGCGGGAGGATGAAATGCGGCGACTCTCAGCGGTAGCGCTCGTCGCTGCCTTCGTCATCGCGGCATGCGGTGGCGGGAGCGGCGGCGGGACGGCCAGTGGCGGTACGGCCACGGTCAACGTCCCGGACACGGTCCACCTCGCGGCGGCGCTGCCGCTCACGGGCGCAGACTCCTCGATCGCGAAGATCATGAAGGACAGCTATGAGCTGTACTTCAAGCTGATCAACGACGCGGGCGGTCTCCAGGTCGGCGGCAAGAAGGTCAAGTTCGACCTGAAGATCGAGGACAACAAGGGCGACGCCGCGGCGAGCGGCCAGCTCTACGAGAAGTTCATCACCCAGGACAACGTCGACCTGCTCCTCGGCGGGTACAACACGACGATCGTCACCCAGGAGGTGAAGGTCGCCAACCGCTACAAGATGCCGTACATCGGCGGCGGCGGCGCCTCATCGTCGATCTACGTCGACAACGTGTGGGCCGTCGGCGTGCTCGCATCGATCGAGAAGCTCGCGGCGACGCAGCTCGACTTCATCAAGACGCAGCAGGACGCCAACAAGCTGCCCAAGCCGCTGAAGATCGCGGTCGCGTACGAGAACAGCTCGCACGGCAAGGAGTTCCTCAAGGGCATCCAGGACGGCGAGAAGGCCGCTCCGGACCGGTTCAAGGTCGTCTTCAACGAGACGTTCGACCTGAACGGCAAGGATTACACCTCGCTCCTCAACAAGGTGAAGGACGCGAACGCCGATGCGTACATGGTCGACGCGCGCGTGAGCGACTACATCACGATGCAGACCCAGTACAAGCAGCTCGGCATGTACCACGCCTACGAGACCTTCGGGCCGCGCGGCCCCGAGAAGGCGGCGCGTGACGCGCTCAAAGACTCGAGCGACTACATCACTGCGGCAACGTGGTTCGACAGCCTGATGCCCGGCGACAACGTGAAGAAATGGCTCGACACGTTCAAGGCCACCGGCGACTCGCCGGAGTGGTACGCGGCCTCCGCGTGGGAGTGCGCGCGGATCCTCACCACGGCGATCCAAAAGACCCTCAGCGTCGACAAGCAGAAGATCCACGACATCCTGCTCAGCACGACCTGGGACGGCTCGCTGTTCCCGGGCGGCTCGATCAAGTTCGACAAGACCGGCCAGGCGAACAACGACTACGTGATGACCCAGAACACGCCCGGCGGCAACCGGATCCTCATCTGGCCCAAGGACATCACCACCGGCACGGCGACGATGCCGATGCCCAGGAAGTGATCAGCTAGCCCTCGACGCGGCATTCCACGAGGCCCGGGGTCACCACCCGGGCCTCGCGCTTTTCCGGGTGTTTTTTTGGTCGCTTTCGCCTCTCGCAAAACACTTTCCACGTCGCGCTAATCTGAGCGGCGCAGATGGCCCTCCTTACCGCAGCGCCGACCCTGCTCTTCATCGGCGGCAAGCGCGTCCCGGCCGCGGACGGCAGCACCTTCGACACGTTCGACCCGAGCAC
>DASWFN010000199.1:0-2220 GCA_036394215.1 Candidatus Limnocylindria bacterium
CCTGGAGCTGGCCGCCGACGTCGAGCGGCCGGCGGTAGAACGCCTTCGTGAACGCGATGTCCGGGCGCAGGAGGAGCGGGCCGACGAGGCCGTAGACGAACTTCGGATGGAAGTTCGAGACGTCGGTGTCGACCCACACGATGATGTCGCCGCTCGTGCACGAGAGGCTCTTCCAGAGGGCCTCGCCCTTTCCCTTGCCCGGACCGATCTCGGGGAGCAGCTCCTGATGGATGAACACCTCGACGCCGAGCTCGCGCGCGATGTCGCGAGTGCGATCGGTCGAGTCGGAGTCGATGACGATGAGCTCGTCGACGAGCGGGACCCGCTCCATGAGCCGGCTGCGGATCACGGAGATGACCTTGCCGATCGTGTCCTCCTCGTTCAGTGTCGGAAGGGCGACCGAGATCTTGAGACCTTGCTTCTCCTTCTGCGCGACCAGGGTCAGCAGGTCCGCGAACTCGGCGCTGCTGAACGTGTTCTCGACGAACCACTTGTCCACGAGCTCGCCGATGGCCGTGCTCCGCTCGGCGCGGTCGTGCGGCAGCTCCGTCGCCGGGAGGAACACGCTCGACGCGACGGGGGTGCGGGTGCGGACGATGAGCGCGGCCTTCGCCTCGGCGATGATCCGCTGGCCGATAAGGCCGAGCGGCTCGGGACCGCCGCTCGCGCCGAACACGATGAGGTCGTGGCGGCTCGCCTCGTCCGTGATGACGGCCTCGGCCTCGCCGACGCGCGTGAGCAGCTCGTCGACGCGTTCGTCGAAGGCGCGCTCGCCGACGAGCTCGTAGAGCGTCGCGCCCTTGCGACGCATCGTGCGGTCCGGTGCCGCGACGTGCAGGAGCGTGACGGTCCCGCCGCGGGCGCGGGCGAGCGCGACGCCGAGCTTCGTCGAGAGCTCGGCGTACCGGCCGCCGCGCACGGGCACGAGGATCCGCCGCCCGCGCGCCGCGGGTCCCTTGACGACCGCCAGGTCACATGGCGGATCACGCAGGATGTCCTCGATCGTCGTGCCGAGGACGTTCCAGCCCGGACGGCGCCAGCCCATGAGGAGGAGGTCGGGCCGTTCCTCGCGCGCCGCCTCGGCGATCGCAGCCCAGCCCTGCCGGGCCACGGTGACGAGCGGCCGGACGGCATGGGGTGCAGCGAGAGCGGCGATCTCGCGCCGCCTCGCGCGGGCCTCCGGCTGGGCCGAGGCGAGCGTCTCGCCCTCGGGCACCTCGATGACGGAGGCGACGATGACGTCGTCGTCCCCGGCGAGCGCCGCGGCGAGCTCGATCAGCCCCTTGTCGCGGACAGGGTCATCGACGGCGACCAGGCATTTCATCGATGGATGACAGGTAGCACGACTTCGGCCAAGATCCGCGGCCACTCGTTCTCGCGGGACCGCCGGTGCAGCCGCGCGACGGGATCGTCCGCGAGGCGCGCCTCGATCGCGTGCGCGAACGCCTTCCCATCCCCGGTCAACGGCACGTACGTCGCATCGCCCCCGGCCACTTCGCGTAGCGCCGGGATGTCGGTGCAGACGATCGGCAGGCGTCGAAGGCCGGCCTCGAGCATCGGGAGGCCGAAGCCCTCGTTCTCCGACGGCAGCACGAGCACGTCCGCGAGCCCGTAGAGATCCGCGAGCTCGCGCACCCCGAGCCGCACGCCCTCGGTGTGGAACAAATGGACGCCCGGGCCCGCCCGTGCGGCCAGCTCACGCTCGTACGCCTTGTTCGACGGGTTGTGCGCGCCGGGGCCACCGGTCACCACGAGCGCGGCCGTCGGGTAACGGGTGCGCAGATCCGCGAGGGCGTCGATCGCGAGCTCGATCCGCTTGCGGCGCGTCATCCGCACCGGGAGCAGGAGGAGCGGGTCCGCGCCGAAGAGATCGAATCGCGTCGCGAGGCGTACACCGGTCGCGGAGAGCCCGAGCACCGCGACGCGGTCGACGCCGTTCGGGACGAGCGCGATCTTCTCCCGCGCGAGACCGGTGAGCGCGCTCAGCTCGTCCCGCGCCTTCTCCGAGATCGCGACGTAGCGCACGCCGGGCGCCGCGGTGGAGAAGAGCGACCACGGGCGGCCCTCGTGCCGCTGGTCCGCGTACCGCGCATCCTTCCATCCGAGATCGTGGGTCCAGGCGATGAACACACCCGGGCGCTCGGCCGCGAGCGCGAAGAGTGCTTCCGTCAGCGCGGCGTTGAGCGGCAGCGTGAACACGTTGTGCACGACGACCCGGTC
>DASWFN010000200.1:0-5900 GCA_036394215.1 Candidatus Limnocylindria bacterium
AGTCCTTTGAAGTCGGATCCGACCACGACCACGATGTCGGCGTCGGTCTGGTCGGCGGCGGCGTCGCGGATCGGGATCCCGCCGAGCTGCTTCGACAGCTGGTCAGCGGTGTAGCGCTTCGCGCCGTTCTTGACCAGGATCTCCGACCGGCCGGACGCGCCGGAGGTCACCCGGCCGACCCCGAAGGCGCGCGCCGCCAGCCGGTCGGCGACGTCCTGCGCCGCGCCGCTCTTCGCGCTCGTACCGCGGATCTCGAGGCGGGCGCCCTCCTGCCGGACGCGCGGGTCGTAGAAGAGCTCGGCCACGAGGTTCGCGATCTTCGCCTTGTCCGGGATCAGGTAGTAGCCCAGGGCGCCGTTCTCCTCGGTGAGCTCGCAGTGCGGGACGTCGATGCTGCAGGGCAGCAGGACCTCGCTCTTGATCTCACCGGACGGGATCCCGCCGCCGATGCCCGCGAGCGGCAGGACGTTGGCCGGATCGAAGCTCGTCTCGACCGCCGTGCCGACGTCCCCGACGATCGAGGGGACGCGCCCGACCATGCCCTGGGTCGAGAAGCGCGCGCGTAATGCGCTGATGACGTCCTGCTGGCGCTTGGCGCGCGAGAAATCGTTGCTGTCGTGCCGCGAGCGCGCGTACTTGAGGGCCCGGTCGCCCGGCATGAGCTGCGGGCCGGGCAGGATGTTCAGCCGCTCGACGCCATAGTCCGCCGTCGGGTACGACTCATCGCGGATCGGCCGCTTCACGTCGACGAGCGCGCCACCGACCGAGTCGACGATCTTCGTGAACGCGTCGAAGTTGATGAGCGCGTAGCTGTTGATCCGGATGCCGAGGAGGTTCTCGACCGTCTGCTGCGCGAGCTGTGGCCCGCCCAGCGCGTAGGCCGCGTTCACCTTGTCCTGGTTGTGGCCGGGGATCGCGGTCAATGTGTCGCGCGGGACCGACAGCATCGACGCCGTACGGTTCATCGGGTCGAGCGACAGCACGATCATCGTGTCGGTGTTCTGCGTGTCGCCGGGCCGGCCGCGCGAGTCGACGCCGAGGACGAGCACGTTGAGCCGCTCGCGGCCATCCCACGCCGGGGCCTGCCACGGTGCGGCGGCCTGGCGCGCCGCCGTCCCCGCGACCGGCGCGAACACCTTCGATGCGAGCCCGGCCCAGGCGTTGCCGCCCCGATAGATGCTGCCGTAGCCGGCGATGAGCGCGAGGGTCACGATCCCGAGCGCGAAGTAGTCGGCGGCGTGCTTCCCGCGGAGCGTGCCGCCGTGCCGGAAGCCGCCGGCGAACGCATCGGCGACGACGATCAGGTGATAGAGGAGCAGGCCGCCGACGATCGCGAGCGTGAAGATGACGGCCTGCCGCACGACGAGCGAGGTGAGCGGGTCGAACGTCGCGACGAACGCGCCGCCGAGCGCGACGGCGAGGATCGGGAGGAGCAGGAACATGATCCCGCGGACCCAGCGCTCCTGATAGACCTGCCCGAGGCCCGGAAGCAGGCCGCTGCAGATCGCGGCGAGGCCCGGAGACCCGGCCGAGTCCCGCTCGAGCAGGATCCCGCGCGCGGTCCCGCAGCGACGGCATGAACGTGCGGTCGATAGGTTGAGCGTCGAGCAGCGGGCGCACGGCCACGGCTCGCGCGGAGTCCGCATGGGACCTCTAGCGTATAGCGCGTGGAGCGCGTCACGCCCGTCGCCACCGCGACCCTGCGCGGCGCCCGCGCCGTCGGCATCGTCTGCGCCGTCGCGTTCCTCGCGCCGGTCGTCCTTTCGGTCATCGTTCCCCAGGCGTTCCTGTTCACCCCGTACCACGGCGCCTACCAGCGCATGTTGTCGGCCATGCTCCTGGCCTTCGGTCTCGGACTCGCGCTCGCCGTCCGGGATCCCGCCCGGAACGCCGGCGTCTACGCCGTGATCGGGCTCGCCAGCGGATGCCTGGCCGGGGCGATCGTCTACACGCTGCTCGCCGACCCCGCGCAGGATCCCCTCCATTGGTATGTGCAGGTCCCGCTGCTCGGGCTGATCGCGGTGGCCCTCGTGCTCACCTATACGCGGCTGCGGCGTCCGCATCCGGTCATCGTGCGCATCGTGGTGGTCGCGGTGGTGCTGTTCCCCGTCGCGCTCTATGTGTACGACCTTGCATTGCGGTCGTTCGTCGCGCACTGATACTGGTCCGCAGTGACCGCCATCGTCACCGTGAGCGACCTCCGCAAGCGCTACGGCGACATCGAAGCCGTCCGTGGCATCTCCTTTCAGGTCCAGGAGGGCGAGGTCTTCGGCCTGCTCGGGCCGAACGGGGCGGGGAAGACCACGACGGTCGAGATCCTCGAGGGACTGCGAAAGCTCGACGCCGGTGCGGCGATCGTCGATGGCATCGACGTCACGAGGGAGCCGCAGAAGGCGAAGGAGCGCGTCGGGGTCCAGCTGCAGCAGAGTGCCTTCCCCGAGAACTTCACCGCGAAGGAGACCGTCGAGCTGTTCGCGCTCTGCTACCGCGTCGAGGTGGACGCGATGGCGCTCCTCACGCAGGTCGACCTCGCCGACAAGGCAAGCCAGCGCCAGGAGAAGCTCTCCGGCGGGCAGCGGCAACGGCTCTCGATCGCCACGGCGCTGGTGAACCGGCCCCGGGTCCTCTTCCTGGACGAGCCGACCACCGGCCTCGACCCCCAGGCCCGCCGCAACCTCTGGGACCTCGTCCGCGAGATCCGCCAGTCGGGCACCACGGTCTTCCTGACGACCCATTACATGGACGAGGCCGAGGTCCTGTGCGACCGCGTGGCGGTGATGGACCACGGTCAGATCATCGCGATGGACCCGCCGCGCGCGCTCATCACGGCGCTGCTCGGCCGCGGCTTCACCAAGCCCGTCATCCAGCAGCAGGCCAACCTCGAGGACGTGTTCCTCGATCTCACCGGTCACGAGCTGCGGGAGGACTGATGCAGGCACTGAAGCTGACGCTCATGTACTTCCGCGCGTACGTGCGCGACCGCACGGCCATCTTCTTCTCGCTCGTGGTCCCGCTCATGCTCCTGCTGATCTTCGGCTCATTGAATCTCGGCGCATTCGGCAAGGTCTCGCTCGCGATCGACGACCAGGCGAACAACCCGGCGAGCCAGCAGTTCGTCGCCGCGCTCGAGAAGATCGACACGCTGCTCATCACGCGCGAGCCGTCGGACACGGCGCTCGCGAAGCTGAAGCGGACCGAGCTCGACATGCTGCTCGTGGTCCCCAAGGACTTCGTCATCGCGCCGACGCGCGCCGGGCAGCGGGCACCGACGTTGACGATCTACGGGAACGCGTCACGGCCGCAGCAGACCTCGGTGGGTGAATCGATCGTCAATGAGGTCGTGACGCGGCTCTCGTACGCGGTGAATCAGACCGCGCCGGTGGTGGATCTCAAGGTCGAGGACGTGCAGGGCGTGCGGCTGCGGTACGTGGACTTCCTCGTCCCCGGCATCCTCGGCGTCAACGTCATGCAGCTCGCGATCTTCTCGGTGGCCTTCGCGCTCGTCGTCGACAAGCGCCGTGGCGTGCTGCGCCGGATCATGGCGACGCCGTTGAAGCCCGCGACGTTCCTCGTGGCGCAGGTCGTCACTCGCCTGATCATGGCGACCGTCCAGGTCCTGATCATGCTCGCCGTCGCGGTGTTCCTCTTCGACGTCCGCCCGCTCGGCGGGATCCTGCCGCTGCTGCTCGTCTCGCTGTTCGGTGCGGTCCTGTTCCTGACGATCGGGTTCGCGCTGGCCGGCTGGGCCGAGACCGAGAATCAGGTCCCCGCGATCGCGCAGCTCATCACGCTGCCCCAGTTCTTCTTCTCCGGCGTGTTCTTCTCGAAGGAGGCCTCACCCGAGGTCATCCGGCCGATCACGAATCTCCTGCCGCTCACCTTCCTCAACGACGCGTTGCGCGAGATCTCGGTGCAGGGCGCGACGCTGTGGGACGTGCGGACGCAGCTCCTCGGGCTCGCCGTCTGGACGGTCATCGGCTTCGTGCTCGCGGTGCGCTTCTTCCGCTTCGACCGCTTCTGATCAGCTGACGTCCGTGACCTCGGCGGGCCAGCCCGAGGCGATGGCCTGCCGGACCAGGAGACCGAGCGCGGCTGGTCGGAGATCGATCTCGGTCAGCCGGGCCACCGGCCAGCGGACCGCACGGTAGGACCCGCGTTCAGGGCGATGCGTGCCCGTCATCTCTTCGCCGTGGCCGGTGCCCCAGCGGCCGCCGGTGGCGCGGGCGAGGTAGTAGCGCTGCTCGACACCGGAGAATCTCGCGCGTGCGATCAGCCGCACGATCTCGATCTCGAGTCCGAGCTCTTCGTTGGTCTCACGGGCAGCGGCGTCTTCCGGTGTCTCACCGGCCTCGACCCCACCGCCCGGGAACAAGTAGTAGCGAAGACCGCCGCGCAGGCGCTCGATCAGGGCGATCGTGTCGCCGTCGAGCAGCAGGACCGCCGCCCGCATCAGCTGCTCAGCGCCTCGTACACCGCGCGGTGCGCGTGCGCGCGGAACCGGCCCCACGCGTCCCAGTTCGGGATCCCCGGTGCCCCATCCGCGGGGATGTGGTCGAGCCGGTCGGCGATGCGCGGCAGCTCGTCGATCGCGGCCTCGACGTACGACTCGATCTGCTCGTGCTCGTCGAGCGGCGTCACCGGATCGCCGGTGGCGTCGTCGAGGAGGAACGCGAAGGTATGGAACACCGGCGATCCGCCCGCCCCGTCCGTGTACGTGAGCGCGGCGAGGAACCGCCGCGGCTCCGGGAGCAGTCCGGTCTCTTCGTTCGTCTCGCGGATGAGCGCCTCGAGGATCGGCTCGTCGCGGTCGATCCCGCCCGTCGGGAGGCGGAACGCGCCGCGCGGATAGAAGGTCTTGATCGAAAGGAGCACCGTCCCGGCCGGCCGGCGCACGACCATGCACACCTCGGCGAACCGCGACGGGTTGCCCACCGGATCGAAGGCGATGTCGTCCAGCGCGACGTCGCGCGTGATCGGTGTGCCCAAGCGCTTCGACAGGACCGCGAGCTCGTCGCGCATCGGCGCGGTCAGCGGGCGGGGAAGGTGCGAGAACGGTCCGACGTGCACCGTCTCGATCGTACGGCCGACCACACGCGATCGCGTCCGATAGACTGCTCGTAGAGGGCGTCTGAGGGGCCATCGACCCCGAGCCTCCGCAAGAACGCTCCACAACGGAGCCACTAGACGCGGACGGAGCCGCACCGTTAGAGGCGGGATCGAGCGCGACGCACGGCGTGCGTCGAAGTTGGGTGGTACCGCGGTCCGACCGACCGTCCCATGTGGGACGGTCGCTGTATTTCTGGAGGGATCGTGGTCAGCGAGAAGACGAGATTCGCGGCGGTGGGCTCGAGTGTCGATCTGCCCGAGCTCGATCATCAGGTGCTCGAGCTCTGGGAGCGCGAGAAGAGCTTCGACGCGCTCCGCGACAAGAACGCCGGACGCGAGCACTTCTCCTTCTTCGACGGCCCGATCACCGCGAACGTCGAGGCCATGGGCATCCATCACGGGTGGTCGCGCACGTACAAGGACCTGTTCCAGCGATATCACGCGATGCTTGGCCACGACCAGCGCTACCAGAACGGTTTCGACTGTCAGGGTCTCTGGGTCGAGGTGCAGGTCGAACGCGAGCTCAACCTGAACAGCAAGCGCGACATCGAGTCATACGGCATCGATCGCTTCTCCGATGCGTGCCGCGCGCGGGTCGATCGCTCTGCCGCCGCGATCACGCGGCAGTCCATCCGGCTCGGTCAGTGGATGGACTGGGAGAACTCGTACTTCACGTACGACGACAACAACATCTCGCACATCTGGAACGTCCTGAAGATCTGCCAGGAACGCGGCTGGCTCTACAAGGGCCATCGCTCGATGCCGTGGTGCGCACGCTGCGGCACCGCGCTGTC
>DASWFN010000201.1:0-9724 GCA_036394215.1 Candidatus Limnocylindria bacterium
ACGGATCGCGACGTCACCGACATCTGCATGGACGTCGGGTTCTCCAGCCTCGGGACCTTCAGCCGCACGTTCCGCGAGATCGTGGGCGAGTCCCCGACGGAGTTCCGCGCGCGAAAGGGCGTGGCCGCGGTGCCGACGTGCTTCGCGATGGCCTGGACGAGACCGAGCAGTTTTGGAGAAGCCGGCGGCAAGACGCGCCGGTAGCGTCCGCACAGAGCCCGCGGAAAGCGGCACCTGGAGGAAATGAAATGCTCAAGGCACTCGCGATCTCGTCGATCTACGTCCTCGATCAGCAGCAGGCCCTGGACTTCTACGTCGGCAAGCTCGGCCTGGAGGTCCACACCGACGCGGACCTCGGTTTCATGCGCTGGCTGACGATCAGCGTGCCCGGCGACACGTCACGCGAGGTGCTGCTCGAGACGCCGGGCCGGCCGGCCATGGACGACAAGACCGCGGGGCAGGTCCGCGAGCTGGTCAGCAAGGGCGCGTCGGGCGGGCACCTGTTCTTCACGACCGACGACTGTCGCGGGACCTACGAGCAGCTGAAGGCGAGGGGCGTCGAGTTCACCGAGGAGCCGACGGAGCGTCCGTACGGCATCGACTGCGGGCTGCGCGATCCGTTCGGCAACCACATCCGCTTCTCCCAGCCGACGAACACTCCGTAGCCAAGACGGACGGGAGGCTCGAGAACCGAGCCTCCCGTTCGGCTATTGGACGCCGTCGAACTGGTTGTCGACGTTCTGTCCGTCCGCGTCGGCGTGACCGCCACCCGGCAGCTGAGGCTCGTTGGCCTCGGCCGTCTCCGGAGTGGTCGGCTCGGCGGGCTCCGCCGCCGGCGTCGCCGGCGGTGTGGTGTCGGCGTACGCCGCAAAGCCCCCGATCGCTCCGATCGCGAGCATCGCGGCGGTGATCGGAACGATGAGCCATCTCTTCTGGGTCTTCATTCTTTGATCGCCTCCTTTCTCTGAGGGTCGGCGTCAAACATGGCCCTCGCGCATGAAGCGAACGTGACGCGCTCGAAGCATCGGATCGGGGGCTTCATCTTCGCTTCATCTGCTCTCTGCAACCTCCTGATCAGCAAAAGCCACGGGAGGCACAGATGCGCAAGCGGACCATCGCAACACTCGCGACCACGACCGTCCTCGCACTCGGCGTGGTCGGCACAACGGCGGTCGCGGAGACGCCGCCGCCGTCAGCCAAGCCGAGCACCCCGCCGGCGTCGTCCCCGAAGACGGAGTCGGGCAGCGACAAGCAGGAGCCGTCGTACACCGGTTCGATCCAGGCGCCCAAGGGCACGACCGGTGAGAACGACGTGAACGAGGCGAACGAGTCGGCCGCGCTGGCGGCACTCGCCAAGATCTCGGAGACCGACGCACGGAACGCGGCGCTCGCCAGGTTCCCCGGCGCGACGATCCAGAAGGCGTCGCTCGGCGACGAGAACGGTTCGGTCGTCTGGGAGGTCCAGCTGACCGACGCGAACAAGGCAGCGCAAGAAGTGAAGGTCGACGCCGGCAACGGCGCCATCCTCGCGGTCGAGGCCGGAGGCGCCGAGACCGAGTGACCTGCAGTCCCCTCGTCGTTCCCTCCTCCATGCCACGAGCGGCGGGCCGGTCCTGGCGACCGGCTCGCCGCTCACACCCCCGCGTACGATCGGCATGCGATGCGGCTGCTTCTCGTCGAGGATGAGGCGCGGCTCGCCGATGTCGTCCGCCGAGGGCTGATCGAGCACTCGTACGCGGTCGACCTCGCGGGCACCTCGGCGCAGGCGCTCGAGCTCGCGCAGGTGAACGAGTACGACGCGATCATCCTCGACCGGCGGCTGCCCGACGGCGACGGCGCGCAGGTCGCCGCGGAGCTGCGCCGGAACGGACTGCGCACGCCGATCCTCATGCTCACGGCGCGCGACACCATCGAGGATCGCGTCGAAGGGCTCGACCTGGGTGCCGACGACTACCTGGTGAAGCCGTTCGCGTTCCCCGAGCTCGCCGCGCGGGTCCGCGCGCTCGTGCGCCGGCAGATGCCCGAGCGCACGCCGGTGTTGAACGCCGGAAAGGTCTCGCTCGATCCCGCGAGCCACACCGCGACATACGCCGGCGAGCCGATCAAGCTCGCGCCCCGCGAGTTCGCGGTCCTCGAGTACCTCCTCCGGCGCAAGGGCGACGCGGTCACGCGGAACGCCATCGAGGAGCATTCGTGGGATGGCGACTACGACAGCCTCTCCAACGTGGTCGACGTGTACATCGCGCGCCTGCGACAGCTCACCGGCGGCAAGCGCAGTCCCATCGAGACCGTGCGCGGAGTGGGCTACCGGCTCCGCGACGGCTAGGTTTGGGCGATGAGCATCCGGCTCCGGCTGACCGCCTGGTACGTGGTCACGCTGGCGTTGGCGCTGGGCGCGATCGCGATCGGGCTCGTGACGGTCTTCCAGGGCGCGATGGAGCGCCAGCTGGACGACGACCTCGCGTCGCGCGCCGCGCAGGTCGTCACGAGCGTGCAGGTGGATGGCGGCGGTCTGTCCCTGCAGAACCAGTCCGGCGACGAGTCGATCGTCGCCGGCGGCGAGTTCGTCGGCCTGTACGACCGGTCGGGCAGGCTGCTCGATTCATCGGCGCCGCCGCCGCGGGCGGCCGCGTCGATCGCCTCGTTCGCCGCCGCGACGGTGGCCGCGCGCTCCGAGTCGGTGACGAGCGGCTCCGAGCATCTTCGGATCAACGCCGTACCGGTGATCGAGAACGGCACGCAGGCCGCGACGGTCGTCGTGGTGCGATCGCTCGCGCCCATCGACGCGGCGGTCCGCCAGCTGCTCGGCATCCTCGGTGTGACGGTCCCGCTCGCGGTCGCGATCGCCGCCCTCGGTGGCTATCTCCTCGCGTATCGCGCGCTCCGCCCGGTGGAGCAGCTGCGCCGCGCCGCCGAGGAGTACAGCGCGACCGATCTGTCTCGCCGGCTCGCGCCGCGGAACCTGCGGGACGACGAGCTCGGCCGGCTCGCGCGGACGCTCGACGCGATGCTCGAGCGGGTCCGCGCCGCGGTCGAGCAGCAGCGCCGATTCACCGGCGACGCGTCGCACGAGCTGCGAACGCCGATCGCGACGATCCTCGCCGACGCGAGCCTCAGCCTCGAACGCTCGCGGTCAACGGAGGACCATCGGGCCACGATCGCGCGGATCGAATCCGAAGCGACGCGGATGTCGCGCATCGTCGACGGCCTGCTGGTCCTCGCGCGGGCCGACGCGCGCTCCGCGCCGGCGAGCTCGGAGCGCATCTGGATCGGCGAGCTGCTGCGTGCGTCCGCGGACCGCTTCGCCGCGCGCGCGACCGAGCGTGGCGTCCGGATCGAGGCGCGGGTGGATGACGGGGTCGTCGTGACCGATCAGGAGGGCGGGCTCGAGCGGGTCTTCGACAACCTGCTCGACAACGCGCTGCGGTACGCGCCCGCGGGCACCGCGATCGAGCTCGACGCGGCCGCGCGCGACGGGATGGCCCGCGTGAGCGTCGCCGACCATGGCCCCGGCATCCCGCTCAAGGAGCGGCCGCAGGTCTTCGAGCGGTTCCATCGCGGCGTGACCGCGTCGGGGGGCGGCGCGGGTCTCGGTCTCGCGCTCGCGCGCACGATCGTCGAGACGCATGGTGGACGCATCGGCGTGACAGAGACGCCCGGCGGCGGCGCGACGTTCGTCGTGGAGCTGCCGGCAGCCCGCTGACGGCGCCTGCTGTCACAATTCGGCGCGATGCCCGATCCGGTCGACATGACGTTCGTGACCACCGACGTATCGGGTGGCACCTGGCTCGAATGGGGCAGCTCGACCACGGGCGTCAAGGACATGGTCGATCAGGCGCTCGGGCAGCTGAAGCCGGGCCAGTGCATCGGCCGCTTGATCATCTGCAGCCACGGCTCGGTCGGGGCGGATGGCTTCATGGGTTTCGACAACGACCTCACCGGCAGCGAGGTCATCGACGGCGGCACGAAGGATCCCATCGCGCAGAGCGTTCGCGACGAGCTCGGACGGCTCCGCGGGCGGTTCTGCCCGGAGGGCGTCATCGAGTTCCGGGTCTGCCGCTTCGGCGCGGGGAAGAACGGGCGGAAGGCGCTCCAAGCGGTCGCCGACATCACCGGCGTCAACGTCACCGGCCCGCAGGACAGCATCAAGGGCGTCATGGGGCTGGGCGGGATCGCGACGCGCTGGCTCACGGCGCATCCGACGTCCACCGGCGTACCGGTGACCGACTCGTTCATCCGTGGCGACGGGACCCAGCCTCCGCCACCACCCGTCGGTGGCGGACCGCGCGGCGGCGACATCGCGGAGGTCCCGCGATACATCCCAATGCAGGGCATTCCCGCGCCGGCGCCGCCGGGCCCCGCGATCGTGCCGCCGGGAGCGATCCCGACCAGCCCGCCGGGCGGCGGAACGTCGTGGAAGATCCCGGTTGCTGTCGGCGGCGCGCTGGTCGCCGTAGGCGTGGCGTTCGCCGTCACGCAGGCCCCGACGACGCAGAATGCCGCGACGCCGACGCCACGCCTGAACGCGCCCCTGCTCGCCGACCCGATCAAGGCGAGCTTCGTCCAGTCCGCCTTCTCAACGACGTACACGTCGACCATCACGCCGGGCGGCAACGCGTGGAGCTATCACTGGGCCGGACCGAACTGCGGCACCTCGAGCGGCACCTCCGAGGTCAGCGTGCCGGCTGGCTCCGCCTCGCAAGCGCTCACATTCACCTGGAGCCATCCGCATCCGCCGTGCGCTGCGACGACGAATCACTCCGAGGTCACCGTGACGCTGACGATCACGTGGCCGGGCGGCACCCTCGTCTGCGCGTACCCCGGCAGTGAGTCCGGCACCGGAGCGAGCTGCAAGCCGTTCTAGGAGGGCGCGTCGATCTCCGTTAGGTCTGCGGGCCACTCGAGCATCCGCGCACCGACCTCGTACGTGTCGCGGAGGAACTCCAGGATCGTCGCGCGTGGATCGGCCGACGCTTGCGCGACCGCATACGGCAGCACGAACTCGCCGATGGCGGTGTTCCACGCGGCCCCGGCCGGGGCGATGGCGGCTCGCTCGATGCCGGCGGGCTTCGGGTACGCGTACGCGTAGAACGCCGGATCCGGGTAGCGCTCGTCGCCGGGCCACCAGCCCGCGCAGACCTGCTCGGCGTTCCCACCGTACCGCTGGATGACGCCCGCGCCGGGCGGTGGGGTCGCGGGCGTGCCGGACAACCGCACCACCGCGAGATCGAAGCTGCCCCAGAAGAAGCACACCGGTGGCGTCCGCCCGCGGAAGCCCGCGCGGTGCTCGCGCAGGACGCTGTCGATCGCCGCGAGCACCTGCCAGAACCGGAGCGCTTGAGTCGGGTCATAGGTGTGATGGGTCCGGTCGTCGGGGAACGGGATCGGGTCGCTGACCTCTGATGGGACGACCGAAAGCTTCACCTCGACGCCGAGCCGCGCGAGCGCGGCCATCACGTCGCGATAGAAGTCCGCCACCGATCCGCCGAGCACCCGTCGTTCGATGCGACCGTCGCTCGACCGGAGCTCGAGGACGTTGTCGAAGAAGTCCAGATCGCCCTCGAGCGTCCGCGCGCCGATCGGCAGCGGTGACGTGGTCAGCCCGCGCGCGGTCACGTAGAGCGGCACGTTCATCCACTGGGGCTCGAACGGGCTCAGCGCGAGGCGGAGCTTGCCGAGTACCTGCGTGTACATGTGCAGCGTGTCGCGGGTCTCACGCCACTCGGCGTACGGGAGCGGACCCCAGGGGCTCGTCACGCGCGCGGTCTGCCTAGCCAGGCGGACGGGCCGCGGGTGGATGATCCGGGAGGAGCCAGGGAAGCGCTTCGGCCATCGGCTCGACGAGGCTTGCGTACTGGTCGCGCGTGAGCTCGCTGCGGGCGAACAGGCCGAGCGCCGCGCCGAACGCCGCGCTCTCGGCCTTGTGCCCGAGCTGGCCGTGACGGGCTTTCCAATTGACGAGCGCGCCCGGCGCCTCGGTGAGACCGAACAGCGCCCGCCGGAATTCCTCCCAGCGCGGACCGAGATCGCGCTTCTCGATCGCCGCGAGCGCGGCGCGCTCCGCGGCGTGATACGCATCGAGGCCGCGCCGCTCGTGACGATCCCAGCCCCATGCCGCTCTCTCGATCCCGTTCGTGTCGAACACCCGCAGATCGGCGGCGATGCGGTCGAGATCCGCCTGCGCGGGACCGTTGGTCGGGCTCATCGGCACAACGCTAGTCCTCCGCGGACCCGGTCATCGCGGGATGCGCGAAGCCAGCTCCCGCACCGAGCGCTCGGTGACCGGGTCGATCACGAGGATCGCCTCGTCCGCGCCCGCGTCCGCGAGCTCCCGCAGATGGGCGTCGAGACGCGCCGCCGGCACCGGAGGAACATCGTGCGGACGCTCGCCGCCCGCGCCCACCCTGACCAGCACGCACGCCGAGCGCCGCACGGTCCGCGGATCGCGGCCGGCGCGCGCGCACGCGGCGTCCACCTCGGCGTTCCGCGCGGCGAAGCCCTCCGGCGTGTTGCCGTAGATCGAGAACCAGATGTTCCACGCGTCCACATGCGGGAGGCTCGCGGCGAGCACGCGCGCACCGCTGCTGCCGATCATCAGCGGGACGCGCCGCGCCGGCGGCGGCAGCAGGACCGCGCCCTCGACGCGGTGGAACTCACCGGCGAAGGTCACGACCTCGCCCGCGAGCAGCCGGTGCACGATCTCGAACGATTCCTCGAAGCGTGACGCGAGGTGGTCGAACGGCAGTCCGAACGCGCGGAACTCGGCCTCGTTCCAGCCGGCGCCGATGCCGAAGACGAACCGGCCTCCGCTCAGCTCGTCGATCGACGCTGCCATCCGCGCGAGCAGGCCGGGCGGATGGAACGCGGTCGCGGCGACGAGCGGCCCGAGCTGCACACGCTGCGTGATCGCGGCCAGCGCGGCCAGCTGCGTCCAGGCGTCCCACGGCCCGCGATCGGGGCGGCCGTCGCCGCGATAGAGCAGGTGATCGCCGACCCAGATCGACGTGAAGCCGGCCTCTTCCGCGGCCCGGGCCATCGCGGCGATCTCCGGCCAGCGCACCTCGCGCTCGACCTCGGGGAGCTGGATCCCAACGCGCATCCGGCAAGTATCCGGTCAGCGGCGTGAGAAGATGTGAGGCATGAAGGCGCTGAACCCGCTCACGCCGGAAGAGAAGCGCGTCATCGTCGACAAAGGGACCGAGTATCCCTTCACCGGCGAGTACGACGACTTCTTCGCCGAAGGCACCTACGTCTGCCGGCGGTGCGACACGCCGCTCTACGTGTCGAACGCGAAGTTCAACTCCGGCTGCGGCTGGCCCTCGTTCGATCAAGAGATCGCGGGGGCGGTCCGTCGGCTACCGGACCCCGACGGCCAGCGCGTCGAGATCGAGTGCGCCGCCTGCGGCGGGCACCTCGGTCATGTCTTCGTCGGCGAGCGGCTCACCGCGAAGAACACGCGGCACTGCGTGAACTCGATCTCGCTGAAGTTCGTGCCGACGGCGTAGCCAGGGGCGGTCATCCGCTTCCGCGCCTAGCCGCTCATCCCCTCCGCGGCGCACTCGGCGGCCCGTCTCTCGAGGAGCTCGCGCTCCCGCGCGTTCTCCGTCAGCGACGCGGCGCGCTCGAACTCGACGCGTGCCTCGCGCGACCGGCCCAGCTTCCGCAGGAGATCGCCACGGACCGCCGGCAGCAGGTGATACGCCCTGAGCGATGGCTCGGGAACGAGCGCGTCGACCAGCTCGAGGCCGGCAGCTGGACCGAACGCCATGCCAACGGCGACCGCCCGGTTGAGCTCGATCACCGGCGACGGCGCGAGCTGCGCGACCGCGTCGTACAGCGCCACGATGCGCGGCCAGTCGGTCTCGGCCGCGATCGTCGCCCGCGCATGGCACGCGGCGATCGCCGCCTGCAGTGCGTAGGGACCCATGGCGCCACCGAGCTGCTCGGCGCGCTCGAGCGCCGCCAGGCCGCGGCGGATGAGCAGCTGGTCCCAGCGGGTCCGGTCTTGATCGAGCAGGAGGATCGGATCCCCGGCCGGTCCGACGCGTGCACGCAGCCGTGACGAGTGCAGCTCCATGAGCGCGACGAGCCCGTGGACCTCCGGCTCGGCCGGGACGAGCTCGGCCAGGATGCGCCCCAGACGCACCGCTTCTTCACACAGCGCGGGCCGGACCCAGTCGTCACCGGCGGTCGCGGCATACCCCTCGTTGAAGATCAGGTAGAGCACCTCGAGGACCGACGCCAAACGCGCCGCGCGCTCCGACCCGCCGGGGACCTCGAACCGGACGTGTGCCTCGGCGAGGGTCCGCTTCGCGCGGACGATGCGCTGGGCGATGCTCGAGACGGGGACGATGAACCCGCGCGCGATCTCCTCGGTCGTGAGACCACCGAGCACCCGAAGGGTGAGCGCGACGCGTGCGTCCGTCGACAGGACCGGATGGCACGCCATGAAGATGAGGCCGAGGAGATCGTCGCCGACGTCTTCGTCGATCGCGGCGTCCAGGTCGTTCGCATCCCGATCCCGCCCGAGGTCGCGTCCCAGCTCGCTGTGCTTGCGTTCGAGCGTCTGGCGGCGGCGGATGAGATCGATCGCGCGATGCTTCGCGGTTGCCATCAGCCACGCTCCCGGCTTCTCCGGCACGCCGGAGACGGGCCACTGCTCCAGGGCGGCGACCAGGGCGTCCTGCGCCAGCTCTTCGGCTGTCCCGATATCCCCGACGAGACGGGTCAGCCCGGCGATCAGCCGGGCTGACTCGATCCGCCAGATCGCTTCGATCGCGCGATACGCGTCGTCGGTGGCTACCGTCGCAAGCGCTCCCTATGCGCCCTCGTGCTGGGCGACCTCGCGGATCTCGAAGGTCCCGCCCTCGTAGGGGGCCCGCTTGAGCCACTCGATCGCCTCGTCAAGAGAGCGGACCTGCCAGAGCCAGTATCCGGCCACCATCTCCTTGCTCTCCGCGAACGGCCCGTCCATGACGGTGCGCTTCTTCGCATCGAACTGGACGCGCTTGGCTTGGGCGGTCGGGGCAAGCCGGCCGGAGGCGACGACCACGCCGGCCTTGATCAGCTCCTCGTTGAACTTCTGGTGGTCCGCCATCGCCTGCGGGCTCGGGGGCGTCGCTGACCTGCTCTGCTCGCCTTCCTTTGCCAGGATCATCACGCGCATCTTCGTCTCCATGTCACCGGATGGCCCGCGTCATTGTCGGATCGGACGCGAGGGCCTCATTCATACATCGAATGGCCGGCCGCCTTTTCGACAGGCCTAGCGCGTGATCTTGTAGATCCCGCCGGAAGAGGCGTACTGCAGCACGTAGACGGCGCCGGCGCGGTCCTGCGCGAACGAGCCGATCGAGAAGCCGGACGTCGCCATCTGGGCCTGCGCGATCACCCGGCCGCCCTCGTAGCGCAGGCCCCAGATGCGACCGCTGCAGTAGTCGCCGTAGATGTAGACGCCGCGCAGGTCCGGAACGGCGCCGCGGTCGACGAAGCCGCCGGTGACGGAGCAGCCGAGGTCGTGCCCGTACTCGGCGACCGGCAACGTCAGACCGGTCTGGTCGCAGCGCGCGGCGTTGTAGCAGTGCGTCGCCTCCATGATGTTCCAGCCGTAGTTCGCGCCGCGCGCCACGAGATCGATCTCCTCCCACGCGTTCTGCCCCACGTCGGCGAGCCAGAGCGCACCGGTCTCGGTGTCGAACGAGAAGCGCCACGGATTCCGCAGGCCGTA